>JAZBPL010000246.1:0-83476 GCA_036351635.1 Desulfotignum sp.
CCTGAATATTACAAACCTTTGTTTATGTTTTTATTTTTCACTGGGGTCAGGTTCGGTGAGGCAGCCGCCCTGAAATGGAAGAGAGTCCACTTTAAGGAAGGCAGAATTGATTTCTGTAAAACACTTGTCAGGGGTGAGTACAAAGAGCCGAAAACAAAAAGTTCTGTCCGATTTGTAAAACTATCCAAGATGGCAACGAAAGCACTTCAGTTACAGAAGGAACATACTTTTGGAAAATCCGAGTTTGTCTTTCTGAATAAGTACGGTCGCAACATTCACCAGCACAGTATCAACAGCAAGGTGTTCAAACCGACATTGATAAAAGCGGGATTGAAATCAGCCAGCAGTTGTAAAGACACCCGTTCATCCTACATTACAAATTCCCTGGATAATAATGAACGGATGGGGTTTGTTCAAAAACAGGTTGGGCACACTACAACTAAAATGATTGTTGAGCACTACTATAATCATATCCCTGCCCCAGATGATGGCAACGGACTTGAAAAAGCATTTGGAGATACAATTGTGTTGGACAATTTAACAGCGGAGACCACAGAATAGTGCTGTGTAATGAATTCTTGGAGTTTGACCCCAAAAAATACAAAAGACCCTTGTCAATATTGGGTCTTAATGTCTTTTCAACAAGTTTCCAAAAATTTGAAATTCTACCAGGATTCTACCAGAGCAACAGATGTTGTTTTTTTAAGTTATTGATTTTATTACAAATAATTGGTGGAGGCGGCGGGAGTTGAACCCGCGTCCGAAAACCATCATCCCTGGCTTCTACATACTTATCCTGAACTTTGATATTGGCCGCAGGGTCTCCTTCAGGAGGGATACCCCGGGGTATAGCCTGAAAAATTCAACTGATGCGGTTCAGGCAGCCCCATCAGCGGTCTTGCAAAGTCGACGCCCTGGCCTGATATCTGCAAGAGGGATTTCAGCAGGACGGCAGCGGGTGTTAAGCCGCTACGGCGTAATTATAATCGTCTGCGATTATCTTTAAGTCTTTGCCAAGTTTACGAGCTGACAAACGACTCGGTATGCTACCATGGGCTTCAAAATCTCCGTCGAAACCATTTCGCCCCCAGATTGTAAAAGATCAGAACTTCATTAAGAAGCACTCTTATTATAATGAATCTATATCAAAAGTCAATATCCACTTCAGGTACCTGTTCAGATGTCAGGCAGAATATTTTTTGCGGTCCCGGTCCATGTCCCGTTTTACATCACGCTCTTTGATACTCTGGCGCTTGTCATAGAGCTTTTTGCCTTTTCCAAGACCGAGCAGGACTTTGATTTTGTCATTTTTAAAATAGATTTTCAGGGGCACCAGGGTGTACCCCCTTTCCTTGATTTTGCCGATGAGTTTGGAGATTTCTGCTTTGTGGAGCAGCAGTTTTCTGGTGCGCATGGGTTCATGGTTATCATTGTAGGCAAATTTGTACGGGGAAATATGCAGCTGTCTTAAAAAAACCTCTCCCCGCCTGATATCAGCATAGGAGTCCTGGAAACTGACCCGCCCTTCCCTGATGGACTTGACCTCTGATCCCACCAGGACAATGCCGGCTTCAAATTCCGCATCAATGTGAAAATTGTGCCGGGCTTTTTTATTGGAGGCAATAAGTTTAATATAATCAGCAGACATGCCTTACTCTTCCATTTCTTTGTAGGGAAGAATGTCTTTGTATTCTTCCTGGGTAAACCGGGTGATATCCTGGACAGTGGTAAATGTGAGCACTTTTTGTGCAAAGGTTTGCGCTTTTTGGAAATCCATACCCCGTATCATCTTTTTTATCACCGGAATTGAGGCTGGGTTCATGGACAGATTTTTCAATCCAAATCCCAGCAGCACTGGAATGTTGATGGGGTCACCAGCCATTTCACCGCACATCACCAGTTCAATATTGTTCTTTTCGGCAGCAGCAAAGACCATTTTGATCATTTTCAACACCGCCGGGTTCAGGGCCTGATACAGATGGGCCACCCTGCGGTTGCGGCGGTCGATAGCCATGGAGTACTGGATCAGGTCATTGGTGCCGATACTGAAAAAATCCACCTGCCGGGCCAGTTCATCAGCCATGAGGACGGCAGAGGGTACCTCTATCATAATCCCCAGGGCAATATCCTTGTTAAATATTTTGTCTTCCTGTTCTAGGGCCAAAACAGCCTGATTGATGACCGCTTTGACCGCGATTATCTCTTCCATGCATGAAATCATGGGGATCAGCAGTTTTATGTTGCCAAAGGCTGCGGCCCGGAGAATAGCCTTGATCTGGGTGACAAATATATCCTTGTTTTCCAGACAGAACCGGACTGCCCGGAGTCCCAGGGATGGATTGGCCTCCTCCACAGGATCGATACAGGGATTGAACTTGTCACCGTTGATGTCCAGGGTGCGGATGGTCACCGGCTCGGGATTCATGAGCTCCACCAGCTCCTTGTATTTGACAAGCAGCTCTTCTTCAGTGGGAAACCGCTCCAGGTCCAGGTAAAGGAACTCGGTTCTGAACAGCCCGATACCGGCAGCCCCATTGTCTTTTGCTGACACCACCTCTTCTACCAGTTCAATATTGGCCATGAGGGTAAGGGCAACCCCGTCTCTGGTTACAGCCGGCAGATGGCTGTCGCGTTCTATATCCGCCCGGTAGGCTTCAAACCGGGCCAGGCGTTCTTCGTATTTGAACAGGGTATCTTCTTCAGGATTGATGATAATGATGCCTGAAGATCCGTCCACAATCAGGATGTCGTCATTGTTGATGCTGGCTGTGGCCCGGGCCAGGCCGAAGACGGAAGGAATCTTTAAGGATTTGGCCACAATACCGGTATGAGAATCTTTGCCCCCCCGGTCAGTAACAAAGCCTTTGATACGCTCCAGCTGAATCTGACTGGCATCTGCCGGACTCAGATCATGGGCCACAATGATGACCCGTTTGTTGATATCTGCAATTTTGATATCCCGGGCACCCAGCAGATAGGACATTATTTTGTCTGACACCTGGACAATATCATTTACCCGGGATTTCAGATACTGGTCATCCACCTGCTGGAACATGAGTTTCACCTGGCGGGCGACCTTTCTTAAGGCCCATTCCGCATTGATCCGTTCCTTTTGAATGGTTTCAATGGTTTTACCATACAGCATCTTGTCCTTGAACAATGCCATATGGGTTTCCAGAATGTTCAGGGTCTCGCTGACATCTTTATCAAGGGCCTGAATTATCCGTGCATGTTCCTTTTTGGCTCTTGCCACGGCATTTTTGAACCGGTCTGTTTCCTGGGGCACCATGGCTTCTGAAACCGGGTACCGTTCAATGATATTGACCCCTTCCCGATCCACCACATATGCTTTTCCAATGCAGATGCCAGGGGAGCCGCTGATGCCTTTAAGGATCATTTCACGGGGTTTGTCACGATTCATTCTGATAATTCTCCAAATCCATCGTCAAAAAAAGACTTGATTCTGTCCACCACCGGAGCATCCGCAGAAGATGCCGCCTGGATATATATACAGGCACCTTTTGTGGCGCAAAGGGTTAAAATATCTATGATGCTTGCGGCATCCACCTGTGTTTTGCCATCTGAAAGCCAGATATCATGTTCTGCGGTCATGGCCATTTTCGCTATCCGGGCTGCCGGTCTTGCATGCATTCCCAGGTCATTTTTGACAATGGTGTCATGGGACAATTGTATATGTTTTTTCAAGCGCAAACTCTTTATATTAAGAAAAAATTTTCCTTTTGTTATATGATTTCCTGCCAAAAGTCAATCCTGGACACTTTCTATCTGGCCTTGCCCCTGGAAAAATAAAACATGGTTTTTAAAGGAAATTTATTTATCTCCAGACGGGCAAGAATCTCTTTTTTGGCCGTCTCCGGAGAGACAAACTCCTGGTTGGGACTGCAGGTCAGATAAAACATCTCCCCCCAGGAGTTGATATAAACGGCACAATAATCTGTAACTTTTGATTCCTGACGGGGCGCATAAAAATTGAAGCTGACAAATACACATGTGATGCCTGGTGCTTTTTTTTTCAGTTCACTGAAGTTGAAAGCCTGCCTGAGCTGCGGGGTGAAAAACGCATTCATTGCACAGAACAGCTTCTGGATATCATCGTGGGTTACCTGGGAGGGGTTGGGTACCAGACTGACACTTGCATGTTCTGTAAAAAGGCCGTTGTTGATGAGCCATGCCCCTATTTCCTCAATGGTTTGGGTTTGCACCAGTGACTCTTCAATGCTCTGGTGCAGTTTTGTGGATTTGTGAAACAATTCCCACTTGACCCGGGTGTCACGCCCTGGCAGGTATCTGAGATGCAGCCGTGAAAACAACCGGTCGCTTCTTGAGACCAGAAGAATTTTTTTTATCTTGAAGGGTTTATCCAGAAAAACAATATCCACTTTCCGTTCAAGCACCCGGCGGTCTTCATCTGAAATCATCAATCCGCTGGAATGGCTTTCACAGGTTTTTTTCACCTGGCTGTATTTTATGAGCATATACCGTTCAATGGAGGCGGACAGCCTGTGGATCCGCTGGTAGTCCCATTCTTTGAAATGTCCGATTTCATAGAGCCTGGACAGGCTCCATCCCCATTTGACAATGGAATCTGTCACCAGATGTCTGCGCAGCCCGAAAACGGTATTGTCCAGGACGGCATCCTTTGAAATCTCCAACTTCAGAAAAAAACAGGTGAGGATCAGGTTCATGGATTTTGTGTCCCCTGCAGACCGGTAATAGGCCAGAAGATTGTTCAGCAGAATGATATACGAATCATTCTGCGCCAGTTTCAGATGGGTCCCTGAATTCATCCATACATTTTTGTACTGGTTGCACAAAAGGGGTTCCTGCCCATAGGAATAGATGTATTTTTCCAGCAGTGCCATTTTAATCACCGATTTGAACGGGCTCTTGAGCCATTTAAACATCTGCCAGATGGAAGCGCCGAAATATTCATTCACCGGTATGGCATGGATGTCTCCCAGGTCAATATATCTGTGGGATCCGGACAGGCGGGTGATTTGGGTCATGATCATGTGGTAATAGTTCAGGCTTATGGACGTGGGAAGTACTGCCCAGAGGGGTAGTTTTCCAGCCACATGGATCATGGTTCTGTAAAATTCTTCTTTCAGCAGACGGGACTGGGCTGAGCCGGAACTTTCCTGGGTGGATCCGCCAAAGTCATTATTTTTTGCCTTTTGGATATCCACAACAAAAAAAGTGGTCTGGATTTTACATTTTTCTATTGCCAGTTTTTCCAGCAAAGCAAGTTTCTGCATAAACAAAGAATGCGCATGGGCATTCATGCGCTCCTCGTGAATACACACCCAATAATCTATGTCAGATGCATGGGTCTGGGCCAACGACCCCACGCTTCCCATGGTAAAAACACCTTCGATACAGGGCGCAGAGATCTGCTCTGCCTTGTGATTTTGGGCACCTGTAAATTTTTCCAGCACCTGCAGCGCAGTGCCGGAGGGCATATAATCTGCTATACCGCAGGGTGTTTTGGGGTGTATGGGTGGGGTGCCCGGCAGATCGATATTTTTGTGCAGCAAAAGGGGAACGAGCTGGAAAAAATCAGCCTGTGAGGGTTTAAAAACATCAAATGCCGTGAGGATGCTCATTTTGTTCTGGTTTAAAAACTTGTTTTCTCCATAATGGATAAATTCACAGAAAATAAGCAGATTGATTTTTGCTGCAATGGATTTTTCCATCCAAGGAAGATCTGTAAGGTTGAGCTGATACCGTCTGGCATTATATGCAATTTTCTCACACCGTATCACGGACCCGGCACTGGGAGGAAACCGGGAAAAACGGGACTGGACAAAAGAAAAATCTGCCTGTTCCAGACAGGCTGTGGCAAAGGAAACACCGGATATCCTGGCATGGGAAAACACAGCACATGTCAGATTGGCATGGGTGAAAGCGGTTTTAGAAATCTGGGCGTCAGTAAATATGGCATCATGGAGATCTGCCTGTGTAAAATTACAGTTAAACAGCCGGGCACCCAGGAAGCTGCAGTTCACAAACTGCGTGTTTTCAGCGTTGATATGCATCAGCACAGCATGGTCAAAATTAACGTTCTGCACCACTGCACCGGACCAGTCGATGTTATGGAGAACCGCCTGTTTGAACCAGGCTTTTTCCATGTGAGAACCGGAAAGATCACAGTTTTTCAGCCTAGCGCCGTTAAAGTAGAGGGTAGAGGCGGAAAACCGCAGTTCAGAAAAGTTCTCACCCTCAATGGTCAGGTCCTGAAAATCAATGGTTTTCTGGGCAATATTTGCTTTCAAAGCTTCCAGTTTCTTTTTAACAGGATCCTGAAACACAGCTGAAAAAATATTTTTTGGTTTTTCCGGGGCCTGCTGTAATGTGTTGATAAGGGTCTCAAACCATAATGAGATGTCCTGTTTCTCCAGTTCCAGCAGGGATTTTGCTTTTTCCATGAAGTGTAATGTATCGCGTGCCTGATTTTTCCCAGGCATTTTTGCAAGATCCTTTAACAGACGGACCACCCGCTCCGGTCTTTTTTTGACCATTCCCAGTATACATGCCAGATTGATATCATAATTGGTTTCCTGGTAGTGTGTTTTGTTCAGGGCAATATCCTGTATCACAAAAAAAGAGAGCCTGGACAGGTCCGCAAGTTCTGCATCTAAAACAGGGATAAGATCGGGATGGGTTTTTCTAGCCAGATCGATAAGGGCATACACCGGTTTTTTGCCGGTAACTATCAGGGCTTTGAAGGCGTTGAAAGCTTCTTGTCTGTCTGCTTTTAAAAACAATCGAAAAACCGTATCAAACAACTGGGGATACAGCCCCATGGATGAATTTTCAATCAGGCTGTATACCGCTTCTCTAATTTTTTTTACCTCCTCGTTTTCAAGAATCTGGATAAGCAGTTTGCCGGGCAATTTTCCTTTCAGCATGGAAAGGGCTTTCAGCCCCTTGATCTTGATGGCCGGAGACTGGGACAAGATTTCATTTTTCAGCAGGGTGTCAGGGTTTCGCAATTCCCCGGGAATATTGTTCAAAAAAGGATCTGCATCCCGTTTCCGGTCAAACAGGCTGGCAAAAAAATCGATAACTGCTTCACGTGTCTGGATGTTGGTGAGCATTTTCTTGAAAACAGCTGCATACCGTAAGCGGATTTCCGGGGAAGACTGCAGATACTGGTCGATAAAACAAAGGCGCTGGGATTCAGTGACCAGATACACAGCTTTGTGCATGGCAGTCACACTGACAACATTATTGCGCATGGATTTAAATGCAAAAAATGCCCCGGTATCACCAAATTCCACCAAGGTTTTAAACAAATATATGGCTTCGTTCTGGGATATGTCCGAGGTGAGCCGCTGATAAATCCGGGCACACACCATGGCGGATTCTTTAAGTCCCTGTGTGTGTATCTGCTTTTTTTCGGGAATGTTCAGCATGGACAGGACCTCGGCCTGGATAAGGCCCATGGCCTTTCGGGCATGGCTCCGAAGTGAAAAATGGTAGGACAGCACTGCATCAATTACCGGCAGTATACCTAAGGAAGGCGCAAGGCCGGGTGCCTGGGTCACCAGATCATATTTTTTCTCTTCATCCAGGGATGCCCATAGCGTTTCATAATTTTTTTCATCAAATGGAAAAGACAAATCGGTCATGGAGAATATTTTGTTATGTTTTACCTTTTTAATTAAAAGTGATATATGGTCATTTTTAAAATCAACTGTGTTCACCAGCGCATTGTGCCCAATAACCAATATAAAGAATTAGCATCCATAGTACAACTCAAAATAACATATGAAACCGTTTGATTCACATGCTGAGCCGGCAGGCAGGGCTGGCAGATATGATGCAGAATCCATTGAGATCCTCAAGGGACTGGACCCTGTCAAACGCCGGCCCGGCATGTATACAGACACAACCAGTCCGGACCACCTTGTGTTTGAAGTGATCGACAACAGTGTGGATGAAGCCATTGCCGGATTTGCCGACACCATTGATGTCATTCTGAAAAAAGACAACAGCATCCTTGTGACGGACAACGGACGGGGAATGCCTGTGGATATCCATCCCAAAGAGGGTATTTCAGGGGTGGAACTGATCATGACAAGGCTTCATGCAGGGGCCAAATTTTCCAACAAAGACTATGCTTTTTCAGGCGGGCTGCATGGTGTGGGGGTCTCTGTTGTCAATGCCCTGTCTGCCCGGCTTGATATTACCATTTTCCGCAAGGGGCAGCAGTTTTCCATCGGGTTTGAAAACGGCACCAAAATCCGGGACCTGGCGGTGGTGGGAAAAACCCCGGACGATACCACCGGTACATGGGTACATTTTTTTCCAAACCCCGGATATTTTGAACGGACTTTTTTTTCACAGACCGCCATCAAAAATGCCTTAAAATCAAAAGCGGTTCTGTGCAGGGGATTGACAACCAGTTTTTTGAATGAAGCCACAGGAGAAAAACACACCTGGGTGTATGACCATGGTCTGGATGAATATTTAAATGAGCATCTCAAGGGCCATAACACATTGTTTCCAAAACCATTCAGCAGCCATTGCCGGGCAGATGATTTCCAGGCTGTGTGGGCGGTGAACTGGGTGACCGAGACAGGATCAGGCATGGAAGAAAGCTATGTCAACCTGATCCCCACCCCTCTGGGGGGTACCCATGTCAATGGATTCAGATCCGGCCTGCTGGAATCTTTGCGGGAGTTCTGCAAGTTTCGAAATCTTCTGCCCAAAAACCTGTTCCTGGCACCAGAAGATATCTGGAGCAATGTGGGGTATGTGCTGTCTGTTAAATTATCTGAGGCCCAGTTTTCCGGCCAGACCAAGGAACGGCTGTCATCACGTCATTGCGCCAATCTGGTGAATCTCAAGGTGCGGGATGCCTTCAGTCTCTGGCTCAATCAGCATGTGGACCTGGGAGAGGCCCTGGCGGAACTGGCCATGGAACATGCCAGGGCCAGGGTGAGAAAATCCAAAAAAATCACCCGGAAACAGGCTGCCAACGGCGTTGTTCTGCCGGCCAAACTGTCAGACTGCACCAGTGACGACCAGCAGCGCAGAGAACTGTTTTTTGTGGAAGGGGATTCTGCAGGCGGATCAGCAAAACAGGCCAGGGACAGGCGGTTTCAGGCCATCATGCCGTTGCGGGGCAAGATCATGAACACCTGGGACATGCCGGCATCCGCCATTATTGAATCCAAAGAAATCCGGGACATTGTCCAGGTACTCGGGGTGCTGCCCGGGCAGGAAGATATTTCCAGGCTCCGGTACAATAAAATCTGTATTCTGGCGGATGCGGATTCTGACGGGCTGCATATTGCCACCCTTCTTTGTGCCCTGTTTTTAAAACATTTTCCCAGAATTGTCCAGAACGGTCATGTTTTTATGGCCATGCCGCCCCTGTATCGGATCGATGTGGGAAAAGAGGTTTTTTATGCCCTGGATGATGCGGAAAGACAGGGCATTATCAAACGGATCAACCGCAGGAAAAAACCGGGAAAAATAAATGTCCAGCGCTTCAAGGGCTTAGGAGAGATGAACCCTGTCCAGCTCAGGGAAACCACCATTGCACCGGACTCCAGACGTCTAGTGCAGTTGACTGTAAAACAGGCCGATGCCATGGATGATGTCCATGAAATCATGGATATGCTGCTGGGAAAAAAACGCGCCAAAGACAGAAAAATCTGGATAGAAACCCAGGGCAATATTGAAGAGATAGAATAACATGAAAGACATTTTACCCGCTGTCATGGAAGAGTATGAAAAAATCGCTTTCCAGGAGTTTGCCCAGAAAGCGTATCTCAACTATTCCATGTATGTGATTTTAGACAGGGCTTTGCCCCATATCGGGGACGGCCTCAAACCTGTGCAGCGGCGCATTGTTTATTCCATGAGCCAGCTGGGACTTTCATCCACGGCAAAGTTCAAAAAATCAGCCCGCACTGTGGGAGATGTACTGGGTAAATTTCATCCCCATGGGGACACCGCCTGCTACGAGGCCATGGTGCTCATGGCCCAGCCCTTTTCACTGCGGTACCCCCTTGTGGACGGCCAGGGCAACTGGGGTGATCCCAATGATCCCAAATCCTTTGCAGCCATGCGGTATACCGAATCCCGGCTTTCCCGGTATGCCGACCTTCTGCTGGATGAACTGGAGCAGGGCACGGTGGAATGGGCGCCCAATTTTGACGGCACCCTGCATGAACCCAGGCTGCTGCCTGCAAGGCTGCCCAACCTGCTGCTCAACGGCACCACAGGCATTGCCGTGGGAATGGCCACAAGCATTCTGCCCCATAATCTGCGGGAGGTGGCAAAAGCGTTGATAATGCTCATAGAAGATGAAACCACCCCCCTTGATGCCCTGCTCAAACATATCAAGGGCCCGGATTTTCCCACTGAAGCGGAAATCATCACCCCTGCCGAAGAGATCCGTGCCATTTATGAAACCGGAAACGGCCGGATGAAAATGCGGGCCAGATTCCGCATTGAAGACGGCGATATCGTGTATTTTGCCCTGCCCTACCATGCATCAGCCGAAAAAATACATGAACAGATTGCCGCCCAGATGGAAGCAAAAAAACTGCCCATGGTCAGTGATATCAGGGATGAATCAGACCATGAAGACCCCATCCGTCTGGTGATAATTCCCAGATCCGGCAGGGTGGATCTCACCGCCCTTGCAGACCATCTGTTTGCCACGACTGATCTGGAAAAATCCTATTCATTCAACATGAACATGATAGGAATCAACGGCCGGCCGGCAGTTAAAAATTTAAGAACCATTCTTCTGGAATGGCTGGAATTCAGGTTCCATACAGTGGAAAAAAAACTTGGGTTCCGCCTGGACAAGGTTTTGAACAGACGCCATATTCTGGAAGGATTCCGCATCGTTTTTCTGCATATCAATGAAGTGATCCAGATTATTCGGCAGTCCGACCACCCCAAACAGGAATTGATGAAGGCATTTGACCTGTCACAGACCCAGGCAGCAGCCATCCTTGATATCCGACTGCGCCAGCTGGCAAAATTAGAAGAGATCAAACTGCTTTCGGAAATAAAGGATCTGGAAGATGAACAAAAAACCTTAGAAACCCTGTTGCATGATAAAACCGCTTTCAGGGCATACATAATTGATGAAATAAAAGCAGATGCCAGAAAATTCGGAGACAAACGGCAGTCCCCCATCCAGGAACGCAAAGAAGCTGAAGCGTTTTCCATTACCGATGTCATGGAGAAGGAACCGGTGACCATAATTTTGTCCCAGAACGGCTGGATCCGGTCGGCCAAGGGCCATGACATTGATCCCCAAAAAGTGAAATTCAGATCAGGAGATGATCTGCAATGCCATTTGCGCACCCAAAGCGACAAACCCATTGTGTTTTTAGACAGTTCCGGCCGCAGTTATACCCTGTACCCCCATGTTCTGCCCTCAGCCAGAAGCAACGGAGAACCGCTGACCGGACATCTGTCTTTGCAGCCTGATGTCCGGATCTGCTGTATGCTCTCCCGGACCAGTACCACCCATTTTCTGGTGGGTTCTGACAGCGGGTATGGATTCATCATAAAATTTTCAGATTTTCTGACCCATTTTAAAAACGGAAAATCCGTGATCACCTTGAAAAACCATGCAGTTCCCATGCAGCCGCAACCGATTGTTAACATTGAAACAGATGCGGTTGCTGCCGTCACAACAAAAGGCAGGATGCTCATTTTTCCCTTACATGAACTTCCCCGGTTGAAAAAAGGACAGGGAAACAAAATCATCACCATACCCAAAAAAGAACGGAGATCTTCGGACCCGGAAAAACTCAAGTTCTTAAAAATATTGCCTTTACATTCTAATCTTGTTATACATGCCAAAAAGTATTCTTTGCTCCTGGGTGTTGACAGACAAGCTGATTATACAGGAATGCGCGGGCACAGAGGCCGGCTGTTACCCAGGGGGTACCGGAAAGTGGACACTGTGGAGGTAATATCAATGGAATCCAACCCTATCTGAATGAAACATTTTTATAAAAAATATTTCATTTTTTTGAATCTGCTGATTCTCTGCTTTTTTTTTGTTTATCTGAGCTTTCTTTTGCATCACAAAAATCTTGGTGTGCCCGCCAGTTCTGTGGAACGGATCAAAAAATCCGGTACACTGCGGCTGATCACCACCCGGTCAATCAACACCTTTTATCTGTACAAAGAGGAACCCACCGGATTTGAATACGACCTGGCCCGTGAATTCGCCCGGTATTTACAGGTGGATCTGGATATAGTGACCCCGGGATGGAACAACCTGTTTGCCTACCTGGACCAGGGCAAAGGAGATTTTATTGCCGCCGGCATTGCCATCACAAAAGAAAGCCTGGAAAAAGCGGCATTTTCCATTCCCTACATGAGCATCCAGCAGCGGGTAATTCACCATTATCTCATATTCGGTCCCAAAAACATTGATGACCTTGCCGAAAGAACCATCCATGTCAGGCGCAACACCTCCTACCATTCCCGGCTTAAAGAAATAAAGGCATCCGGCATTGACATAGAGTATATTCTCCATGATAATGTTCCCACAGAAGATCTTATTGCCATGGTCAATGACCGTGAAATAAAATTCACCATTGCAGATTCCAACATTGCCCTGTTGAACCAGCGGTATTTCCCTGATATCCGCATCGGCATCCCTGTCCAGGAAAAAGAATCTCTGGCCTGGGCTGTGCGCAAAAATGATATGGAAATGCTCAAGGAAATCAACCGGTTTTTTTTGTATGCCAAAGAAAAGGGCATTCTCAAACAGATTATAGAAAAATACTATGAAAATACCAGGGATTTTGACGTATCAGATGTAAAAACATTTCACGAACGGATGAAAACCCGCCTGCCCATATTTCAGGAAATCATTGAAGCTGAAGCGGTAAAGCACGGGTTTGACTGGCGCCTGATGGCAGCTGTGGTGTACCAGGAATCACGGTTTGATCCTGATGCAACCAGTTTCACCAATGTAAAAGGCCTCATGCAGGTTACCCATACCACTGCCAGGGAGATGGGCATTAAAAACCGGACAAATCCAAAACAGAGCATCAAGGCCGGCATCAGTTACCTGAACAGGATGTATGAACGGTTTCATCACATTGAAGACGAATACCAGCGGATGATTTTTGCGCTGGCCAGCTATAATGTGGGGTATGGCCATGTTCTGGATGCCATGGCCATTGCCAGGCAAAAAGGACTCAATCCGCTGGTCTGGCAGTCTTTGAAAAAAACGCTGCCCCTGCTGTCAAAACCGAAAATTTATAAGAAGACAAAGCATGGGTATGCAAGGGGGTGGGAACCGGTGCAATATGTGGAACGGGTTCTTACCTATTATGATATTCTGAAACAGATTGATTTTTCCTGAGGCCTTAAAATGGTGTCACGTCACAAAACAGCCTATGGGAAAAAGAAAAAAATGTACTTGCCGTTTACACCATAATAGAATAGAAAAATTGTGTAAACGCCAGGGATTAACCCAATTTTTAAGATGAGCAAAAAAAAATGACTAGAAAAATTCTGATCAACGCACTGGATCCTGATGTCAGCAGGATTGCCGCAGTCATAGACAACAAGCTGGACCAGTTTCACATTGAAACCCGTGCCAAAGAAGTTACCCAGGGCAACATTTACAAAGGCATCGTAACCAGAGTGGAACAAAGCCTTCAGGCGGTTTTTGTGGATTATGGCGCGGAAAAAAACGGCTTTTTACAAAAAAACGAGATCCACCAGGACTATTTTCAGGAAGTGGAAACCCGGGACAAATCCCTGTTCAATTTAATCAAAAAAGGACAGGAACTGATCGTGCAGGTGGTAAAAGATCCCATAAGCCAGAAAGGGGCCATGCTCACAACCTTTGTCTCTTTACCCGGCAGACTGGCCGTTCTCATGCCCGGGAGCACCACCAAGGGGGTTTCCCGGAAGATTGCAGAAGAGGAAGAAAGAAAACGGCTGGCAGGCATCCTGAAAACCATGGAGATTCCGGAAGGGTTTGGCATGATTGTAAGAACTGCCGGTAAAAATGCCACAAAAACCCAGCTGATGGCAGATCTTAAATACCTGATGCGGGTATGGAAAAATATTGACAAACTGGCCATTGACAACACAGCCCCTTCTTTGCTCTACAGGGAACAAAGCCTGGCTGTAAGATCTTTGCGGGATTATTTCACCACAGATATCATAGAAATTCTCATTGACAACCCTGATACATTCCGGGAGGTCAAAGAATTCATGGCCATGATCGCCCCTAAACAGAAAAAAATTGTCAAATTTTTTAAAGGGGAAAAACCCATTTTCACCAAATACCAGCTTGAGGAACAGATTGCTTCCATTTTCAAGCGGGATGTTCCATTAAAATCCGGTGGATTTCTGGTGATCGAACAGACAGAAGCCCTGGTATCCATTGATGTGAATTCCGGAAAATCCACCAAACGCCGCAATATAGAGGAAACCGCCTTCCATACCAACCTTGAAGCAGCTGAAGAGGTGGCACGGCAGCTGCGGCTGCGGGACATGGGCGGCCTCATTGTGGTGGATTTCATTGACATGAAGGAAAGGCGGCACAAGGCGGATATCACAAAAAATCTGAAAAAATATTTAAAATCTGACAAAGCCAAAACAAAGGTGGGCGGTATTACCACCTTTGGCCTTCTGGAAATGTCCCGGCAGCGTATCCGCCATTCCATCACCTTTGGCAGTTATGAAACCTGCAGATACTGCAACGGCAGAGGCCAGACCCCATCTGTGGAGACACAGGGGCTTGCCATTCTGCGGCAGCTGAACCTGAAAACCCTGAAGACAGAAAACAAACAGGTACAGGCGCTTGTTCCCCGGGAGGTTGCCTATTATATTCTCAACAAAAAACGGGAAGAACTCATTGAAATTGAAACCAAACGAAATGTTTCCATTAATATCGAAATTGATCCGGAGCTTGTTTCAGGCCAGAGCCGTATTACCTGCCATTCCTGAAAAATCAGGGTTGACCTGTTCTTGACATCAGCAGATCTTTTGTGTATCTAAAGCAACTTCAACCTTATTACAGGAAAGAGCGCAATTGTGAACAGGGCTTCCATAAAAACGAACCTGATACGCATGGGCCTGGTAATTATCTGCATCGCCCTGGCTGCTGCGTATATGTTTTGGGAGCCTGTCACAGACCAACGTGCGGATGAAAAACAGATTGCTGCCAGCAGCAATGATGCACAGCACAAACCTTTTGCAGACGGCAAAAAAAAAATGGTCTCCTCTGGTCATCATGTTATGCCAAACCTTTTGGGGGCTGGATCAGATGTGGTGGAAAAACAGATACAGGAAGTCCCTGTCATCGATTATAATGAATTGACAAACAGGAACGCAGACGCCCCTGTGAATCAGATGATGAAAAAAAGACTGCAGGATCTGGGTATCAAAAAAAGTCTGGACATGGTTGTACGGTCGGACGAGTCCTTTGTTGTGGGTGGCAGAAAACTGTCCATGGCAGATATCCTGGAAAAAGCCTTTGTAAAAAACAACCAGATTTTTGAATCCCGTATCATGGAGTCAGAGGAAACGGTTCCGGAAAGCATCAAAGAGTATGGTATTTATGTTGTCCAGCCAGGAGACAATATCTGGAACATCCACTTTAACATCCTCAAAGAGTATTATGGATCCCGGGGAATTGCGGTGGCACCGGATGCAGATGAGCCGCTGAACCGCAGCCAGTCTTCAGGCGTGGGCAAAATTTTAAAGTTTTCTGAAACCATGGTCATCATTTATAATCTGATTGATGAAAAGATCGTGCCTGATATCAACCTGCTGGAACCGTTGAGCAAGATTGTGATATACAATATGGGGGAAGTGTTCGGGCTGCTTGCGCAAATCAACTATGAGACGGTTGACCAGATTCACTTTGACGGAAGAACCATCTGGATTCCTGGTCCGGAATCCTGAAAAACAGTATAATGCATTGTATGTAATATTATATTTTTACCATTATTTTTTTAAGGAGGATCTATTTTGATTGATACAGCATTTGCCATGGGCGCCAATGAAGGACAGGCAGCAGGCGGACTCGCAGGATTTCTGCCCATCATTATTCTGTTCGCCATATTTTATTTTCTGTTAATCCGGCCCCAGCAGAAAAAGGCCAAAGAACACAGAGAAATGATTGCAAATCTGAAAAAAGGAAACCGGATCATCACCTCCGGAGGTATTTACGGCACCATTATTTCCATTGACGACACAACCATTGGTCTTGAAATTGCCGAAAAAGTCAAAATCAAAATTTCACGCGGCAATGTGGCAGCCCTTGTGTCTGACAATGAAGCCGCTGTCAAAGCAGACAAAAAGAATTAATCCACTGCGCAGGAGAGCCAAAGATTGAAACCATTTACATTTACACGCATATTGATCCTGGGCGTTCTCATCACAGCCGTTGTTTTTCTGCTGCCGACTTTCACCAACACCTGGCCCCACAAAAAAATCAATCTGGGACTTGACCTGCAGGGGGGTATGCATCTTGTGCTGGAGGTTCAGAATATCAAGGCAGTGGAGGCAGAGTTGGAGCGCACCGTTGATGAACTGAAAAAAGAGCTCAGAAAAGACAGTATCACCCATCTGGGCATCGCCCGCCAGGAAGACAATACCATCCTGGCGCAACTCCCGGACAAGGACGCCAAAAACGCATTTGAAAAAATTGTTTCCAAAGAGTTCTCCAATCTTAAGGTGACAGCCTCCTCTGTCGGGAGTGACATCACAAAGTTTCACCTCAAACTGCCGGATGATGAAAAAGAGATGATACAAAAAATGGCCACGGAACAGGCCCTTGAAACCATCCGGAACAGGATTGATGAATTCGGCGTCAGTGAACCCGATATCCGGATTCAGGGAGAAAACCGCATACTGCTTCAACTGCCGGGTATCACTGATCCGGAACGTGCCAAGGACCTGATCGGAAAAACCGCCCAGCTGACATTTCAGCTGGTCAATGAAGATGTCAGTCCTGAAGCTGCCCTGCAGGGATCTTTGCCCGTGGGAAGCCAGATTCTGTATGAAAACAAAACAGACCCTGTAACAGGGAACACTGCTAAAATCGCCCATGTTATCGAAAAACAGGTCCTGCTGGACGGCAGTCTTCTGGTGGATGCCCGGGTGGAATTTGATCAGTTTCAGCAGCCCCAGGTGGGCATTGAATTCAACCGGAAAGGCGCCCATATATTTGACAGAATCACCGGCCAGAATATCAAAAAGCGGCTGGCCATTGTGCTGGATAATACGGTATATTCGGCACCGGTGATCCAGGACCGTATTGCCGGCGGCAAGGCCGTGATTACCGGCAATTTCACCATGGAGGAAGCCAAGGACCTGGCCATTGCCCTGCGGGCCGGATCGCTACCCGCACCGGTGAGCATCATTGAGGAAAGAACGGTTGGTCCCACCCTGGGGGCGGATTCCATCCGCATGGGAATGATATCCATGCTGGCCGGTGGTGCACTGGTTCTTTTGTTCATGGCAATATACTATAAAGGGGCCGGCCTGGTTGCAAACCTGGCCCTGGTTATGAATATCATTCTTATCGGCGGGGGGCTGGCTGCGTTTCAGGCCACGTTGACCCTGCCGGGCATAGCAGGCATTATTCTGACAATCGGCATGGCTGTGGATGCCAATGTGATCATTTTTGAAAGGATACGCGAGGAGATCGGGTGGGGAAAAACACCGCTTGCTGCAGTCCATGCAGGTTTTGACAGGGCCACCTTGACCATTCTGGATGCCAATGTCACCACCTTGATTGCCGCCATTGTGCTGTTTCAATTCGGCACAGGTCCTGTCAAGGGCTTTGCCGTTACCTTGGGTCTTGGTATTGTTGCCAGCCTGTTCACCGCCCTGGTGCTGTCCAAATCCATTTTTGATTTTATTTTACAGAAAAAAACCGCCTCAACTTTGAGCATATAAAGGAACTGTCATAATGCAGCTGATCAAGTCTGATATCAACATAGACTTTCTGGGAAAACAGAAAATCGGATTTGTGTTTTCCGCCATACTCATCATTGCCAGTATCATAGGGCTGATTGTTCACAAAGGACCCAACTACGGCATTGATTTTTCCGGCGGTGCCCTGATCCAGGTAAAGTTTGCTCAGAATATACCCATTGCCCAGGTGAGGGACAGCCTGACCGGTCTGGACCTGAAGGACTTGTCTGTGCAGGATTTCGGAGAACCAGATGACCATGAATTTTTAATCCGCACCGGCAGTACTGAAACAGTGGGCAAAGGACTGGCCCAGGCGGTTTCTGCAGCCATCCTTGCGGGAACCGGGGTGACACCGGAAATACGGCGTGTGGAAATGGTTGGCCCCCAGGTGGGAGATGAGCTGAAAAAACAGGCATTGCTGGCCATTTTTTATTCTCTTTTGTTCATCACCATTTATATTTCCGGCCGGTTTGAGCTCAAATGGATACTGTCCGGTGTGACTGCCGGGGCATTGATGACAGCCGTCTATTTTTTGTCTGTTTTCAATGTCAGCATGCCGGTGTTGATTACAGGGGCCCTTGTGGTCTCTCTGGTTCTGTTCTGGCGGCTCCGGCTCAAATTTGCCATGGGGGCGCTCATTGCCCTGATTCATGATGTGTTCATCACAGTGGGAATTTTTTCCATTCTCAACCTGGATTTCTCCCTGCCCATTATTGCCGCCCTGTTGACCATTATCGGATATTCATTGAATGACACCATTATCGTATTTGACAGAATCAGGGAAAATATCAAGGGTGAATCTTCAAAAACCGCCCTGCCCGGTCTTTTCAACAAAAGCATCAACCAGACCCTGTCCAGAACCATTCTCACATCCGTCACCACATTGATTGTCCTGCTGGCCCTGTTTTTTCTCGGGGGGGATATCATCCATAATTTTGCCTTTGCCATGATCATCGGTGTTCTCATCGGTACCTATTCATCCATATTTGTTGCAAGCCCGGTTGTGCTGGCCGCCGCCGCAAGGAAAGGATAAAAGTTATGGCCCTGTCAACCGTCTCAAGGTATACAGCCCTGATCTGTACCAGTTTTCTGCTGGTATCCTGTTCCACATCCCGATTTTTCGAAAGCGCCCCCCCCCCTCCCCGGGAAGATGTCCAGGCAACAGCTGCTGCTGGCCCTGACCGTTTGATCGAAAACCAGCTGACACAGATACAGCAGCAGATAGACAAAAAAGACCAGGCTATTGATGCGTTGGAAGAAAAAATTACCCGGCTGGAACATAAAATGGCTGCCCTTGACAAAAAGCTGCCTGCTGCGGTGCAGAGGTTTGAACAAAAACACGAAAAATCAACTGATCAGCTTGAAGACCCGGCACCGGCGCCATTATACCAGACAGCCAGAAACCTTATGCTGGCGGATGATTTTGCTGCTGCCGGTCAATTGTTTCGCAGATTTGCCCGGCAGTTTCCAGACCACAGCCTGGCAGACAATTCGCTTTACTGGCTGGGGGAATGCCACTATTCTCTGGGGGAGTATTCCCAGGCGGTGGCTGTATTCAAAGAGCTGGTTGCTGCCTACCCCACTGCGGAAAAGGTACCGGATGCCCTTTTGAAAACCGGGTATTCCTACCTGTCCATGGATGATATCAACCGGGCCCACCATTATCTGAAGCTGGTACTGAAAAAATATCCTTTCTCCCCTGCAGCAGACAAAGCCCAAAAAAAATTATCCCCATCTGACTGACCTTTCAGGAAAATGGAATCAGATGCCGCCACATACCTGCCATGGTTTATATTACGAGAGATTCCTTTTCTGGGTAACCTGGGGATTAACCGGATAATCCAGGCATTTGGAAGCCCTGAAAAGGCATTGGCAACCCCCCCTGATGCATTGAAAAAAGTTCCTGGTATTTCCCGGAAAAGCCTTGACGGCATCCTGCACCAGAAAAAATATATCCAAGCTGCCCAAAGGGAACTACAGCAGATTACACAGCTGGGCATCACCATTTTAACCCTGAATGATGCAGGGTTTCCCAAACTGCTGAAAACCATTCCAGATCCCCCGCCGATTCTTACCTGCCAGGGGACGTTGGATCCGCATGATCCCTGTATCGCCATTGTGGGATCAAGAGATGCATCATCTTACGGCATGGACACTGCCCGGCATCTTGCCCGCAGCCTTGCAGGTATGGGGTTTTCTATTGTCAGCGGGATGGCAAGAGGCATTGACACGGCAGCCCATCAAGGTGCGCTGTCAGCCGCAGGAAAAACCATCGCTGTTCTGGGATCCGGGTTAAAAAAAATTTATCCCTGGGAAAACAGAGAGTTATTTTATAAAATTCAAAAATCAGGGGCAGTGATATCAGAATTTAAACTTGACACAGATCCATATCCGTATAATTTTCCTGTCAGAAATCGGATTATTGCCGGACTTTCATGCGGTACCATTGTGGTGGAGGCAAAAAAGAGAAGCGGATCACTTATCACGGCAAGACTGGCAGCAGAATATAACCGGGAGGTATTTGCAGTTCCAGGAAGCATCAGATCCCTAAAAAGCCAGGGAACCCATTCTCTGTTGAAGCAGGGGGCCAAACTGGTGGAAAATGAAACAGATGTTGTAAATGAACTGGCGCATCTTGTGCACCTGGAAACGCAATCTGATGAACCACGGCAAGCATTGGAGCCAGGACCGGTGACGGGCCGGTTCAAAAAACAGATCATACAGCTGCTGGATGTCTATCCCCAGCATATTGATCAGATTATTGAAACAAGCCGGATGGACAGCAACGTTGTGTCCGCCATCCTGCTGGAGCTGGAACTGCAGGGTGTTGTAAAACACCATCCAGGCAACTATTTTTCCATTGTAAAGGAGTAATCTTGGGCAAACCCCTTATCATAGTAGAGTCACCCACCAAAATCAAAACCCTGAAAAAATATGTGGGACAAGCATATAATGTGGCTGCCAGTGCCGGCCATATCCGGGATCTGCCGGTAAAAAGCCTTGGAGTAGATGTGGATGATAACTTCAAGGCTGAATATGTCAATATCAGGGATAAAGCCAAAGTCATCTCCCATCTGAAAAAAATTGCCAAAGACAGCAATGATATTTTTCTTGCCCCTGACCCGGACCGTGAAGGAGAGGCCATTGCCTTTCATATCATGGATATTTTAAAGAAAAAGGACCGAAAATTTCACCGGGTTCTCATCCACGAACTGACAAAAAAAGGCATTGAAGATGCCCTTAAAAAACCGCTGGATCCGGATGTGAACAAATATGATGCCCAGCAGGCAAGGCGCAAGCTGGACCGGCTGGTGGGGTATCAGATTTCTCCTTTGCTGTGGCAGAAAGTGCAGCGGGGATTGAGTGCCGGAAGGGTGCAGTCGGTGGCCGTAAAAATCATCTGTGACCGGGAACGGCGAATACGCGAGTTTACGCCGGAAGAATACTGGACAATCACAGCAGACCTCATGGCCAAAACCCCACCCTGTTTCAATGCCGCCCTGGTGAAGATCGGCACCAGGAAAGCCAAAATCACCCATGGGGACCAGGCACAAAAAATTGTTGCTGCGCTTGAAAATGCACAGTTTTCTGTGGATGAAATCAAAAAAAAGACCGTCAGGCGCAACCCTTTGCCCCCCTTTATCACCAGCAAACTGCAGCAGGATGCCATCAACCGGCTGAGATTCTCCGCTAAAAAAACCATGGTTGTGGCCCAGCAATTGTACGAAGGCATTGATATCGGCACGGACGGCCCTGAAGGCCTGATCACCTATATGCGGACAGATTCCACCCGCATTGCCCCTGAGGCGGCCCAGGAGGCCCTGGAACTTGTTTTTCAAGATTACGGCAAAGAATACGCCCTGTCCCAGCCCCGGTATTTTAAAAACAAAAACAAGGTCCAGGATGCCCATGAAGCCATCCGTCCGACCTCTGTTTTCAACACCCCGGCTAAAATCAAACCCCATCTGTCCGAAGACCAGTTCAAACTATATGATCTTATCTGGAAACGGTTTGTGGCTTCCCAGATGAGCCAGGCCCTTATTGACCAGAAAGCCATTATGATCAAGGCCGGAGATTATCTGTTTTCCGTGAGTGGTTCCACAGTGAAATTTGATGGGTTCATGGCCCTGTATGACATTCCGGAAACAGGGTCAAAAAACAACGACATTCAGTCACTTCCCGATGTGGCCGAAAAAGAGCTGTTGACCCGGGAAAAAATCATCTCCACACAGCATTTTACCAAACCGCCGCCACGGTTTTCAGAGGCTTCTTTGGTCAAGGAACTGGAAAAAAACGGCATCGGCCGGCCAAGCACCTATGCCTCCATTATCAGTGTCATCCAGGACAAAGGATATGTGGAACTGGTAAAGCGGTATTTTGTTCCCAGTGAGCTGGGGTTTATTGTCAATGATCTTCTGGTGGCCTCCTTTCCTGATCTGCTGGATATCTCATTCACCGCCCAGATGGAAAACAACCTGGATGATGTGGAGAACGGCAGTCTGGATGAGGTTGATCTGCTGGCCCGTTTTTACGACGGCTTCAGCCGGACCCTGGAAGATGCCAGGGAAAATATGGTCAGTGTAAAGGGCGTGGGGATTGAAACTGATCTGACCTGCCCATCGTGTAAAAAACCTCTGCATATCAAAATCGGAAAAAACGGGCACTTTCTGGCATGCACCGGCTACCCGGACTGCACATTCACCAGCAATTACATCCGGGATGAAAAAGGCAATATCAGCATTGTGGAAAAACAGGTGGACAACACCCCGGTCAAAGACTGTCCCCTTTGCGGCAAACCCATGGTACAAAAAGATGGGAGATTCGGGCTGTTTCTTGCCTGCACCGGTTATCCGGAGTGCAAACACACCGAATCTGTGGTGTCTGAAAATGCCCACCATGATATCGGGTTAAGCTGCATGGAAAAAGGCTGTAATGGCAGGATTGTTGAAAAAAAATCCAAGCGCGGAAAAATTTTTTACGGGTGTTCACGGTACCCGGAATGTACATTTGCATGCTGGGACAAACCAGTGGACAAACCCTGTCCCCAATGCCATGCGCCGTTTCTGGTTGAAAAAGAAACCAAAAGGGACGGCAGATTCCTCAAATGTCTCACTCCCAAATGCGGGTATAAGGAAAAACAGGACCAGTGATCATGAAACTGTCTGTTTAAATGCCCATTTTTGAATGGTCTGGAACACCAGGTCCCGTTTGATGGGCTTGGTTAAAATACCATCCATGCCGGCTGCCAGACAGCTGGATTTGCAGTCATCCAGCACAGTGGCTGTCAGGGCCATGATGGGTATGCGCTGCATCGCACCGGTCATGGTTTCATGGTCCCGGATTTTTCTGGCAGCTTCATAGCCATCCATTACCGGCATATTGATATCCAGTAAAATCAGATCAATTTTTTGATCAGATCCAGTATATATCTGCACAGCCTCCAGACCGTTGGCGGCTGTGAGGACAGTGTATCCCGCCTTGGACAGCATCAGGTCCGCCATTTTCCGGTTGACAGGGTTGTCTTCCACCAAAAGGATGGTAATGCCGTGTTTTTTGTTTTCCAGAAGGGTATGCACGGTAACAATTTTTTCCGGCAGCATGCCGGATCTGCCATGGGAAACAGCATCCATGCCCAAGACATGGGCAATCATTTCCAGCAGGCTGGATTTTCGTACGGGTTTTGAAATAAACCCTTTGAATCCGGCCTGGGCGAATATGGCAGCAACGCCGGGAAAAGGGACGGAGCAGGCGATACACCCAAAAGGATACTGGCCGGGACTCAGATTCTCAAGGATACGGGGCAGCCTGGAAAAAGATCTGCACAGGGTTTTGCCAAAATCCATAATACAGAGATCAAAACGGTCTTTTGGGGTGTTTTTGAGAAATTCATCGAGATGATCCAGGGGGTGGTGCAAAGGTTCCATGCCGGCCAGGGTCATTTCGTGGAGCAGGATGTCCCGGCTTTCCCGGGTAGTGGTGCTGACAAGTATTTTTTTGCCTGCCAGGGCCATGGGATGTATCCGGTTTTTTTTTTGCGTGTGGGCCTTTTTAAGACAGGCCGTAAAAAAAAAGGTGGATCCCTTCCCAAAATCCGAGGTGGCCCAGACAGACCCGTTCATATTTTCTGCAATGTTTCTGCTGATGGCCAGCCCAAGCCCGGTTCCCCCGGAGCGGCGGACAATATCAGACTCAGACTGGGTAAACGGTTCAAATATGGTTTCCAGCTCATCAGGGGCAATACCCATGCCGGTATCGGTAACAGAAACGGTCAAAAGACACTGGTTGTCAGGCCGGATTTGACCATCCAGGTGTAATGCAATGGATCCTTTTTGGGTAAACTTGACTGCATTGCCAAGCAGGTTCAGCAATATCTGGCGGAACCTGTGGGGATCACCGGTCACCTGTCCGGGCACCTGGTCAGAAATCCTGCAGAACAGCTCCACCTGGGATTCATCCACCTGGGTTCTCACCTGGTCAATGGCGTCAAAACACAGGATTTCCGGATCGAAATCAATGGCTTCCATGTGAAGCCTGCCCGCTTCCACCTTTGAAAAATCCAGAATATCATTCACCACGGACAGCAACGTATCACAGGACAACCGGGCAGCATGTAAAAACGATCTCTGGTCCTCATTCAATGGCGTATCCAGCATCATGTCTGTATACCCCACAATGCTGTTTAAGGGGGTTCTGATCTCATGGCTCATGGAGGCCAGAAAATAGGTCTTGGCCCTGGAGGCTCTCTGGGCTTCCTGTGCCATGGTGTTTGCCTGATCCATGGCCTCCTGCAGCTGCTTATTGGCCTGCATCAACAGCTGCAGGCTGTTTTTCTTCTTTGCCCGTCTGCAGATCCATGCCAGGAACCGGCGAAAGAATGTTTCGTTGGCTTTGCAAAAAAACTTATGCATTGGCCCGTTCAACATATTCCTTTGTGCGGGTATCTATTTTGACCAGCTGGCCTTCTTCAATAAAGGGCGGCACCTGTATCTCATATCCGGTTTCAAGGGTGGCGGGTTTGGTGCTGCCTGTTGCGGTGTCTCCTTTTGCCCAGGGTTCTGTTCTGGTGACCGTCAGATTAATGAAATTGGGCAGGGTCACGCCTATGGGTTTCTGGTTGTGCAAAAGCACGGTGCAGACCGTATTTTCCTTCAACAGATCGATAACATCCTCCAGCTGGTCCCGGGTGAGAAATATCTGTTCATAATTGCTGGTGTTCATGAAGCAATAGGCATCCCTGTCAGCATACAGGTACTCCATATCCTGCTCCTCAAGGTCGGCTTTTTCAAATTTATCACCTGACCGGTAGGTTCTTTCAAACTGTGCTCCGGTGATCATATTTTTGAGTTTACATTTGTAAAGGGACTGGCCTTTGCCTGGTTTTTTAAATTCAAACCCGACGATGACATGGGGTTCACCGTCAATTTCAAATTTCAATCCTTTTCGTAAATCTGATGCTAAATACATGAAATGCTCCAAGTTCTTAAGGTTCGATTATCATAATGTGACCACGCTGAAATTATTATGCCCAATAAACCACAATACAGGCCGATTGGCAAGATCCAGATAAAAACATCTTGCAATTTTACGCTGTTTATAGGAAATAGTATAGTTTGAAAAATTTTTATCCCGGGAAAATAGAATATGATCATTGTTATTGATTTTGGATCCCAGTTTAATCAGCTCATTGCCAGGCGGGTCAGGGAGCATAGTGTATATTGCCAGGTGGAACCGGCTGATATCTCCCTTGACAGAATCCGTGCGCTCAACCCCAAAGGCATTATTCTCTCAGGCGGTCCTTCCAGTATATATGAAGACAACAGTCCGGCCATCGATACCGCCCTTTTTGATCTGGGGGTTCCGATACTGGGAATATGCTATGGCATGCATTACATGGTGCATGCTCTCGGCGGGGTGATCCAGCGGGCCCGGAAACGGGAATACGGGTTTGCAAGGCTGCAGATCAAAACCGGATGCCCGCTGTTCAAGGACATGGAACCAGCCTTCCAATGCTGGATGAGCCACGGAGACAGCGCAAAAGAGCTGCCCAAAGGTTTTGAGGTGACCGCTTCCACAGAAAATACCGCCATTGCTGCAGTGGCCCACAACCAGAAGCGTTTTTACGGACTTCAGTTTCACCCGGAAGTGGAACATTCGGTCAACGGCTCATTGATGATCAAACATTTTTTATTTGATGTATGCCAGTGCGAAAAAAACTGGACCATGACATCTTTTTCCCAAGGGGCCATTTCCCAGATAAAAGATGCGGTTGGGGATCAAAAGGTTATCATGGGCCTGTCAGGGGGTGTGGATTCCTCAGTGGCCGCCACCCTGATCCACAAGGCCATCGGAAAAAATTTGTATTGTATATTTGTTGACAACGGGCTTTTGCGGCACAATGAAAAAATACAGCTGGAAAAACGGCTCGTTGCAAACCTGGATATGAACATCAAATTTGTGGATGCCGCACAAACCTTTCTTGCAGCCCTCAAAGGGGTCACCGACCCTGAAGCCAAACGCAAAATCATAGGCAGCCTGTTTATCCAGGTATTTGATGCTGAAGCAAAAAAGATCCCAGGGGCCGGTTTTTTAGGACAGGGAACCCTTTACCCGGATATCATTGAATCCAAATCTGCTTTTGGGGGACCCACCTCCATCATCAAATCCCATCACAACGTGGGCGGACTCCCAGAAAAAATGAAACTCAAGCTCATCGAACCGTTGCAGCTTTTGTTCAAAGATGAGGTCAGAAAACTGGGGTTGACGCTGGGCCTTCCCGAGGATCTGATATGGCGCCAGCCGTTTCCCGGTCCAGGTCTTGCCATCAGAATTATGGGGGATGTCACACCTGTGCGGCTGGATATCTTAAGACAGGCAGACACCATACTTTTGGAAGAGATCCGGAAAGCTGGTCTTTACAGAAAACTCTGGCAGTCGTTTGCCGTACTTTTGCCTGTTAAAAGTGTGGGGGTCATGGGTGACAAAAGGACCTTTGCCAATTGCGTTGCCATTCGTGCAGTGACCAGCAACGATGCCATGACAGCAGACTGGGCAAAACTTCCCCACGCACTTTTGGGAAAAATATCCAATCGGATTATCAATGAGGTGGATGATATCAACCGGGTGGTGTATGATATTACATCAAAACCGCCGGGAACCATTGAGTGGGAATAAGATGACCGTATTTTGAAGATGCGGGAAGGGATTACGTGCCATGGGCCTGAAAGACTTTCACAGCGATACGTCTGATCTGTCGGAAGAAGA
Organism: Desulfotignum sp.; assembly: GCA_036351635.1. Taxonomy (GTDB): domain Bacteria; phylum Desulfobacterota; class Desulfobacteria; order Desulfobacterales; family Desulfobacteraceae; genus Desulfotignum. The sequence continues at coordinate 27,226 of JAZBPL010000246.1, forward strand.
CGCAGACAGTATTGCATCCTCTTCCTATCTTCAGGAACTCAATACCCTGAAAATTGACAAGCTGTCCAACCGGGTTACAATTATTTCGGTGATGCTTCCTGTACTCATTGGTGTTGTGATGTTTTTCATCTATCTGGACATCAAGGAGCAGGTGGTGGACGCAGATATTTCAAAAACAAATCAGGTGGAAGTCCTCACCCGCCAGGCTGAAGAAAAACTCAACGCCCTGGACGTGAGAATTGCAAAAAACCGGTTTGACCTGGATGAAAAACTGCCGGTTCTGGAAAAAAAGCTGCAGTCCCTTGAGAGTCAGACAGCAAAACTTATCGCCTCCAAACTGGATGTAACCGCCCTGGATACAACCATTGCACGTCTGGATGCTGCTTTGGCCAAACATGACCAGCGCATCAGAAACAACGCAAACCAGGACAAAGCCAATGTGGCACACATGGAGCGTATCAATGCATCGCTTCAGGAAGCTGTCCAGAAAAATCAGGCAGCATTTGAAAATAACTTCACCGGCCTGGAAAAAAAAATAGCATCCCTCAAAGAATCCATGAAAAATCTTCAACAAACCGTGGATACAAGGAAGGTTGCATTTCAGACACTGGAGAAAAACATAAGCCTTCTGGACAAGCAGGTAACGGATGTGGAAAAACAGGTCATGTCCAGAAAAGAGCTGGCCCAGCGGTTTGCAGCACTGGAAATCGCCGTGGAAAAAGCTGTTGCAGATCTGCAGGAAAAGCTGAAAAACCCCTCCTCCTCCGGGCCGCCCCTGGACAGCCAATCCGGAAAAAAAGCAACCGAACCCAGAGACACACAGCCCGAACCGCTGCTGGACACCCAGGTGCCTGTTCCCGACACCATATCTGAAGGCACCCTGACCCAGTAACAGCCATGCCCTGCGGGCACAACAAATCATGAAAGCTGTTAGTAGTCAGCAGGAAAAATTGTGTAATTGTGTACCATAAGCTGATAACTGCGTATTGCCGGCTTACATATAAAACCTTATGGAAAATTGGGTTGAACTCTTACGCCAATTGGGTTATACCGTTAATATCTGCCGGACCACCCATTGACATAAGGAACCGACATGTCCAAACAACATCCTGAATGCCCCCTTTACAACCACTCAACCTGCAGGGAGTTGCATAACCCCAAACTGTGTGCCATCATTCGGGAGGACCGGATCTGTTTTAAAAAGCAGCAAAAATCCAAAAAAGAAAACCCAGGCGATGATCTCAGTCAGGACACCAGCACCAATCCCTCTATTTGATCACCAGCCGGTCGCCTGGATGGATCACTGTGTTCAAAGAAATTTTATTGACCCGCAGCAGTGATGCCAAAGATATATTGTAATTTTTGGCGATACTGATCAGGCTCTCACCAGGTTTTACAATGTGGAACTGCTTATGGACCCTGGTCTGCCATTGTTCATGCAGATCAGCAAACCGCCTGGGGAAATCTTTTTCATGGCCCCTGGGAACCAGCAGGGTTGTCCGGCCGGATGACAGATAATATCCCCTGATATCCGGATTCATGGTTTTAAGGGTTTTAAAGGAGATGTCCGCAGCCTCTGCAATGAGAACAAGAGGCAATTGTTCATCAGATGACAAATTGAGCTGTGAAAAAGTGAACACCGGATACAGATCAGAAGGCTCCAGATCAAACCCATATTTTTCAGGATTTTCCAGAATCAGCTTGGCAGCAATAATTTTGTAGATGTACTGCTGGGTTTCAAGGGGCAGATACAGGTCAAAAAAATTACGGGTCTGCTGGATATCAATCTCCACATCAAGCCCGTGTTCCCCCATGTTGTAGGCAGATAATGCCAGAAGAAAGGAATTGAACTCTGCGAACAGTTTTTTCAAATACCGGCTGGCAGCTTCTGTTGATTTAAAAATATTGCGCCGCTCATCCACATGGGCATCTATGCGCAATCCATACCGCTGCCCCGTGCCCTTTAAAAACTGCCAGTATCCCACGGCATTGGCAGAAGATCTGGCATGGGGACGCAAAGCACTTTCGATGACCGGGACATATTTAAGGTCGTCAGGCACCTGTTCCCGGGCCAGTATCTGCTGGATATGGGGAAAGAATTTTGCCGCCCTTTTCATCCACAGGATCACCTGGGGTCTGTCCCACAGGGCCAAAAGCATTTCTTTTTCCAGCATGGCCTTCACCTGGGGATCTTCAAGGGGAATCCGGGTACCGCAGAAAACGATATCCTCTGGAAACCGGATGCTCTGGATAAGAGAGGGAATGGGCTCCATGGATGAAGGCTTTTGCCCGCAATCTGCCTGATAGGAAAGAACCAGCACCAGAACCATTGCCATAAATGCAGCAGATTTTACCATTCTATACCCCATAAAATATCTGAAAAACATGGCCGTTCAAAGATAAGCCATCATTGCAGATCACCACTGAAAAGTCAAAATGAGAATGGAAAACAGTTCCTTCAAAGCGGTTTGCGGCACCGAACCCAGCAGCAATCTTAGCTTTGCCTTTTCAATTGTGCTTTGATATGGCATAATCAGATGAAAAAGCATTAACCGGATATGGAAAAAAACATGCTGTCATTTTTAACAGACATGGTCACCCGGGCAGGCGACATCTGCCTGGCAGAACAGGAAGGTCTCACAACTGATGACCTTGCATTTAAAAACAGAAAAGACCTGGTCACCGCCACGGACAAACATGTGGAAAATTTCATTGTCCAGCAGATCCAGTCCCGGTTTCCAAGCCATGGCATCCTGGGTGAGGAAACCGGCCGGTCCCGGACTTCAGGTGAATTCCTCTGGATTATAGACCCCATTGACGGCACAACTTCATTTTTCCATGGCCAGCCGTACTATGCTGTGAGCATTGCACTGGAAAAAGCTGATGACATCATACTTGGTGCGGTATTTGCCCCTGCTTTAGACCAGTTGTTTTACGCACAAAAAGGCAGGGGTGCATTTTTGAATGACAAACGCATCCAGGTCTCTGAGACCACAAACTTCACAGACGCAGTTATGGCCACAGGCTTTGCCTGCCTGCGTGCCGGACATGAACACAACAATCTGGGACATTTTAACCGGATTGTTCCCCGGTTGCGGGATATCCGGCGGTGCGGCTCTGCTGCCGTTGACCTGGCGTATGTGGCATGCGGAAAGCTGGACGGCTTCTGGGAAATGAACCTCAATATCTATGATGTGGCAGCCGGTATATTACTGGTCAAAGAGGCCGGCGGCATGGTCTGTGATTTTCATGGAGGCCTTCTTTTTCCTGAAAACGGTATAGTTGCGGCCAATAATACCCTTGCACCCATGCTTGTCAGTCACCTGGTATGACAGCTTATTAAACAAACAGGCAGAAAATTTTCATGAACATACAATGGTTCCCCGGCCATATGCTGGAAACACAAAAACTGCTGCTAAAATCAGCTGCCAAAGTGGATGCCATACTGGAAGTGCTGGATGCCAGGGTGCCAAGGGCCAGTGAAAATCCGCTCGTGGAAAAATTGTGTAAAAACAAAACCCGGTTGAAAATCCTCAACAAAGCAGATCTGGCAGATCCTGATATAACCACCCTGTGGGTGGATTATTTTAAGAACGAACAAAAGATGCATGCCATTGCCATCACTGCCACAGACAAATCCCTTGCTTCCAGGATCCTGGCGTATTGTGGTCATCATCTGCACAGAAACCGGGCCCGGAAACTCAAACTTCTGGTGGTGGGTATACCCAACACCGGAAAATCAACCCTTTTGAACACCCTGGCCGGCAAAAAAATTGCCAAAACCGGCAATGTGCCGGCCATAACCCGCCACCAGCAAAGAACCAGCCTGAAAAACAATATCGATATTTATGACACCCCCGGCATTCTCTGGCCGGTGATTGCACCGAAGCAGAGGGCCTATGCCCTGGCTGTGAGCGGTGCGATTTCCGATACAGCCGTGGATTATCAGGATATTGCTTTTTTTGCAGCCGGATTTCTCATGCAGCGGTATCCTGAACTGCTCTTGTCCCGGTACCGTTTTTTAGACACCCTGCCCGGGGATGAAACGGAACTCATGGAACGTATCGGCGCTGCCAGGGGATGTCTGAAACCCGGAGGCCTGATCAATTATCAGAAAGCCGGAGAAATCCTGATACGGGATCTACGGGCTGGAAAAATCGGCAGAATCAGTATTGAAACACCTTATGATGAGGAAAAAAACAGTGAGAAACAACCTATTTCATAAATCTGCACACCTGCCTGCCATATGGCACATTCTGTCTCTTGGCCTGGCCATCTCCGTTTTTGTTTTCTGTACCACCGCTTTTTCACGTCAGGCTGTCCTGGCGCCTGAAAAAAACCATATGGTCCAATGCGTCAGGATCGTGGCAGCACTGGAACGTGACCATTACCTGGGCAAACAGCTGGACAAAACCCTGTCCACCCAAATTTTTGACCGGTATATCACCCTTTTGGATCCATCCAGACATCTGTTCACCCAAAAGGATATGGACCAGCTCCATGCATCCCGATTCCGGTTTGAAAAAGACCTGAAAAAGGGGAACCTCACTTTTGCCTATGATGTCTACAACCTGTATTATCTGCGTGCCACACAGCGTTTAGAATATATTCAGGATGCGATAAAAACATGGGAAGAACTAGACCTGCACACACAGGATTCTCTGGTTATTGACAACAAAAATCGGTCCTGGCAGCAGTCGTTTGAAGATCTGCAGGGGTTATGGGAAAAAGAGCTGATAAACCATATCATCACCTTACAGCTGGACGATCAGACACCTGCTGACATAACAGATACCCTTGTAAAAATTTATGACAGCCGCCTGGCACGGCTGTCCCAGACCAATTCCAATGATGTGTTCCAGTTGTTTATGAACAGTGTGACAGAAAGCTTTGACCCCCACACCCAGTATTTTCCTCCCCGGGTGTCAGAAGATTTTGATATCCACATGAGCCTTTCTCTGGAAGGGATTGGAGCGGTCCTGCAGACCGAATATGAATACACCAAAGTGCTGCGCCTGATCCCGAAAGGACCTGCTGACAAATCCAACCTGCTCATGCCCGGAGACAAAATCATCGGTGTCGGCCAGGGGAAAAACGGCGAGATAAAAGATACCATCGGCCAGCGCATTGATGAAGTGGTCAAGTTGATCCGGGGACCGAAAAATACCTATGTGCGCCTGAAAATAATTCCGGCCAAAAAAACCGGTGCCACAGCCACCATCAGTATCAGGCGCGACAAGGTGAAGCTGGAAGAACAATCAGCCCAAAAAAAGGTGATTACCCTTTCTTCACAAAACAGGGATGTAAGAATAGGCATCATTGAAATACCCAATTTTTACATAGATTTTACCGCCTATCACAGGGGCGACAAGGATTATAAAAGTACCACCAATGATGTAAAAAAACTGCTGTTTGAATTAAAAAAAGAAAATATTGACGGCCTGATCGTGGATTTGCGGGACAATGGCGGCGGATCACTGAAGGAGGCCAATGATTTGACAGGCCTTTTTCTTACATCAGGGCCAACCGTGCAGATACGCACCAAGAACCAGGTAACACAGCTTTATGACGAAGATCCATCCATTCAGTATACCGGGCCGTTGCTGGTGCTGATCAACCGGATGAGTGCTTCGGCATCCGAGATATTTGCCGGTGCCATCAAAGATTACCACCGGGGGCTGGTTGTGGGAACCAGAAGTTTTGGCAAAGGCACGGTACAGGAGCTCAAGCCTCTGGGAGACGGAAAACTGAAACTCACCTCTGCCAAATTCTACCGGGTATCCGGGGAAAGCACCCAGCACCGGGGGGTGATACCTGATATTTCCCTGCCCAGGATTTATAACCTGGAAGATACAGGAGAAAGCTCTCTGGAAGGGGCACTTCTCTGGGATGTCATTTCCAGGGTGAGATACCAGGCCTATCCGCCGCTGGATCCGCTGCATGATACCCTTTTACGGCAATACCAGCAGCGGATCACCCAGGATCCGGGCATGGTATATCTTAACCGGCAGCTGGAACTGACAAACCGGCTGGGCAATGAAACAGATCTGTCTTTGAATATTGACAGGCGGCGTCAGAAAAGGGTTTTACAGGAACAGGCAGCGCTTGAAATTGAAAATGAATACCTTACAGCTTCAGGCAAAGAACCCATTGACACCCTTGCAGAACAGGATGCCAGAATCAACGGATTCAAGGAAATTCTCCTGAAACAGGCCCAAAGAATCATGACCGATTTTATTGCACTTTCAAAACAGCAGGGATATGCATGGTAAAAAAGCGGACAGCTTTATATGCTGCTGCATGCGCCATTGCCCTTGCCCTGGCCGCTTTTTTTTTACTTGAGCCTGCCCTCAATTCCCGGTATATAAAATTGCAGATTGCAGCATTCATTGAAAAAAAAACCGGTGCAGTCCTTGCGCCTGACCAGATGGTATTCACCGTTTTTCCCCATCCAGGGATGCGCCTTACGGCAGCTGATCTGCCTTTGACCCGGGCAATGGGCCTGCAAATCAATGCCATGCAGATACAGCTGGATATGGGGCAAATTCTGCGCGGCAGGGTAATGGTTTCAAAAATCATGCTGGAAGATCTGGATGTCTGGTTTACCCCTGCCCCTGATTCAGAAGATACCCAACAGACTTTCCATGATACGTTTTTGGTTCAATTCCCCCAGAAACAGGTAAACCAGGTGTTTGCCCTGTTTGCTGACAACCAGAAAGAGATTACCCTTGTTTTAAAAAACAAAAAAAGTGATTTTTTCCAATCACTTGACGGAACCCTTAAAATTTCCAAATCCGAACAGACCATGGTGTTCAATACCAGAATCCAGGATTTACACATCAAAAAAAAAGACATGCCTTTGTTGTTTTCACTTGAAAATTTTCCCTTAAACACACTTGAATCCCCAGGTGCTCATCTGCAGATCCAACTGGATGCCCGGTCAGGTTTTACCGGCAACCTGACAATGGCGCAGTTTTTGATCACATCAGATCAGCTCCCGGACAAAGCAATTACCGGAAGCAAAATAGCCTGTGAATTTGGGTTTTCCCAGGGCCTTCTTTTCTTTGACCTTGCCCCTGTGCAGATGGATTATCCAGATGCCCGGGTATCTGTAAACTTTGCAGATGAACGTTCCAGACAAAAAACCGCACTGACATTTACGGGAAATACCATTGACATTGCACAGGCCAGAGAGGCCTCCCTGGCTATGGCCCCGGAAAACCAGGTGGTTTTACAGCTGTTTGATATTCTGCGCCAGGGAACAGCATCCAGCATATCTGTTGCGTTTCACGGAGACTCTGTCAATACCTTGTTTGACGGGAAAAAAATGGTCCTGGAAGGCACCGCTGAAAATGCCGTGGTAAAAATACCGGAAACCAGGCTCATGGCAGCAGATGTGGCAGGAAGTGCCCGTGTCACCCAGGGGGTGCTTGAAATCACAGCCGCCAGAGGACAGGTAAAACACAGCCATATCCGCCAGGGACAGCTTGCCATTGATCTGATGAACCACCAGGATATCGGATTTAAAGGAACATTTGACCTGGACGTGGATCTGTCGGAGGTGCCCGGCATTTTGATTCCGCTTCTGCCCGAAACCATGCTTGCCACAGAACTGGCACGGGTCCGCCGGATTCAGGGACGGGTCGACACCCGCCTGGACCTGGGAATGGCACCTGGACAAAAAGATGTGACGGTCATGGTGTCAGCTGATCCGTTTTCAGGCACAGGATATTATGACCGTATCCCTTTTCCTGTAACCATTTCCAGTGGCAGGTTTCAATATTCAGAAGACCGGGTGCTTTTAACCGGTTTTGCAGGCCGTATCGGCACCAATCCATTCACAGGTGTCTCCGCACAGGTGGATTTTTCCCGGAATGCACTGGTGACACTGTCTGCCAAAACCTTTGACCTCAACATTGCAGATATGCTGTCCTGGGAGCCATTGCTTCCAACCCTGAAAACCTATATGGGACCGGTTGAACATCTGCAGGGCCAATTGAAATTTGATCAGATCCATTTTACAGGCCCTGCCTTTGCACCGGACCAGTGGGCCTGGAAACTTTTTGGTGAAGGCTCAGAAATTCAGGCTGGATTTTTTCAGGATACCAGGGAAATTCAGCATGGGTCCGGCCGGTTTGCCATATCTGAAAAAACAGTTTCTGTGGAAAACATAAAGGCTGTTTTCACAGATCTGCACTGGTTATCCCGTGCCCTGGGGCCTGATCTGGCAGCCAGTATCACGGTTCCTTTGTCCCTGGAAAAAGGCAAGGTGGACATATCCGCAACCAGTGCCGCCATGGATGGACAACTGACATTTCCCGCAAATGCAGGGCTTTCAATACAACTGTCTGGAAATACCCTCCAGGATCTCAAACCGCAGATGGTAAAGCTCAAACACGGTGCAGATACAGATGCCAGCGTCATGTTTGACTGGCACAAAGATCCGCCCATTTTTCTGTTCGAAGGAAAACTGAACACACGCACCCTTTCTGACATGGTGAAAAAAAATTCCAAATTCCATAAACATCTCACTGCTGTGACCGGTGGGGTGCCAATGATTTTTTTTACAAAAAACAATTTCATTCTGCAAGTTGACACCCCGCAGCTGCATCTGGAACCTCTGTTGCCTGCAATAGATGGTATAAAGACAAAGCCATCCGTGCTGATGCCGGCCCATAAAAGCCTTCGTTTACAGGCAGACCGACTGGCCTACGGCAAATACAGCTTTGCTGACATCAAGGCTGTTATCGGATTTGACAGGCATGTAAAAGAGATCCAGTTGGATTCTGCTGAGTTATGCGGACTTGCCATTTCTGGCAGCGTGCGGCGGGAACCGGGGCAAACCCTGTCTGAAGCACGGTTCCATGCCACCATCCAGGCCATGGAACAACAAGACATCACGCCTGCACTCTCCTGTCTTTTCCCGGACCTAAACCTGATGGATGGTGCCTATTCATTTGCGGCCCACCTGACCGGAAAAGGATTTTCATCTGCTGACAAGGATAATGTAAACGGCCGGATCTCCTTTTCCTCCCATAATGGCCGGATTCATAAAATGACACTGCTGTCACGCCTTTTGTCTGTACTCAATATTCTGAAACTGCCGGATATTACCCAGCACGGGTTCAGGTACCGCAGTGTTCTGGTGGAAGCCCGGGTAGAAAAAGGGGTCATCCACCTGGAAAAAGCTGTCATTGATGCAGAAAACATGGCCCTTTTTTTTTCCGGTCAGATTTTTCCCTTTGGAAACAAGCTCAACCTGACCTGCCTGGTGGCCCCCTTTAAAACCATTGATACCATTATCAAGTATATTCCCATGATAAACACCATTCTCAGCGGCCGCCTGGCATCCTTTCCTGCCAAGGCCACCGGTGCCATCAATGATCCTGTAATCACGCCGCTGCATCCGTCTGCTGTGGGAGAAGGCATTATGAACCTGTTCATGGACATCATGAAAAGCCCTGCCAGACTGCTGGAAAGCATACCCTGATATGGACACGGAACAGGTATTTATCCAGGAGATGACACTGCCCTATTCTGCAGTGGCCGCCAGCAGTCACATACGGCTGGACCGGATACTCACACTTTTTCAGGATGCAGCAGCCCTGCATGCCATGCAGTTGGGAATCAGCGGACATGATCTGGAAAAGATCGGATTAAAATGGGTTGTTTCCAGGTATCAGATCCAGGTGCGTGAAACCCTGCAGCTGGGACAACCCTTTGTAATGAAAACCTGGCGGCTTCCCTGGAAGAATCTGTATGAACTGCGGCGTTTCACCATTGTAAGCGCCAGCGATATCCCTGCCATCTCTGCACTGGGGGTTTGGGTCATGGTCAAAGCGCAGAATTCAAAGCCGGTGCGCCTTACACCCTATATGCCGGAATCTTTGATGCTCCGGTCAGCCCCTGCCCCGGACATGTGGGCAAACACCCCGGATCTGTCAGTGTATGACCATGAAAAAAAATTTTGCACCCAGATGCATGATCTGGATCTGAACCAGCATGTGAACAACACGGTGTATGTGACCTGGGCCATGGAAACCCTGCCCATGTCCTGGTTGTTTGCCCATACGCCCCGGGCCCTGGTTGTCTCCTATCATAAGGAATGTTTTTATCCGGACAAAATCATTGTCAGGACCAAGGTGTGGGATGAAAATGCATCTGTGAAATCCTGCCATGCCATCTTCCATGAGACCAGTGGCAAGAAGCTGGCATCTCTTACCATCAACTGGGAAAAAACATCACATGGGCCTGTTTGATTCATTTGATCCTGGTGTGGAAAAAGCCCTGCATCAGGCTGTCCGATTCCTTGGGTACAGACCCCGCAGTGAAAAGGAAGTCAGAGACCATCTGCAAAAAAAACACTGTGATGAAAAAACCATTTTCAAAGTGATTGACCAGCTGAAACACTATGGTTACATCAATGATGAAACCTTTGCCAGGCTGTTTGTGGAAAACCGCATAAGATATAACCCAAAATCAAGATTTGCCCTGGAATATGAATTGAAACAAAAAGGGATATCCTCCGATATATGTGGTGCCCTGCTCACGGATTATAAAGACACGCATATGGCCAGAAAAGCCCTTGGTTTCAAGCGCAGACAATGGCAGCATCTTGACCTGGAGACACAAAAAAAAAAAGCGGTGAATTTTCTGCGTTACAGGGGGTTTGGCTATGAAGCATGCATGGCGGCCTGGGAGGATTTCCTGACGGATGCAGATGTGACCGACCCATAAATCACAACCTGGAAACAGGGAAAAAATATACCCAATATTGGGGAAAAATATACCGTTTTTTATTACTTTATTTTCCTTTATTCGGATTTTCTGTAAATGGCAAAAATTGTGATCAACTGATTCCAACAGTTGATCACATCCGATAAATGGGATGTGCCGCAAACGATTGCCCTATTCAGGGCAGTGCAGACTTGACAGAGGTATATTTTTTGCATTATATTTTTTAAAAGATGGACGCCCTGAACAATTAACCAAAAATCGACATAAACAGACAAGGAACCTTCTTATGGTTGGCAGAAAAAGGACGGTTGAAAGAAGGAAAAACAAGCGGTACAAAGCAGTGGAAGGTGCCTATGCCGCCATCAGTCCAAAATCCCGTAAACTTGGCCAGATTATCGATATCAGCATGGGGGGTCTGTCTTTTAAATATATTGATACCAGCAATACCGACGAACAGGATGACCAGCTCCCGGAAGAAACGGTTTTTTTAAGCAGCATGGGGTATTATGTGGGAGACCTTCCCTTTAAAACAGTGGAGGATTATGAAGTGACCAATACCCCCTCTTTCAGTTCCATGAAGGTAAGAAAACGGCATGTACAGTTCAAGGATTTGAGTTTCAAACAATTGTTTGATTTAGATTATTATCTGCGCAACAATGTCACCGAACAGGTGGAAAGCCCGCCCCAGCAATATCAGTCATAGCCCAGCCCCCCCTTTTTTCAGATTTCCGGCTGAATTCTGATGAGGGCGGCGGTTTTCAGGTCAAGGTATTTTTCTGCCAATCTTGTCAGCGTTTCAAAAGTGATGGATCCATACCCGACTATAATGTTTTTTGCCCATTGCAGTTTTTCCGGATGGTCCCTGGAATCTGCCATAACAGAATGCAGCCAGTAGGGGTTGGTCTTTACGAGGTCCTTAATCTGACTGAGAACAGGGGTCAATGCCAGTTCCACCTCTTTTTGGGCCACGCCGTTTGCTACAATATCTTCGACAATATCCTGTATTGTCTGTTCAACCAGATCTGCATTATCCTGTGATACCGGCACCACCATCTGCATGATGCCGTATCCGTCATGGGCCATGGACGGGTGGTTAAAAACATAGGGAGAATAGGCTGCCCCGAGACTTTCACGCACAATTTTTCTCAGACGTTCGGAAACCACCTTCGACAATATGGATAACCCACGGGTCTGCTGGATATCCCAGAAATCATCCGTGGGAAAGGCCATCCGCACCATGCTTTTTTCCATTTTTGTGTCCAGGGTCAGATTCAGCTGTTGCCCATTGGGAAATTCTACCGGGGCAGGAGACCAGTCCGGCTGGGTGTTTTTTCTGGCCCCAAAGCCTCCAAGACAAGTAAGGGCTTGTGAAATAACCATGTCCGGTTCAAAATCTCCGACAATGGATATTTCAAGGGGTGCATTGGTGAAATAGGGCTGGAGCCAGGATCGGATATCCATTAATGTAATATGATCCACTATATCTGGATGGGCCAAGCCAAACAACGGGTTTCCCTTTGCCAGAAACCGGTTGCCATGGATACGCATGATACCGTCAGGTGTCCGTTTCAAAGCGTCATACATCTGGCGGTACCGGGTTTTGGCAAGCGCAAGCCCTTCAGAACGAAAACCCGGATCAGCAAGATAGGCATAGATGAGCTGAAACACCAGTGCAGCCTCTTCAGTATCGGCTGCCCCTTCCAGGGAAAAAAAGGATTCTCCCACTGAAAAGTCGATGCTGACATCCCTGCCTGCCAGGGCCTGTTTCAGCTGATCCGGATCCATGCCCGCCAGCCCGCTCAGGCGGATGGTCCGCTGGCTGATCTCAGAAAGACCGGGGATATCAGGGGGCTGACATGCCCTGCCCTTGCCGAAAACCACCTTGAAAAGGAATTTTCCTTCCTGGAAATCTGTTTGTTTCAGATTGAGGCGGATATTGTTATCAAGATCAATCCGGGTAATGCCCAGATCGTTTACATTTTTTTGGCGACGTGTCATTCGGGCCGGTTTTTCCGGAACCGGAAGATAGGGGAAAGTTCCGGATGCCACGGGTTGAAACAGGTTGGCCGGCTGCTGTTGGCTTTCCATAAATACCGTGTGAATTTTTTTTTCAGGTGCAGCAGATGCCATAGACGCAATCTGTGCATTACCAGTGACCAGAACGAGCCTGTGGTCTTGTTTCCAGGAATCTTTGAACCCCTGGTTTATCTCTTCCAGGGACAGTTTTTCAATAAAGGGCAGCAGCAGATCTTTTTTCTGCTCTGGAGACAAAAACAGTTTTCTGTCCTGAATGGATTGTAAAAGTGACCTGGCAATCTGCGCGGTTTTACGGGTATCCGCCTGTTTGACACCAGCATCCAGTTGTGAAATAAAATCCGCTGATACCTGGTCCAGTTCTTTTTGGGTAAATCCGGATACAAGGGCCTGGCGCAGAATTTTCTCCAGCTGGGCAAGACTTTTTTCCCAGTCTTCCGGTTTGCATTCCGCTGTAACAGCAGCCATGGAAAGGTGCTGCAAAAAGGTGCCTGCGTATACAGATGCCGATGAGAAATCTGCTGTCTGCTGCCTGATCATGCGGGACAGACGGTTTTGAAGGATGGTGTCGGCAAGATGCCTGACCAGATCCTGTTTAAGGCTGTCCAGGGTTTGATACGCAGCGTCGGTATATACAATGCGCTCGATGGTGATCTGTGTTTTTGACGCTTCCGGTTCATGAAAATAAAAGGGTTTTATCCCTTTATGGGGTGTCCATTGGATGTCAGACGGATCAGGCGGTGTGCCTGAAGATCGCGGATACAGTGATTTAAACCGGTTTTGGATAAGGTCCTGTGCCAACTGGATATCCATGTCACCCACCATGACCAGAACCATATTGTCCGGCCGGTACCAGTCATCATAAAACTGTTTGAGCAGGTCTTTGTCAGCGGCTTGAATTACCGGTACAATACCTATGGGAAACCGTTTTGTCAGAAGTGATCCGGGAAGTTCAAAGGCAAAACTTTTTTTAAATGTTTGATAGGAAACAGAATCTCTTTCCTGTTTTTCAGCCAGAATGATGCCGCGTTCTCTTTCAATTTCATCTTCCAAAAGCAGGGCACCACTGGCATAATCTGCAATAACCAGCAGGGCATCCGAAAGATGGGCCTGATCCCCGCCGGGCAGGCTTAAATCATACACCGTGTGAAAAAAAGAGGTGCTGGCGTTGGCATCTGCCCCGAAATCCATACCAATGGACTGAAAATAGGTCACCAGTTCCCCGGGTTTGAAATGTTCTGTTCCGTTAAACAGCATATGTTCCAGAAAGTGGGCTATCCCCTGCTGTTCATCTGTTTCGTGAACCGATCCAGCAAACACGTTCAGATGGATACTCACCCGGTCTTTGGGGGTATGGTTTTCCATGAGCACATATTGGAACCCATTGGGCAACACCCCGTGTACCAGGGCCGGATCAGCCGGTGCATCCACAGAAGAAAACGGTACAGGATGCTTTGGGGCACAGGAGGCAAACGCAACCCATATGAGCACCAGGCATATGAAAGAGCGTTGTTTTTTCACCAGTCTTGTCCTAATCCATGAATTGGGGATCAATTTCAATTTCACTGTTTTCTCTGAGCTCATTTACCCATGCCTGGTAAGATTGTCCCTGCTTGGCCTGCAAAAGCTGCTGTTTTACCTCTGCCAAATTCTTTTGCATCTCTTCACTGCCAGGTACCTGTTTTTCTTTGAAACCAATAATATAAAACCCCTGGTCTGTTTTTAAAACCCTGGGACATAACGGCTGGTCCGGGGTCAATTCAAAAGCAGCGCTGGTAAAATCAGCAGATCTGCCCACTTCCGGGATGAAATCATTGCGGGTGAACCCCTCAGTAGAAGACAGTGTCAGGTTTTTTTCCTGTGCAAATGCCGTTAGATTTTCAGCAGATTGCGCTCCGGCAAGCAGTTCCTGGGCCCTGGTTTCTGCGGCTGCCATGCGCAGTTGCTTTTCAAGGGTTTCTCTGATACGCTCCTGCACCGCGTCCAGAGGCAGCTGTTCAGGATCCATGGTTTCCACTACCTTGATAAGAAAATATGCATTGCCGATCTGCTTGACATCACTTATCTGCTGTTTTTCAAGGGCAAACGCGGCATCGGCAAAATCAGCTGCCTGTTCCAGATCAAGTCCGCTGCCATTCAGGTCAAAGAACCCGGTGTCCACCACCTCTTTTTGGGTCAGCAGGGCTATCTGCTCCAGGGTATCTCCGTCGATGACAGCATCAAAGGCTTCTCCGGCCTTGTAATAGGCCATGTTCTGCATTTCCTGTTCCGCCAGCCGGGTTTCAATCTCTTGGGCTGCATCTTCCAGTGATTGTACGCGGGCATCAAACCTGTTCAGCACCTTGATAACATGCCAGCCGAACTGGGTTTTAACCGGTTCTGAGATGTCACCGGGTTTCATGGAAAAGGCCTGGTCTGCAAACGGCTGAATCATGCTTTTCTTTTCAAATGTTCCCAGATACCCCCCATCTGCTTTGGAAGGCCCCTGGGAGGTTTCTTTGGCCAGTTCAGCAAAATCCTCTCCGGAAACAGCCCGCTGATAAACAGCCCGGGCAGCTTTTCTGCCCTCTTCCACAGCCTGTTCATCTGCAGGATCATCCACCTTGATCAGAATATGGCGGGCCTCAACTTTTTCAGGTATTTTAAACGTATCTGGATGCTGTTCATAATAATCCTGGACCTGTGCCTGGGTGATTGTTACCTGACCGCGATAATCCTGGGGAGAAAATTGTAAATACATGGCTTTGCGTTTGGGTTCAGATTGATACTGTTCCATATTTTTTTGGTAATGGTCCTTGATCTGCTCTTCGGTGGGGGCAATATCTGTCAATTCAGCAGGATCGATCTTGATATAATTTACTGCCATCCGGGTATTATGGTGCAGATAAAAGCTTTCTGCCTCCAGATCAGAGACAAAAACACTGCCCAGGACCATGTCCCGGATTTTCTGCTGTTTCAAGGCATTGCGCTGGAGCTGTTCAAACATCTCAGGGCTCAGTGAATTAAGGCCCAGTATCCGCTTATACTGATCCATATCAAAAACATTGTTTTTGTGAAAAGCTGCAATTGCCAGAATAGAATTTTCAAGTTCCTGGTCCGAGACCGTGATATTGAGTTTTTCCGCCTGGGCAGCCACCAGTTTTTGTTCGATCAGGGAATTAAGGGCCTGCTGTTTTACATTCAACGCCTTTAAGAGGTCATCGGTGAGATTGTCTTGAAACCGCTCCCGCATCTGTTCCACCAGGTTCCGGTATGCATCCTGGAATTCGGTGACGGTAATGGGCTCATCATTTACAGAGGCCACTGAATTGTTCCGGCCGGAATTCATGGATCCCACGCCTAAAAACACAAACACCACCACAATAATTCCAAGAAAAATTTTGATGATCCAGTTGCCAGTATTTTCCCGCAGATAACGCAGCATTGGTTTCTCCTTCATGCACCCAATAATTAAAAATTAACAAAACACTCCATAATATCCTTTCGTAAAACCATGTGTCAACATCTTATTCCAGGATTTTGGCTGTTCCGAACCCATTACAGATATAATTTTTAAAAAATGTTATTTTTGTATTGACACAGACCTGTGTTTCTATTATTAATCAGCATCTTTTCCACATGTGGGGCTGTAGCTCAGCTGGGAGAGCGTACGGCTGGCAGCCGTAAGGTCAGGGGTTCGATCCCCCTCAGCTCCACCAAGTCATGTTTTCTTCTGTAATACCAAGTATTCATACCTCAGTGGGCCGTTTTCCGTCATTTGGTACAACGTTATGGTACAGTTTGGGCCTGAACTATTTTCAATATGTAATATTTCAATACCGGCAAATCCCGGCTACCCCATGTCATCTTCTGGTATGGCGAACAGGATATGGCTTTTATTGATCAGAATGGTGTGATAGCTGGCGGATGTGGCCTCACCTTCCTGCTGAAAGGCGGCGTTGAAAACCGTTAAAAAGTTTTCATGATAATCTCCCACAAGGTCGCTCAACCTGTCATAGCCGTTTCCCCGGTTCAAGTTAACCTCTCCTGTGATCCGGGTGCCATCCGCCAGTTTGATCTGAAGGGTTCGGCTTTCGATGATCGTATCCATGACAACTGCCTCCTGGTTTTATGCCGGATACTGCATGCAGCATCCAGGCAAATCATATTCTTTTTTGCAAATCGCATGGTTATATTGTACACGTTAGCCATTGGATGGCAAGAAAAACCCGGGGTGTTTTGTACACCTTGAAAGACACCCCGGGGTATCAGGTATTATTTTTCAAACCGGACAACAAACACATGGCTGTTGCCCCGTCTGAACAGCAGCTGGGCAATCTGCCCTTTTTCAACCCGGTCCAGCAAAGACAGGTATTCTTCAATACTGGTTACCCGCTGGCGGTTTATCTCCATGAGCAGATCCCCGGGCCGGACCCCGGAGTTTTCTGCCGGGGTGCCTGGTTTTATTTCCGTTACAATGAGGCCTTTGATACCTGCAGGATATCCCAGGCGCCTTGCAATCTGCTCATCCACAGGCTTGAATTGGAATCCAAACCCGTCAAATGCATCACTGGATGCCAGGGTTTCAGGATCCTGGTCCGGCCGTTCCCCCAGCGTGACCTTGACATTTTTTTCTTTGCCTTCTCTTATCAGGGTCACATCAACGGTTTCATTGACCTTGAGATTGGCAATGGTGATGGTCAGATCCCGCGAAGTATCGATCTTTTTACCGTTGATGGCAATGATGACATCCCCCGGCTTGATGCCTGCCGCATAGGCGGGATTGTCTTCATAAACTTTGGCCACATACACACCGCCGGTATCTTTGATGCCGTAATACTCTGCCAGCTCCGGGGTGACATTCTGGATTGCCACCCCCATCCATCCCCTGGACACCTGCTGGGTGTCTATAAGCTGATCAATTATGTTCGTGGCCAGATCGGACGGAATGGCGAATCCAATCCCCTGGCCTGACCTGACAATGGCGGTGTTGATACCGATAACCTCACCATCCATGTTGAGCAGCGGCCCGCCGCTGTTGCCCGGGTTGATGGAGGCATCGGTCTGGATAAAATCATCATAGGGACCGGATCCCAGAATCCGACCCTTGGCGGAAATAATCCCTGCGGTAACGGTCTGCTCAAGTCCAAAGGGACTGCCTATGGCCACCACCCAGGATCCTATTTTGGCACCACTGGATCTGCCGAATTTCAACGGCTGCAGATTTTTAGCCGCCACTTTGATAAGGGCCAGATCGGTCATGGGGTCTGTTCCCACAATTGTGGCATCATATTCCTGTTTGTCATGGAGGATCACCTTGATTTCATCAGCATCCTTTATCACATGGTTGTTGGTGACAATATACCCGTCTTTGCTGATAATAAAACCTGATCCCAGGCTCTGTTCTTTTCGGTCCCGGGGCTGCTGGTTGAAAAAAGGTGCAAAGAACTCTTCAAGCCCTTCCCGGTTGCCGAAAGGCTGTCCGAAAAAATGCTGGAACACCCGTCCACCCCCCTGGATGGTTTTAACGGTCTGGATATTGACAACTGCCGGTTTGGCTTCCTTCGCAAGGTCGGAAAAACTGGCAGGAATCATCTGGGCGGATTTCTCTGCCAGGGACGGCAAAGGGGTCATCACAAGGCTGATAAACATAACAAGCAGAACTGCAGCTGTTTTTTTTGTGTGTTTCATGAATCTTCTCCTTTAATTGTGTTGCAGACGTAATCTGAATCATGGTCTGTTCTATAATTTTTATTATAATACAAAAGTATGATGTTTAAATGACCTGGAAATTACAATATGGTAATGAAAGGGTAAAAACAGATCCTTTGCCGGGAGTGCTTTCCACCCGGACATCTCCCCCGTGGGCCTGGGCTATGGTTCTTGCCAGTGGAAGCCCTAAGCCTGTGCCGGGACTGTTCCTGGAAGATTCCGCCCGGAAAAACCGTTCAAAGATGCGCGTCTGAAACTGCAAAGCAATTCCCGGTCCGTTATCAATCACCTGAATCTCCAGATTTTCACCGGCATTCTGCCGGGCCTGAACCACCACCTGTCCGCCTTTGCCTGTATATTTCAATGCATTGTCCACAAGGTTGGAAAAAGCGCGCTGGAGCATTTTTATATCAGCATGTGCATAAAACCTGTGTGCAATTTTGCAGGCAAACCGGATCTGCCTGTCCTCTGCAACCGGCACAAAAAGATCACAGGCCTGCTGAATCATTTCGGTTACATCCACCTGTTGAAACTGAAACTCCCCCTGTCCTGCCTCTGTTCTGGAAATAACCAGCATGGTGTTTATCATATCCAGCAGCCGGTCTGACTCTTCTATGGTGTCAGCGGCCATGGCATGAAAATCATCCATGGTTTTTCCCTGTATCATGGCCATTTCCGCCCCTCCCCGGATCCGTGTCACCGGACTTTTCAGGTCATGGGCGATATTGTCCCCCATTTCCCGGACACTGTTCACCAGGGCCTGGATACGGTCCAGCATCTGGTTAAAGGTATTGGCCAGATGGTCCAGCTCATCCTTGCTCCCGGTTTCCGGCACCCTTTTTTGGAGACTGGAACCGGTAATCTGTTTGGCGGTCCGGGTGATGGTATCCACCCGCAGCAGCGCCTTGCGCACCAGAAACCAGCCGGAAACAGCGGAAAATCCAATGATAAAAACCATGGCAACAAGAAATACCAGTTTAAAGGCATTGAGAAATCTGGACTGGGCATCCATGACAACCCCGGTTTGCAAAATGGCGTTGTGTGCCACAAAGGCATACAGAATACGTGCCTTATGAGTCCGGGCTATTGTGCGGGTGTCAAACACATGGGATTTTTTTTTTACCAGCAGATCCAGCAGATGCTGGTCCACTGTGACACCTTTCCAATAGGACATGTGGGATGATGCAAACACCTCGCCTGAGGGGTAGAGCAGCCTGAAAAAGATCAGTTTTTCCCCTGCTGCCTGGGCTTCAATAACCGCAAGGTTGCTTGCCCCCCGCAGCCCGTTCTGCTGGATGACAGCGGAAAACTGGCTGGCTTTTTCCAGCAGTTCCTGATCGGTCTGATCCTGGAGGGTTGACACCGCCAGATAATAAAACAGTACAAAGGCCACACAGGCGGATATGGAAAAAATCCCGGTATACCAGAGGGTGAGACGGAAACTGATGGTCCTGAACAGATCAGGCATCCTGGTTCCTCAGCACATACCCGGCCCCCCTTACCGTATGGATCAGTTTTACAGAAAAATCTTTGTCAATTTTATCCCGTAACCGGCAGATTCGGGCTTCCACCACATTTGTCATGGGATCAAAATTGTAATTCCATACATGTTCCATGATCATGGTTTTGGATACCACCCGTTCCCGGTTGCGCAGCAGGTATTCCAGCAGGGAAAACTCCAGGGGCTGCAGATCAATAGTCTCCCCTCCCCTTTTGACCTGGCGTTTCACAATATCCAGAGACAGGTCCTCATAAGAGAGCAGTACCGGATCTGACACATTGCCGGCCCGCCTGATCAAGGCCTGGATCCGGGCCAGCAGTTCGGAAAAAGCAAAGGGTTTGGTCAGATAATCATCTGCACCGGCCTCAAGGCCCCGGACACGGTCGTCCACCCGGTCCCTGGCGCTCAGTACAATAATCGGGGTATTGTTGTCACGGGCCCGGATTTTGCTGATCAGGGAAAAACCATCCATTTCCGGCAGCATAATATCAATGATAACGGTGTCATACGATTTTTCACATGCTTTTTCAAATCCCATGGGTCCTGTAGCTGCCATGTCCATGGCAAAACCCGATGCCCGCAGCCCTTTTTTCACAAAGCGGGCGATTTTTTCATCATCTTCCACCAGCAGCACCCTCATGAATAAGTATTCTCCTAAATGGTTGTTTGCCGGTCATTTATTGAGATTGCATTCAAAATCATTCATTAATATATGGCCCCCTTTTGAATAATCAATATTGGTTTGATTTTTTTTGACAGAACCGGTAGTCTGGGCTGCAAATTCTCTGCATTACGTGTACTGACAAATTAACGGAACATGATTCATGAAATATACCTGGTGGATTCTTCAGATTGTGCTGATGCTTATATCGCTTTTTTTCCTGTTTTTCGGCGTTAATCTGCTCAGGGCATCCTATGGTCTTGATGACCCGTTCAGTTTTATCATGACATTTTTTGCCGCCAGTTTTGTCCTGCTCATAAGCACAGCTCTGGTGCTCACCTTTGTTATTAAAATGGTCCGGGTGTTCAAACGGATCCAGAAACCCCAGTAGCTCCGGAAAATTATTTCATGTCAGTTCTTTTCAGCATCACTGAAATATCCAAATCCTTTGGCGATGATACCCTTTTTTCTGATCTGAGTTTTGATGTTAAAAAAGGGGAACATCTGGGGCTTATCGGCAGCAACGGCAGCGGCAAATCCACTTTGCTCAAAATCATTGCTGGCATGGCGCTTCCAGACAAAGGCGAGGTAACAGTAAAAAAGGGGGAGCGTATTGTCTATCTTGACCAGGAAGACCGGCTGGAACCGGAACATACGATCGAAGAAACGCTGCTCAGTAGTCTGGCGCATCTTCCCATGGATGACAAAGAACGCCTTCGGCGGGTAAACCAGGCACTGGGAAAAGGCAAATTTGCAGATACAAACATATTGGTAAAACTATTGTCCGGCGGGTGGAAGAAACGCTTGTCCATCACCCGGTCCCTGTGCATGGCCCCGGATCTTCTGCTGCTGGATGAACCCACCAACCATCTGGATATCAGCGGCATTCTGTGGCTGGAGCAGGTCCTTGTATCTGCGCCGTTTTCCTATATCCTGGTGAGCCACGACCGGGCTTTTCTGGAAAATGTGTGCAAAAGTATCATGGAAATAGGTAAATTTTATGCCCAGGGATACTTTAAAGTGCAGGGGTCTTACCAGGTGTTTGAAAAAGAACGCCAAAAATTTCTGGCAGCCCAGAAAAAACAGCAGGCATCTTTGGCCAGTAAAATGCGCAGGGAAGACCAGTGGCTCAGACAGGGTGCCAAAGCCAGAACATCCAAGGCCCGGTTCCGCATTGACCAGGCAGATAAACTGCGCCAGGATCTGGGTGCAGTCAGGGAAAGAAACCGCCACATTGCCACAGTGGATATGGATTTCACCGGTACCGGCCGGCAGACCCGAAAACTGATACAGGTGCACAACCTCACCAAAGGATTTGGAGAAACCAGCCTTTTTTCCGGCATTACCTTTGAGCTGGGGCCTGGGGTCTGCCTGGGGGTGGTGGGTGAAAACGGCTCCGGCAAATCCACTTTTTTATCTTTGCTGGAAAAAAAGGCAGCACCGGATCTTGGCACGGTCAAATGGGCGGAAGGCTTGAAAATTGCCGTCTATGACCAGGACAGAACCAAGCTGGACCCTGAAACCCTGCTGCGGGACGCCCTGAATCCAGCCGGCGGAGATGCGGTCAACTACCTGGGGAAAAGCGTGCATGTGGTGACCTGGGCCAAACGGTTTCTGTTCATGCCGGATCAGCTGGATATGCCGGTCAAGCGGTTGTCCGGCGGAGAAAAAGCCAGAATCATTCTGGCCGGCCTGATGCTGCAGCCTGCTGATGTCCTGCTTCTGGATGAACCCACCAATGACCTGGATATCTTGTCTTTGGACGTTTTGGAACAGAGCATCCAGGAATTTGCCGGTGCTGTGGTGATTGTCTCCCATGACCGGTATCTCATGGACCGGGTCTGTCACCGGATACTGTATCTGGATCCGGCAGCAGATGCTGCGTTTTACAAGGATTTCAACCAGATCCTCAAAGCCAGAACCCTTCAGAAACAGCCATCACAAAAGCAGACATCCGGGTCTTCTGCCAGACCGGCAGCAAAAAAGCCTTCAGGCTCCAAACCTGTTTTTTCCTATAAGGACAAGTATGAACTCGAACATATGGAAGAAAAAATTCTGGCGGCAGAAGCCCGTGTGCAGGCCCTTCATGATAAAATCCAGGACCCTGAATTTGCAGCACTGGTGGCGCAGATGACCAAAGCCTGTGAGGCACTGGAACAGGCTGAAAAACAGGTCCAGGATCTATACGCCAGATGGCAGATCCTGGAACAGAAAAAAGCAGATGCCAAAGGCTAACCGCTAACCCAAAGGTCGAAATTTTTGTGTATAATTTCTGGAAAACAGTGCTGGGCTTGTGTAGCTGTTCACTCTTTGATGAGAAATTCATCCAGTTTTTCAAAGAGCGTCTCAGGCCAGGTATCGGCTGTTAAAAACAGCACTTTTTCTTCCGGGGTCAGTTTTTCTTTGATCCCCTGGGGCAGGCTGTCAAATGCATTCTGCCGTTCTTTTTTGGTTTTTTTATCCATTTTTATCCATGATCTATCTGTTTTGCATAATTGGTTTTTCTATATGAAAAGGCGTGACAACAAACAGGTAACAGCGGTTTCCACCGTCAAAATCCGGGAACCGATGCTGTATGGAACAAACCCCATGTCTTCAAATGTTTTCACCTCCAGATCAATCCATCCGCCTTCAGGTCCGACAGCCAGAACAACCGGCTGATTCACCCCGTTCGGACAAGGATGGCGTGTTTTGGGATGGGCCATAATGCACATGCAGCCCCTTGCAATCTGCGGCAGTTCCTGTTTTACAAATCCGGCAAAAAACCGCTTTTTATGGATATTGGGCATTTTGGTATCCTTTGCCTGTTCCAGTCCCAGCCGTGCATATTCACAAAGTTTTTCATCTGTGAGCACCGGGCTCTGCCAGAAGCTTTTTTCCACCCGCCAGGAATTGACCAGATAAATATCTTTTACCCCGAGACTGGTAACACTCTGGATAATGCGTTTGAGCATCTTGGGCCGGGGCAGTGCCAGAACCAGGGTTACGGGCAATGGTGCCGGCGGTGCCTGGTTAAGTGTCACCGCCATGTCCACCTTTTTATTATCCATATGGAGAATGACGGCAAATCCCATGTTTGCGTTGCAGATACCGCAGACCACCCGGTCCCCGGGTCCGGCCCTGAGCACATTTTTGATATGGGCATGGCGCCTGCCTGTGAGACTGACCTGGTGAGAATCGGTGAAATCGCTAAGGGTGAGCAGTATCAGGTTCATGGTCAAAAGGTAATAGTTTCACAGGCACCTGCCTGGTCCTTCAGTGTTGTCTGCCAGTGTGTATTTCCCAAAAGCATTGCCAGTTCCTCTGCCAGATGGACCGGCAAAAGAAACGGGTGACGGCCCAGGCCCTGGAGGCAGGAAGGACAGTTGGTCAAAATTTTTGTGCGCCCGTTTCCGGAAATATGCTCCAGGGCCTTTTGCTTGCGCACCAGCATGGAATGGCTGATATCCGGTGTGGAAAGGGCCATGGTGCCGGCTTCAGAGCAGCAGAAGGGAACCTGTGTCACACGGATGCCGTGTGTTTTCAAAAGAGAGGGGGCTGCATCCTTCAGTGAATCGTGGCATGGGGCATGGTACAGACAGTCCTGAAGTCCCTGTATGGGTGTTTTAAAATGATTGAGCACGTATCCTGAGATATCTGCAACAGGACAGCCGAAAATCTGTTCCACATTCAGCTGCACCAGTGATTCCATGCATGTGCCGCAGGATACAAGGCAGGCATCAAAATCCAGATCATGGAACATATCCCGGATCTGGGTAAAGACAATCATGTTTTTTAAAAATATCCGGTGAAACTGTTCTGTCCGGGCATTGGCCCAAAATGGATACCCGCAGCACAAAAAAGGCGGCGGCAGGATGACCCGGTGGTTTTGATGCAGCAATACAAAGATGGCGGCCATGGAGATGCGTGAAAAAATCCGTTCACTGCCGCAGCCGGGAAAATAAAAAACCGTGGATATGGCAGGTCCGTCAGGCTCCAGCAGCAGGGCCTGGTTTTTCTGGGTAACCGGCAGCACAGACCGCAGGGTTTTGGCATCAGGCCTGGCCATTTTTGACCGCAGCAGCTGCGCGCCTCTGTTCCGGGAAAAAACCTTAGTTCCAGCCACAGAAGACAAAAGCCCGGCAGCATTGCGCTGTAAAAAAGCGCCAGCTCCCAGCAGGGCCGGCCGGATCAGGCGGTTGGCAAGGGGCCGCTTTTCAGACAGGTATGCCAGGGTCATGCGGGTGGATACAGGGGTGCGGGTAAACTGCATGGATTTGAGAATATTTCTTTCTTCAATACAGATATTGCCGGAATCAATGTTCACCGGGCATTTGTCCCTGCACCGGTGACAGATGGTACAGTGATCTGCGATCTGTTCCAGATTTTTGAGAATCTTGAATCCTGTGGACTGGGTGCGCAAAGTGATATAGAGCATGGCTTCGATAAGTGACCCCAGGGCAAGATTTTTGTTTCTGGGATGAAAGAACATGTTTTTGTCCGGAAAAAATACCGGACACACCGGCTTGCATTTGCCGCAGCGCACACAATTGGCAATATTGATGGCCAGATGGGACAAAGACCCGTGCTTGAGTATCCGGGCTTCCAGCTCCAGCAGGTTGAAGGACGGGGTGAACAGTTTGTCGATAATCCCGGGTTCAGACAGTTTTTCAGGGTTCATGATTCGAAGGGGATCAATGCGGTCACGGTACTGGTCAAATGCAGTGATGAAGGCTGGCTCCAGGTATTTGAATTTGGTCACGCCGATACCGTGTTCCCCGGATACAACACCATTGAGGGAAACGGCTTTTTCCATGACACGGTCGGCGGTCATGGCGGCCCGTTCCATCATTTCCCGGTCATTGGACAAAACCGGGATATTCACATGGATATTGCCGTCACCTGCATGCATATGTGTGGCAATGACGATCAGCCGGGACCCTGCGGCCTGATAAATTTTTTCCAGATTTTCCAGAATCAGTGTATACCCCATCAGGCTCTGTGTGACACTGGTAT
The DNA here is from genome assembly GCA_036351635.1 of Desulfotignum sp. Lineage (GTDB taxonomy): Bacteria > Desulfobacterota > Desulfobacteria > Desulfobacterales > Desulfobacteraceae > Desulfotignum. Next base: position 52,845 of record JAZBPL010000246.1, read on the forward strand.
AAAAATTTTTGGCATGGATCCCTGCTTCCAGGGCATCCCTGGAGGCAATGGCCAGCTTTTTTTTCGTTGCCCAGGCAAGGTCCTTGGCCTGCCCCACTTTTTTTTTCAGCCACTGGGGATCGGCAAGGGGGATGGCCCGGTCCAGGTAATCAACGATATCCTGGATGATCCTGGTCTGGTTGAATGCCTTTTCCTCAAGGTTTGTCCGGTCCACGAAACGCACAAAATCCGCCAGGGAATCCATGGGCAGCACGATATCCTCATTGAGTTTAAAGGCATTGGTATGGGCGGCAATGGCACCCAGCCGTTTGCGGTCCTCCCAGAAACGCTGTGCTTCTGTGTCATCGGCTGCAATGGTCAGCCCTGTCATGTCATAGGGGGCCAAAATGGTTTCAAGGGTTTTCATGCCCTGATCCAGGGCATTTTTGTCATTGGACACCATGTCCACAAGCAGCACAGCCTTGAGCCGGCTGCCCAGGGCGTTCTTGGTTTTGTACCGGATGGCTTTGATATATTCTTCGTCAAAATGTTCCAGGGCCATTATGGCGGGATCAGCGTTGGAAAACGCCTTTGATATGGCAGTGATGGCCTGTCCGGCCTCGGTCATGTCATTGCCGAAAAACTCGATGCACCCGGTTTTCTTGCACGCAAATTCGGGGTACAAAATAAACCGGGCAGAGGTGATAATGCCGTCGCACCCCTCTTTCTGGATGCCGGGAAGTCCGTTAAGGCATTTGTTGGTGACATCTTTGCCCAGGCCTTTTTTGCGGATCTGTTCACCATCCAGCACTATGGTCTGGAGCGTATCACCCGCAGTGTTTTGCACCACAAAGGTGACACGGTCTGTGGAAAGAATTTTTCTGCCGGGGTGGTGTTTGCGCGTCACCGTATATAGTTTGCCATCAGGCATGACAATTTTGTAGGACAGTACATTGTCCAGGGCTGTTCCGAAAAGCACCGCTGTTTTGCCGCCGGCATTTTCCGACAGGTTGCCGCCGATGGTGCAGGCCCAGGCAGAGGTGGGGTCAGTGGCAAATATCAGTTTCTTTTTCTTGGCAGCCTCCTTGGCATCCTGGGTGATCACCCCGGCTTCCAGATCAATGGCACAACAGCCGGTATTTTCCGGGGTGGAAAAAGGTTCAATATCGGAAATATGATTGAGTTTTTCCGTATTGACCATGACACACCGGGGTGTCAGGGGCGTGGCCCCGCCGGTCAGGCCGGTACCGGCTCCCCTGGGAATGATCTGCAGTCCCAGGTCCCGGATACCTGTCACCAGTGCAGGTACCTGGGATTGTTTTTCCGGTCTGAGGACGGCAACCGGCAGAAACCGTCTCCAGTCTGTGGCATCTGTGGCATGGGCCGTGATGGTGAAAGGATCAAAATAGATATTGTGTTTTCCAATAACAGGTCCGAGCCTGCGCATAATTTTCTGCTGAATGGCAAAATGGGTCTGGATCTGGTGCCGCAGTGTGTTGAGTGCTTTGCTGCAGGCGGAAAGCACCTGGAAAACCCCGGGGTGCCGGGCTGCCTGCCTGATGGTTTCCAGGTCATTTTCATATTCTGTGAACAGGTGCCTGCGTTTACCGGGGTTTTCCAGCAGTTCCTGGAACAAAAACGGATTGCGCTGGATAATAAACAGATCCCCCATGAAGCGGTGCAGCAGCCTGGAGGACCTGCCGGTGTTCTTCAGTTTTTCAAGGGCATGAACGGCATCGGGTATGTCTGATCCAAAAAGATGCGCCATGATCTGGTCATCAGTGGCAGAGGTGTAATTATAGGGAATTTTTCTTTCTGGATCTCGCATGCCTAAAGTTCAAATGTTTTCATACTGACAACAAGTTCCAGATTTTCGATCTCTTTTATCACCTCAGGCGGTACAGGGGTGTCAGTTTTTAAAAAAATGATGTTGCGCTGACCATCCTCTTCCCTGCCCACCATCATGCGCGAGATGTTGATCTTGTGTTTTCCCAGGGTGTTGCCGATGGAGCCGATGGAGCCGGGCTTGTCCACATTGTGGATCAGTCCCAGGTGGCCTTCGGGGATCACCTCCAGCCTGAACTTGTTGATGCGGACAATGCGGGGGGCATCCTTGCCGAAAATAGTACCTGCCACCACATCTGTGCCGGTGTCGGTAACTACGGTCATGCGGATCAGGTTCAAAAAATTGCCGGAATCCTGGGAGGTGGCTTCGGAAATCTTGATGCCTTTTTCATTGGCCAGGGAAATGGCGTTCACTGAGTTCACTTCATAGGGAATAAATGCATTCAGCACCCCCTTGATAGCGGCAATGGTGACCGATTTCAGGTCCAGATCCGGAAATTTGCCGATATATTCGACATGCACCTCCCTGATGCCGCCGGTGATGAGCTGGGCCTGCATTTTGCCCATTTTTTCCGCCAGAAACAAGAAGGGCTTGAGCTGGCGCAGCACTTCTCCTGTGACCGAGGGCACATTCACGGCATTGATCACCGTATCAAAGAGCAGGTAGGCAATGATCTGGTTGGCGGCCGCCACCGCCACATTGGTCTGGGCCTCTTTGGTGGACGCACCCAGATGGGGGGTTGCAACCACCTGGTCCAGGCCCAGCAGGGCCAGGTCCCCGGGGGGTTCAGTGGAAAACACATCCAGGGCCGCGCCTGCCACCTTTTTGGACTGAATGGCATCATACAGGGCAGATTCGTTGACAATGCCGCCCCGTGCGCAGTTGATCACATAGACACCATCCTTCATCTTTTCAAAGGCTTCTGCATCCAGAAGATCAATGGTGGCATCCATTTTGGGCACATGCACTGTGACATAATCGGCCTGCTGGTACAGGGTATCCAGGTCCACATATTCAAATCCCTGCTTTTCAATGTGTTCTTTGGAAATATTGGGATCAAACACAATCACCCGCATTTTCAGCCCCTTGGCCAGGTTGGCCACAATGGAGCCGATATTGCCGAACCCGATGACGCCTAAGGTCTTGTTGAAAATCTCCCGGCCCTGGAGCAGCTTTTTTTCCCATTTGCCTGCCTTCATGGAAGCGGTGGCCCGGGGGATATTTCTGGTAAGGGCCATCATCATGGCAATGGCATGTTCCGCCGTGGTCACGGTATTGCCCCCGGGGGTGTTCATGACAGCCACCCCTTTTCTGGTGGCCTCGTCAATGTCCACATTGTCCAGGCCGATACCTGCCCGGGCGATCACCTTGAGGTTCACGGCCGCATCCAGCAGGGCCTTGTCCACCTTGGTGGCGCTGCGGATTGCCAGGGCATCATATGACCCGATAATCTTTTGCAGTTCTTCTGGGGACAGGCCAATGTTGACATCCACGTCAATACCTGCCTGGTTTTTGAAAATATCAATGCCTGCCTCATCCATTTTATCGCTGACCAGCACCTTCATTGTGCATTCTCCTTTTCAAAAGATGTCATAAACGCTGTGAGTGCGTGCACACTTTCCATGGTGGCGGCATTGTAAATGGATGCCCGGCACCCGCCTACAGACCTGTGTCCCTTAAGCCCCCCCATCCCTTTTTTCAGGGCATCTGCCACAAATTGTTTTTCCAGTTCCTCTGTGGGCAGCCGGAAAGTGACATTCATGAGGGACCGGGAACCTTTTTGTGCCGTGGCCTGGTAAAAGTCTGATCTGTCAATCACATCATAGAGAATACCGGCTTTTTTACGGTTGAATGCCGCCATTTCTTCTAAGGTACCGAATGTTTTTTGTATCCATTTGAGCACCAGACCGATGGTGTAGATTCCGAAACACGGCGGGGTGTTGTACATGGAATTTTTTTGTGCATAGGTGGCATAGGACAGCATGGAGGGCAGGTTTGTGTTTGCGGTTTCCAAAAAATCCTTGCGGACAATGACCATGCAGGTGCCGGAAGGCCCCAGATTTTTCTGGGCACCGGCGTAAATCAGGCCGAACTTGTCCATGGGCAGGGGCCGTGAAAAAATATCTGAGGACATGTCAGCCACCAGGGGCACATTGCCGGTATCGGGAAAATCTGTAAACTGGGTGCCTTTGATGGTGTTGTTGGAGGTGATGTGCACATACCTTGCATCCGGGCTGCATTGGATGTTGTCCGGAATATAGCAAAAATTATTGTCTTCGGAAGATGCCGCCACACGGATGGATTTTTCCTGGATTTGTGCCTCTTTGATGGCCTTGGTGGACCAGGTGCCGGTGTTGATGTAATCGGCTGTTTCATCTTTGCCCAGAAAATTCATGGGGATCATGGCAAACTGCAAAGAGGCCCCCCCCTGAACAAACAGGACACTATAGGTGTCATCCAGCTGCAAAAGGTCTTTGGCCCTGTCTTTTGCATCGTTGATAACCGCATCAAAATAGGAAGATCTGTGACTGATTTCAGTGATGGACATACCTGAACCATTGAAATTCAAAAAAGAGGCCTGGATCTTTTCCAGAACGGACAGGGGCAATGCAGCAGGACCGGCATTAAAATTGTGAATACGTTGCGCTGTCATGGGATTTCCTTTCTGTATTATTGGGTTATATGTTGTGCTCACGTGTCTTGTGGAACTGAATGTCAGGCCACTCTTCCATCACAAACCCAAGCTGGTACTCACTGGTGGTCATGAAGGTAAGACAGTCTTCTGCATCCAGTGCAAGACTGTTTTGGTTTTTCTGTGTGAACCGGCGTAGTGTCCGGTCATCCTCACAGGTGACCCATCTGGCAACCGACAGGTCAATGGATTCATACCCGGCGGCAACATTATATTCCGCCTTGAGCCGGGCCATGGTCACCTCAAACTGCAGCACCCCCACAGCCCCGACCACGTGCATATTCCCCATCAGGGGCCGGAACACCTGGATGGTACCCTCTTCCGCCAGCTGGGTCAATCCTTTGTTCAATGACTTGGTTTTCATGGGATCTTTGAGCAGCACCCGCCTGAAATGTTCGGGTGCGAAACTGGGGATACCCAGAAACTTCAAGGGTTCTTTTGTGGTAAAGGTATCCCCGATCTTGATGGTGCCGTGGTTGTGTATACCGATAATATCCCCGGGATAGGCTTCTTCCACGTGGCTGCGCTCCTGTGCCATGAAGATTGTGGCATTGGACAACCGGATATCTTTGCCGATGCGGTGGTGTCTGACCTTCATGCCCCGGGCGAATTTTCCTGAACAGATCCGGAAAAAAGCAATGCGGTCCCGGTGTTCCGGATCCATGTTGGCCTGGATTTTAAAGGTAAATCCTGAAAAATCGGTTTCCAGAGGACTGACATCCCGGGTCTGGGAGGGCCGGATGCCTGGGGGCGGGGCAATTTTCACAAACGCATCCAGCATCTCTTTTACCCCGAAATTGTTGATGGCGGATCCGAAAAATACCGGGGTCTGGGTACCGTTAAGATACAGGTCCAGGTCAAAGGGATGAGATGCCCCCTGGATCAGGTCCACATCTTCTCTCAGTCTGACAGCCTGGGATTCGGAAAGCAGATTATCCAGGCGCGGATCTGACAAATCCTGGATCAAAATACCGTCACCGTCTTTGGGGGTATACCCAGGTGAAAATATTTCCAGTTCCCTGTCCGCCAGATTATACACCCCTTTGAACCGTTTCCCCATCCCGATGGGCCAGGTCAGGGGCACGCATTCGATCTGGAGCTTGTCTTCAATGTCTTCAAAAATGTCCAGGGGCTCCAGCCCTTCCCTGTCCAGTTTGTTGATAAAGGTGATGATGGGGGTGTTGCGCATGCGGCAGACCTCCATGAGTTTTTCGGTCTGGGGCTCCACCCCCCTGGCATTGTCAATGATCATGACAGCGCAGTCCACCGCTGTAAGCACCCGGTAGGTATCTTCGGAAAAATCTTTGTGCCCGGGGGTATCCAGCAGGTTGATCTCATATCCCTTGTATTCAAACTTCATGACAGACGAAGATACGGAAATGCCGCGTTCCTGCTCAATGGAAAGAAAATCAGACAGGGCTGCCCGGTCTGTTTTCCTGGATTTGACCGCCCCTGCCTGCTTGATGGCCCCGCCGAAAAGAAGCAGTTTTTCTGTGAGGGTGGTTTTACCGGCATCCGGGTGTGAAATAATGGCAAAGGTTCTGCGTCTGTTTATTTCACGCACATATGCTCTATCAGATGGTTCTGGTTCCATTTCCTGTGACATCTTTCTTTCGATTATACATTGCGGACCTGTTGTGAAAAGCCCCGACATGCAGACCGGTTATTGTTTTTCGGTTGGATTTTTGGCTTTTGACCGTTTCCGGACCTTAAAAAAGTCCCAGATAGCCCAGGGAATTAAAATCAGGCTCAATACCTGGTTAAACAAGGCATGTTCAGCCATTTCAGGATCGGTGGTCAGCCAACCGTCCCAGAAGCACCAGAGCCCGAATCCCAGCAGCAGCAGGGTAAACACATAGGGACTCATCCGGGGAGGCTGCGGGGGGGTGTTTTTATTTTCGTCGGTCATACATTTCCTGCCCAATATTTGGTTAGTTGCTGAAAAATTGTGTCTTATATCACATCTGTGTTTCAAATGCCATGCCAAATGCCATGCCAGGTTATCAGGGAAAAATCAATTTTTCCACAATAAGGCCGAAAAACCGAAGGTCTTTAGAGACGAAAATCCATCCCAGATGTTCTGTGCAGTTGGCACATATGCCTATCTGCCATGCATATCCTGCAAACCAGGTAAACGCCATAGAGGGCAAGGATGCGGAAATACATCCCCCTGCCCGGCTGAAGCAGCCGATTTCAAACACATGGCCATAAGGGTTGGCAAATGCATGTAAAAATCTGCCGTTCATTTCCAGGCGGTTGTCTGGTGTTGTCACCCTGTGGCTGCAGGTGCGGCAGACAATAACAGGTGAATCGGCAAACCCTTTGGCAGGCTTTTCCAGGATTTCAGCATCCAACGCTTTTTTACAGATGACAAGCATATCTATTATTTTTACCTTTTGTCACCGGTTTTTATGGATGTGGTACAGGGTGGCTCCCACCGGTGCAAAAGAAAGCAGCACGATATTGACCCACGGAATGAGAAACAGCACACCAAATCCCATGTGGAACCATACGGTATGCCACAAAAACTGTAAACGGTCTTTGAAGGGCATCATTTTCCTGGCCGGCACCAGATCTGTATTGTCCCAGGCCAGAAACACACCGGCTGTGACAGCGGATAGAACAAGGATGACAGGGCCCAGGGGGGTAAACAGACCCAGAACCGTTACCGCCAGGGTGATGACTACGGGAATGATGGCCCTGGGGATTTCCTGGCCCACCAGATAGACGAAAAAAGGAAGCAGTGACGTGTCAGCATAGGAAATTTCTTTTCCCAGAACGATCTTTTCCGTCACCCTGGACATATAATCCATAATAAACACACCAAAAAAAAGCTGGGCCGTGAGATAGGCCACCACCACAGCCACGCCGGCCAGCAGCAGGGACAATACCCAGGATACAAGATGCCAGACATACACCAGCAGACCGTTTTTCGGCATCTCCCATATCAGGGACAAAATAGCGTCATGCCAGAAAAAGATCATGCCGGAAAACAGCAGTGCCAGGATCAGTACAATGACAAACCGCAGCAGTCCCAGCCACAAAAGCCGGGGATGTTTTGCGGCAAAGAACACACCCTGAATATTATATTTTATCCCGTAAAAAAAATCCATGCGCCAGCCTTGCATCCCAGAACAATCATACTTACTTGTGTAATATAAAAACAAGCTGCATCAAATTCAAGGAGATTCTTTGATGGCAATCTATTATGTGGATGGAAAATTTGTTCCCAGCCATGAGGCTGTGATTCCAGTGGATGATCTTGCTGTTCTGCGTGGGTTTGGCATATGCGACATCATGCGGACCTTCAACGGGATGCCGTATTTTCTGGATGAACATATCAAACGGCTCGTGACTTCAGGAGAAAAAATTGGGCTGTCCCTGCCATGGACCATGGATGAGATAAAAGCCATCGTGCGTGAAACACTGCTTAAAAACAGACAAACGGCTGAAGCCAATATCCGCATTGTGATAACCGGCGGTTCCAGCCCGGATTTTTTGACCCCCAGCGGCACCCCCCGGCTGATCGTCATGGTTACCCCCATTAAAAAACTGCCCGAAGACTGGTACACCACAGGGGTCAAGGTGATAACCATTGTTCAGGAAAGGCCCCTGGCCGGTGCCAAGGTAACCGCTTATATCCCGGCGGCCATGGCATTGAAACAGGCACAGCAGTCCGGTGCTGTGGAGGCCATTTATGTGAATTCACAAAGCCAGGCCCTGGAAGGCACCACCAGCAATCTGTTTGCCTTTTTCGGCCAGACCCTTATCACACCGCCGTCAAAGGGTATTTTAAAAGGCATCACCCGGCAGCTTATTTTGTCTCTTGCCGAAGATCTTTTCCAGATTGAAAAAAAACCGGTGCTGCTTGAACAGCTGCTAACGGCTGATGAAGTGTTTATCACCGGTACCAACAAAGGTGTGGTGCCGGTGATTCAGATTAACGACACACCGATTTCCAGCGGCAAACCGGGAAAAAACACCAGAAAACTGATCCAGGCACTGGACCGGCATGCCCGTGATTTTTCATCTGAACATATCCCTTAAATACCGGCACACACCTTTGGCAAACCCGGTTTGGGAATGCAGGCGATCAGATAGGTGCTGTCATTGGCAAACTCTTTGTAGGCAACCGGTTCCATTTTCCGGATCACATCCGGACCCAGGTGGAAAAAATCCTGAAAAAAAGGAAAAAATCCCATCTGCTGCACAGGTGGTGCACCATTTTTTGCAGCAGCAATCTGCCATACAACGGGTGTGTCTTTGGTGATGACACTGTTGGAAAGAATCTCCATCACTCTTTTTTCAATGTGGATGCAGTTTCTTGTACCGGTGCTCTCCAGCCGGGAGGCAATATTCACCGACTTGCCGATGGCAGTAACAATCCGCCGGTTGAAACTGCCCAAGGGTCCGACAAGAGATGCCCCGTGCGCCATACCCGCCCTGAAGTCCAAACCTATGCCATGTTTTTCCACAAGGGTTTTGATCCGGTTTTCCCGGTCCAGGGGATGGCACCCCTGTTTTAATGCATGGATCTGGTTAAATATGGACGCCAGGGTGATTGTCATGAGCATCAGCCTTTCCGGCAGACCGGCCGGCCCGTTTTTACCGGGGGCATCAAATGTTGCCATGTTTTCCACAAAAACCGCATCCCCTAAAAAATTGTCAACCCGGCACCCGTATGCAGCTGCTGTATCTGCAGCGATTTCATGGCAGAGATTCAATACCAAAAAAAAATCCCTGGGAGTGAGGCAATTTCTGACAATGCTTGATCCCACCATGTCCATGAAAGCATACACACCGTTTGGTTCATTCATGGGGGTCATACTCAGCTGCTTTGCTGTGACCGCCCCCACTGCCTTGAGATGGGTTTCCAGTTCATCCAGTTTCTGAATTTTTTCATTCAGCTGGGCAAATGCCTGGCGCAGATTTCTTTCCTTGCGCCAGATGATTTTTGCGGCCCGCCGTCCCTTTGCCTGTCCCAGATGGGCCAGAGAAGCAGTTTCAATGGCGCTGATAAGCATGTCAAACCGGGTTTTCAATTGCCGGCGATAGGTCTGGTTTTCCCTGTTTTTTTCAAACAACCGGGGATCCACGGTATTGCATACTATGGCCCCGTAATCAGGAATATACACTGACACAAAATTGTCCGGTTTAAACCAGTGAATGATGTCCAGGTTCACCTGTATATCTGATAATGTCTCAAATTGTCTGCCGTCATAGGCGGTCACGGACAGGCTGCCCCCTGATGACTGCCGCATCTGTTTCTGGGGGATATGACCGATGAATAAAATTTTTATGCCGCTGCCGTAATACTCCCCGTGTTTTCGCATCACATGGGCGATGACCCCCTGTGTTTCCTTTTGTGTGCCATATCCATCTGCAGCAAACAGCCGTATGGGGGACAACTTTATCCAGCGCAGCACAGCCGGGCCAAAAAGCTTGAACCCCAGACCTGTCATCCCTGTGCCGTCCAGTTGGTGCACAACCCCCCGGTCCCATCTATGGGGCGGTAGAAATTTTTCTCCGGTATGGTCTGTTCCATATACCACACCGGCCAGCCTGGCATTTAAAAGACGGCGGCTGAAGCGGAGAAGCAGCCCCAGTACATTTTTTTTTCTGAAGGCAAGGCGTTCAAACCGATGGATATCTGGCAGATCTCCCGTCATTTTTTATTGCCCTGTGTTGTGTACCACGCCGGCAGCAGGATGTTTTGCACAAAGCGGGTCAGGAAAACCGGCAAGCGGTTGAAACAATTATATTTTATATATCGCGGCCGGTTTACAAAATCCAGCAAAAAATATAAAAAACAACAAAATTGCGATCTGTTTTTATATGAAAGTGTTCAGTTTTAAGCTAACAGCTAATGGCTAATAGCTAACAGCTTTCATCTTTTGTTGTGCCCGCCAGGGCATGAATGTTATTGGTTTCCTGCTGTGCCATCCCCTGTGAATAAAGCCGGGGGCATTCAGACAATGGCTTTAAGAATTTCTTTGGTTTTCACGAGTGCTTTTGCCATCTGGTTGGATTTATACCCCAGATCAAACTGGACACACAGTTTTTTGACAAAAGAAAACCGGGCAGTTTTCTGCCATTTTTTTTCCAGCTGATGGGGTGAAATTTTCATATGGGCGGCAGAAAAGGTCAGAACCAGTGTGGCCGGGTCTATATCCAGGCGCTGGACCCCCGCCTGGATAGCATAGACCCGCAGCATAATTTTTAATAGCATATTTTCCGCCTGCCTGGGCAGTTTTCCATACCGGTCGGTTAATTCCGTTTTTATGTCAGCAATGTCAGACACCCTGTCCAGCCTGGAGAGACGGCGGTACAGGGTCAGCCGCTGTTCAACAGATGCAATGTAATCTGCAGGAAACCCGGTTGATATACCGGCATTGATTTCAGGATCCAGAGGCGGGGTATAGGTGTCTCCTTTCAGGTCATGAACAGCCTGATCCAGCAGCTTTAAAAACATGTCATAGCCCACGGCTGCAATATGGCCGGACTGGGATGCCCCCAGGGCAGTGCCGGCCCCCCGGATCTGCAAATCTTTCATGGCGATCTGGAACCCGGATCCCAGGTCCTTGTATTCCATGAGTGCGGAAAGCCTTTTTTTGGCATCTTTGGAAATCACCGACTCATCGGAAATGAAAAGATAGGCATAGGCCTGGTGGTCTCCGCGGCCGATGCGGCCCCGGAGCTGGTAAATCTGGGCCAGCCCGAACCGTTCTGCCCTGTTTATGATCATGGTGTTGGCAGCTGGAATATCCAGGCCTGATTCAATGATGGTGGTACACACCAGCACATTGATCTCTCTGTTGACAAAGGCGAACATGACCTTTTCCAAAGCATTTTCATTCAGCCGGCCATGGGCGGTCCCGACCTTTGCTTCCGGCACCAGTTTTTGCAGGTTTTCCGCGATTTTGGAAATGGTTTTGATGTTGTTGTGCACGAAAAACACCTGGCCGTTCCTGGAGATCTCTTTTTGTACGGCATCTTTTACAATGGCATCCTCATAGGTTGAAATATAGGACACAATAGGCTGGCGGTCTGCAGGCGGGGTTTTGATGACACTGATATCCCGCATGCCGGTCAAAGACAGGTGCAGGGTCCTGGGAATGGGGGTGGCGCTCAATGCCAGCACATCCACGGTACTGCGTTTTTTTTTAAGGGTTTCCTTGTGTTTGACCCCGAATCGCTGCTCTTCATCGATCACCAGCAGTCCCAGGGATTTAAAATCCACATCCTTTTGCAGCAGCCGATGGGTGCCGATGACAATATCCAGTTCGCCCTTTGCCAGCTGTTTTACGATGTGCGCCTGTTCCTTGCGGCTGCGGAAACGGGACAGGCAGGCCACATGCACAGGATAATTTTTGAACCGGTCCTGAAAGGTGGCAAGATGCTGTTCCGCAAGAATGGTGGTGGGCACCACCACCGCCACCTGTCTGCCGTCGTTGACCGCCTTGAATGCCGCCCTTACCGCCACCTCGGTCTTGCCGTACCCCACATCCCCGCACACAAGCCGGTCCATGGGGGTGTCCGATTCCATGTCCAGGTGGACATCATCAATGGCCTTGAGCTGGTCCCGGGTTTCCTCATAGGGAAACGTGGTTTCAAAATCATTATAATAATTGTCCGGCCGGCTGAAGGAAAACCCTTTGTTGATTTTTCTTCTGGCATACAGATCCAGCAGATCTGCCGCCATTTTTTCCACCTCCTCTTTGGCTTTTTCTTTGGATGTGATCCAGGTTTTGGAACCGATTTTATCCAGTACAGGTGTATATCCGTCCACACCGATATATTTGCCGATCATCTCTATGCGGTCCACCGGCAGGTACAGCTTGTCTTCATCCTGATAGACGATCAGGATGAAATCCTGTGAAATACCGTTGACAGTCAGGCTGCACAACCCTTCATACCGTCCTATCCCGTGCTCCATGTGCACGACGATATCCCCGTTTTTCAATTCCTCCGGGGCGATCATCTGCATTTTTACATCCTGTGAACGGCGTTTTATCCGCCGCAGCCGCTTTTTGCCGAAAATTTCATTTTCTGTAACAAGGGCCAGGCCCTGATCCTCTAAAACAAATCCTGCAGACAGGTCCGCCAGCATGTAATATATGCCGGCAGGCTTTTTTGCGGCAGTGTAAAAATCATCCACAAAAGAAAGCTGCAGTCCATAGGGGGCCAGAAGGGAAATCAGCCGCTGGGCCTGGGATTTCTGGTGTACCACACAGACAATCTTTCTGTCCTGTCCCAAATGGTTCTGCAGCCATTCCACCAGGGGTTGTAACGGGGTGTCTGATGCCTTTTTTTCAACGAGCCGGCTGGACAGGGCCTCATTGGATTCAGGCATGAAATGGAAAATCCGGGCAGATTGTTGTTCTGACGTAACTGTCACTTCCTTGAAAACAAGATGTTTTCTGTCCGCCACCTGTGCTGAAGCCTGGTCAAAGGACAGATAAATATCTGCCGGCTGCACGCACAGCCGTTTTTCCGATGCAACGGTGTGAAAGTTTATCCGGGCCGTGTTTTCAAAATCTGCGGCACGGGATGCCAGAAGGTCCGGAGAATCCCATATGATGCATGTCTGCTCTGACAGATAGGCAAAAAATGTATCCAAAACGCTGTATACAATGGACAGCATGCTTTCAATACCGGGAAACCGGCCGGCATTGCGTGTTTGTGTGACATATTCCCTGATTTTTTCCGCATCCAGGCCGGTACGTTTGCCTGCCGCACGCAGTCTTGCCAGAATATGGGGCAGTTCCTGTTCCGGGATCACCGCTTCTGTGGCCGGGACAATTATGGTTTCTGACAATTGTCTGATACCCCGCTGGGTATAGGGCGAAAAACTGCGGATGGATTCCACCAGATCTCCGAAAAATTCCATGCGTACCGGGTGGGTATCACCCGGTACAAAAAGATCCAGAATGCCTCCCCGCACCGCATATTCTCCGGGGTCTTCCACCAGGGAAGTCCGGGTGTATCCGCCGGATTCAAGGCTGGCCACCAGGGCATCCCTGTCGGTCTCCTCATTGGCCATGACCAGTTCCAAATTTTCAAGGATGGTTTTTTTGGGGATCAGTTTCTGGAGCAGGGTGTCAATCCAGGTCACCACCAGACAGGGGTATGACCTGTCTGCCACCAGACGGGACAACACCGCCATGCGCTGGGTGGAGGTCTGCCTGTGAAAGGACAGGGATTTAAAGGGCAGGATATGGTATCCCGGAAAAAAAAGGATCGCATCTTTGCGGTCCGGCAGAAAAAACAGCAGATCATCCATGAATTGTGCAGCATTCTTCCGGTCCGGCAGCACCACCACCATGTCGCAGGATATGCGGGCAAACATCCGGGCCGTCAGAAAGGCTTTGTGGGAGCCTTCATTTTGGGTGAGCACCAAAGCGCTGTCACAGGACTGCATATGGTCAATAATGGGAGATATCATGGATAAGGGTATAATATTGTTTGAAACAGTATGGGGTCAAAGGCCAATGTAAATTACTGGCCTTCATTTAAAGGAAGATGATCAAAGAATCAAGTCCTAAATGGGCATGGCAGCTATTTGAACTTGTTGGCCAGATCATTGTCGATCACATAGATACAGACCTCATTGGCCCCCTGGCTGGTATATCCGAACTTGGTTGACAGGTTGTCAATGAGAAATTTCACATCTTTTTTGATGCGCTTGTCATGGGTCCTGAATTTTTCGGTATCAAAATCCTTGATGGCATTTCTGAAATTTTCATTATCGATAAACGGTTCCAGCACCCGTTTTTTAAGATTGTGGACATATCGTTCGTACAGGGAGGAGAACAACCGTGTATCAACAATATCCTTTTCCTGGATCATGATTTCATGGGTCAACGTGCGGGTGGTATATTCCTTGAGCACATCATGGCGGATCTCTTCGCGCCGTGCTTTGTTCAGATTTTCAGACAAGAGCCTGTTTTCAATGCTTTCTAAAAATGCTTCTGTCACATGAAGCTCCTCTTTGGTAAAAATACAGTGCGCCACGGAATCCAGTTCATTGGTTACAGCAGAGATATAATTTTTGATATCCCTGGTGATCTGGTCTTCATTATAATAGTACAAAGATTCTTTTACCTGCTGGAGCACGGTATAGTCATACATGCGCAAGAGACAGGACAAAAACCCTTCAGGAAGCAGTTTTTTGGATCCGGTATCCAGTTTATTGAAAAAGGTGCACAGATCCGGCATATTAATCAAACGGTCTTCTCTGGCATATTTGGAATAAAATTCATCAAATATTTTAATGGAATCCCTGCCGGACAGCCCGTCTTTGCCGTAAATTTCAGATTCCGCAATAATTTTTGAAAGCATTTTCTTATCCAGGCGCCGCAGATCATCATCATCCAGCCATCTGGGAATATTGCCGGAAAATATTTCCATTTTCAGCAGCATGAGTTTGTCATCACAAAAATTTTTGTATTTATCGGGCTTGTCGATCCATTCTTCAAGGGCCGCAGACCGTTTGCCGCTCCTTGTGCACACAATGATCCTGGCAAAATTGTCCAGCACCATGGGCAGAAAACTGCCCTCTATATGCCGGCCGAATATATCCAGGTAGATCTTAACTTCTGTTTTCCAGTCCAGTACATAGGGGATATCAATGTATCTGATACGGTCCTCAAAAGAGGGAAAATCCCTGATATTGCGTTTGTCTTCCGGGTTCATCAATGCAATGAAAAGCGCATCCACCCGTTCCTCCATATTTTCCACCTTGTGCACCCCTTCGGAAATAATGTTGTGCAGCTCCACCAGGCGGTCGATATTGTGGGATTTGATATCCATGAGGGCGTAAATCCCGTTGTTGATCTTGGCAAAATTGGAATAGGTGTACTGGATGAGATTGGAATCCTGGAACAAGGTATTGATACGGTTCTGGAGCATCTGGTTTGAAATGACATTCTGTTTGGATGGCTTGTCCCCGGGGTTGAAAACGGAAATACCGTTACCAATCCTGCGGTTGACGTAATAGGGTCTGGCAAAAAGCATTTTAAAGACCTCTTTGGGGTTTTCAAGTCTTTCCAGCAGTGCGTGGTAGATGGAAGAACATACGGTACAGGTTTCTTCGGTGAACACCCATTCATATTCCTTTTCCGTGAACAGCTGCCACTTGAACTGGTCGTTTTTGATCAATTCATCCAGAACACCCCGGCGCTGCTCTTTTGGTATAACCAGAAATGGGTTGTCATGGGCCAGGCAGGGAACCTCGATATAATCGCGCTCATGGATGGCCAAAGAGAGTGCTTCCGGCTTGCTGAACGACCTGTCATTTTCTTTTTCAACATACTGGATCAGGCGTTCAAAAGCGGACATGGAAAAAGAATGGTCCTGGTCATGCAGTTTTTTGATGTTCAGGCGCCATACAATCTCATATCTGAGCCCTTCATCCGTGTTGGCATAGCTTTCGAATTTTTTGAGCAGGTTGTTTAAAAAGGTGCTTTTACCACAGCCATGGGGACCGTAAAAAATATAGATGCGGTTCTGCTGGGCCCCATGGCGCAGGTATTCCATCTGTTTCATGAACCGGTTCGCAAACAGCATGTCCGGAAAATAGGGGTTGTCAGATCCCTCCACAAAAAGCTTTGTGCAGTCATAATGGGTAAATGCCAGGTTGTCCTGTTCACCGGTCACAGGGTCTTTGTACTCCGCCACATGGGCCTTGACCATATCATGAAACGACTGAAATATATTTCGTAAAATCTGGGAAGGCCGGGACTTTAGAATATTTAAAAACTCCTCAAAGGAAACCGGCTGGAGCCGCTGATAATCCTGGATATTTTTTTCCAGAAGTCCCAGGACCTGGCCGACAGATTCTGTTGAGACCGCTTTTTTTTCCATCATTGGCTACAACTCCTGCTTGTGCAGTTTACGGTCCTTGATCACATACCGCACCCGTTTCCATTCAATGGGAACCGGTTCTGGTGCAGGGGCAGTCCCTTGTGCGGAAGGATCCCAGAAATTGGTATATCTGGGGTCCAGCTGTGCTGTGGATTTGGGTTCACTGGTTTCCAGATGCACTGGCCCCCCCCATAAAAATTCAATGCCGATCATGGTATTTTCTATAAAATCGGATTTCAACGGCTTGTTTTCAAACCGGTGGTTGAGGTACAGGACACCCGCTTTGGTCTTGTCAGCATCAATGCGGATATCCGGTGGATGGTACAGGGTATTGATGACCATCTGTTTATAATCTTCCGCCTTTTTGGACTTGATATAATACTGCCAGGTCATGTTCTGGCTGTTGATCCGTCTGCCGGCAACAAACAGTTTGTGCCTGTCCACAAATTCCTGGTCCAGAAAAGAGTTGATGAATGTGAAATCATTCATGTTTTCTCTGACCGTGAAGATAAATGACCGGCCCGTGTTTTTGTGTGTGTCATATTTTTTTTTGCGAACCGCATCCTTGAGAAGAAAATATTCAAAAGAATATTTTCCTTTGTCTTCCATTTCATGCATGTGTTCAAACAACCGCATCCCTAAAGCATAGGGATTGAGGCCCACTTTGGGCATGGCTGTCACACTGGCATTGATTTTTGCATAATCTGCTTCATGTCCGCTGATTCTGTCATCTGCCATGAACAGTTTCTCATGCCAGAAAGAGGCCCACCCCTCATTCATGGTTTTGGTGCGCATCTGGGGCTGAAAATACAAAGAGGTGCTCCTGACAATATGGATCACAGACTTCATCCATTCATTTTCTTCTTTTCTCAAAAAAGCGGAATGCCGTATGATATACTCCAGGATATCCATATGAGGCGGTTCCTTGTGCGCAATCTGTTTTCGAAAGAGCTCCTCAAATTCCGGATACCGGACTGTCACCTGTTCAAAAAAATCAATGCCCTCTTTTTTGCACTGGTTATACCGGTCGATCTCCTTTACATATTCATGCTGGGGCACGGATCTGACTTTCTGCAGGAACAGATCAAAATAGAAATCGGTTCTGGTGGGTTTTTTCGGGGTATCATGTAAAAGGGCGCGGTTCAGGTCCTTGTGAAATCCCACCAGGTTGTCCATTCCCCGGGCAAACTCAATAACATAATCCAGCCACCTGGTTTTTTCACTCCGGAGCTGTGCAATGATACGCTTGTCTGCCAGGGCCTGTCCGGCAAGGTCGATATCCCAGGTATTTTCATAAAACAGGTTGTTCTGGAAAAAATCAATATGTGCCAGAACATGATAAAAAATCATGACATTGAGCCAGTCCGGGTTGTTGTCATTGTAATAGGAAATGGCCGGCCGTGTGTTGATAACGGTTTCAAAGGGATTTGACGGGTATGCCTCATACATCCCCTTGCCGGACAATACCCTGACATCATGCACCCAGTAATCATAGAGTGTGGGAATCATCATTTTGGGAGACAGTTCAATCAGATCCCTGTTGGTGACAATATATTCAAGGGTTTCATCGTCAAACCGCAGACCGGCATCACGGGCACGCACTTTGCATTCTTCCATGATACCTTTGACATGTTGACTGACAAGTTCCATGCACTGCTCTCTTTCCGGCAGACCAGCGTAACCGTTTTTCAGGAAATCAGGGTCTTGATGCCCTGGATAATCCGGGAATCATCCACATTCTCCCCCATGACATCCAGCTTGATAAGGTGGTTGTGGCTGGTCAGAAGGCCTGAAGATTGAATGTATTTTTCCACTTCCGTCTGTTTGGACCCCACATAGGCATGTTCCACTATGGTTATTCCAATCCTGGCTGCATAGGCCAGCATTTTTTCTATTTCCGCCAGGGTCTGTCTGCCGTCCTTATCCCAGTCATCCCCATCTGTTCCATGGAACACGTAAATATTATAGTCCCGGGCAAGGCTTTCTTTTTCCACAATATCATTCACCAGTTTAAAGGCGGTATACACCTTGGTGCCGCCGGCCACTTTATAGGAATAATATTTTTGAAAATCAGAGACTTCCCTGGCTTCGGTGTCATGGAGAATAAACCGGGTTTCCACCTGTTTTTCATACTGGTACACCAGCCAGGAATAGAGCATCACATGCTGGGATACCACGGTCTGGGTGACCTTTCCCCCCATGGAACCGGAATAGTCCCGCAGAAAAAACACCAGGGCCTGGGATTCATACTCTTTTTCTCTGGAAAGAATACGGTAGATCAGGTCCTGGGGGGAAACAATGAAACCGGTGGTGTCAATGGCAGACACATCCGGGATTCTGCCTAAAGAGATGTTGGTTTCTACAATCTTTTTCAAGGTGGCTTTCTTGTCCAGCACCTGGCCGACACCCTGGTTTTTGTCGGTGAGATCATACACATATCTGGCCAGCACTTTTTTCTTGCCTTTGTCTTTTAAATTGGGCAGTTCAAAATCCTGGGACAGCACTTTCCCCAGCTCATAGGCATTGGCCTCGATTTCATGCGCACCGCCTTTTCCCTCACCAGGCCCTTCGCCATCTCCTTCGCCCGCGCCTTCCCCTTCACCATCTTCGGGGCGGATGGGCTGTTCACCGATCACATCCCCTTCCTGGCCTTCCCCTGTTCCGCCAGTGGGTTCTCCCTCTCCCTGTTCCTGTTCCGGGACAATGTCATCATGTACAAATTTTTCTTCCACAGTGGTGGGCACCACAATGATCTTTTCCCTGCCGCCGGCCCCGGGTTTTACGATCCGTCCAATGCGGATTTTTCTTTTAAATCCGTCCTGTTCTCTTTTTTTGTCCCTTTCAAGGAGTTCATCAAGGGTTATCATGCCGCCTCCTCAGGGTTTTAATTGTCATCTTCCTGGCTGCAGAAATACTCGATGGTCTTCTGGGCACAGGTGCGGCAGTAACCGAGTTTGTCATTCATCGTCGTGATCATGCGGTCATACAGCTTCTGGTTTTCCTCATTGGTCCGGTTGGCCAGGGCCCCGATCAAAGATCCGGCACCGGCAATATCGGATTTAAGCCGGACATCGGTGATGGCCTTGACCAGTTCCAGGTTGTCCATAAAATCATAGTTGGGATCCACCGACAGTTTCTGGCCATAGATCTTGCGGATGGAATTACGAAATGATGCCCGCTGTTCTTCTGTTTTCAGCCCCAGGCGTTCCTCCACGTTTTTGATATACCGCTCATCTATTTTCAGGGCCCGCAACTCGCCGGTCTGGGGGTCCTTGTATTTCCACATCATGTCCGGTCCCAGGTGTTCGGCATCAACACCGATGATCATGTTCACATAATTGAGCACATCCTTTTTAATGGCAAGGGGTTCATCCATATAGGCGTTGAACATCTCTGTCATGATGCGCTCCCTGTAGAGGCCCCTGGCGATTTTCAGGTCTTCCATGAATTTGGCCCGGTCTGCCGGTTCGTGAACATAATCAAGCACGGTCCGCTCCAGGCAGGTGAAAATATCCAGGGCAAACATGCACCTGCCCTCATTGGTTTCAGAGGATTCCAGCAGCAGCTGTACCGCCCTTCCCAGGTTCCGCTGACCCAGACCTTTCTGGCCGAACCGCTTGGTGATGTCTGTATCCTGGTTCAGGGTATCGATGAGTTCCGCCAGGGTTTTCAGACTTTTTTCTCCGGCCACCTCCCCGGCTGCCAGCTTCATGGTTTCCACGGGGGTGAGTTTTTCGGACCTGGGCAGGCGGGTCAGGACAACGGCAACCGATGCAGCATAGTTCAGGTTGGGGTCCTGGTGGAGGATCTCATGGGCCAGCGAACGCTTGACATCCTTTCCGATGGCATATTCCGTCAGGGTTTTCTGGATCTTGTAATCCGTGTTATGGGCCACATAGCAGATGCGGCAGCGGTCAACAATAGGGGCTTCTTCTCTTTCAGAAAGAAAGGTGTCAAATTCTGAATTGTTGCTGGTGGCAATGATCAGGGTATCAATGGGCCACTTGAACCCGTCCAGTTCGATCATTCTGTTCTGGATGACCCCTAAGTAGACCTGGACCAGGTCTTTTTTGTTCTTATAGATCTCATCGGAAAAATGGATCCCGCCGCCGGCCACCCTGGCCAGTGCCCCGCGCCGCAGATCAAACCGGTAAGGGTTGTTGGTATCTGTTATATGCAGCAGCCGCTGTATGGATTCTTCTCCCATAAGGTCCACGGCAGATGAAGTGATCTTGTCCTTGGCCGGATATTTCCCTGTGATGGTGCCCAGGCTTTCAATGAGCGGCACCGGTACGATTTCCACAAATGACAGCATCTTGTCAATATCATTGTCACAATATTCTCTGATATGATTCCAGATATAGGCGGAACAGGCACCAAGTGGCCGGTATTTTGCGTAGATATTTTCAATCTGCTTGTCGGTGAATTTAAATTTTTTTGCCAGAAAATCCATGGACTGGCCTTTCGTCACCGCAATGCCCATGGCCAGGATCATGGGATCTTCATATGTCTGGGATTCAATGAATTTTATCTGTCCGTATCCGCCCAGCTTGTCCAGGTTGATGAACCTGAAGGTATATTTTCTGTTCTCAGGGATGGATAAAAATTCTCTGTACCGGTCACACAGATATTCCACAAAAAAAGTTTTGCCGTTGCCGGGCTCTCCCACCAGAACAAAGGCCATTTCCCTGGAAGATCCGCCTTCAGATGCATCCTTGACAAAGGAAACAAAAGAGTTGATCTCATCATACATGCCCACCAGGTGTTTTCTGCCCTGGCTGAACAGGTCAAACTGGTAGGTGGATTTGCCCTTGACGGTGATTTTCTGGATACCTGCATCCAGAATCATACGGGAAACCCCCTGGAAGGCATCTTCAAATACTTTTTTTCCTTTTTTTACGGCATCCACATGCTCTGGTAACGAATTCGCTTTAAGTGTGGTTGCTTTTTTTTTCACGGCCATTGTATCCTCCCCTGGACGGTGCAAAGAAAAAAATTGCCTTTGCATTGTGTTGGATGTGGTTTTGTCTCAGCCGAAAACAGATCGCATAAAACCGTGTCAGCCACTGCATCTGGGTCTTGTCTTTCTTGAAAATGTCTTGTGATACGAATGTATATAAAATATAACAACCCGGATATCGGCTGTCAAACGATTTGATTTGTATGCCGGACAACGCTTGATTTGTGGATATATCTTTTTCAGTTTCAAAAAATATGGTAGATTGCCATATGGATTTTACATTCACCGAATAATCACTGTGGAGACATACTGACTGTGGACAATACAGATAATCAAAAAAACTTGCCCCGGGAAAGGTTGTTATCTGTTCATGACATCATACAGGAACTCGATGCCGGAACCGCCTTCACACGGTTCATATTGAAACGGTTTCACCACAGGTTCTGTGTCGAAACAAAGGATGGCCGTCCCCGGTATGCTGAAAAAGACCTTGGCCTGATGCTGTGGATCAGTCAGTCTCTGTCGTCAGGCATGCTGCCTTCCCAGATAGATGAAACACTCGACACTGAGCCGGATCTGATGAAAATGAAACCAGACCCTGATTCCCGCGATGCTGCAGATCCCTTTTTTGATAATGACGACGACAAGATAAGCTTCGGCAGGAATGGGCTCCATCTTATGCGATCTTTTTTTTCCGATATGGGAGATCATCAGAAAAAAATTGCCCTGGCCCATGAAAAGCGTGCGGCAGCAGAAGAAAGAAAAGCAGCAGCCATTGAAAAACGGGCGGCAGCAGAAGAAAAAAAAGCCGTGGCCATGCATGATATTGCAGCAGCCCTCCAGCAGATGATTCGGCAGGGCAGCCAGAATCCTGCACTTCAGACCGTAACACATGAAGCAGTCAAGACAATCCAGATGGATGATGACTTAACCCAGCTTCTGGATACCCCCCTGCCTGATGGTGATGACCTGGACAACCTGGATGCGCTGGTTGATGCCGCATCCTCTGATCCGCCTGCCGCATCTGATTCCCCATCTGGAAATGGTCCAAAGGCCCAGGGGCAGCAGGAGGATCAAAACACCCAGCAGGATTTTCAGGAAGAATCCCGTGCTGCAGGACAGATGGATGATTTGCGCCTGCTCATAACAAACGGCCCGGATGCGACCCGTCCTTTGGATAATGACACAGGCCCACTGGATATGGATGATTTGTCTCTGCTGGTGCAGCCCTCCCATACAGATGACCTGGATGATCTTTTTTTGTTGATCGATGCGGAAAATGGGATGGAAAGTGCTGAAAAAACGATGAACAACAGCGCAGCTGAAAGTGACGGAAACAGTGCACCCCTTGATGATCTGACAGCCCTGCTGGATGCAGAACCCTCCTTGAAACCCGACATCTTTCGTGATCAGGATCTGGAAAAATACAAGGCGGCGGTGATGAAGATCATCATGGCTTTAAAATCCCGGGGGCTGGATGCCCAAGAAACAGCGCAGCGGCTGAACAAAGACAAAGTGGAAACAATTTCAGGAAAGCCTGAATGGACAGTCAAAGCGATTTCACAAATCTATTCATTCATTGATGCAGCAGCGGGATAAAGATCATCTTACCTGGCGCCGGCATTTTTAGCAAACCGGGTATCCACAAATTTTTCCAGGTCAATGAGGCTGGTCATGATCTTCATCTTGTCCATCATATATTTTTGAATGGTGTCCAGATCCTCTATTACAGGAAGCAGCTCCCCTGTGAGTATCCGGTCCGGCGGCTGGGTCAGAACCCGGTGAATCACATCCTTTTCCTGGGACAAAAAATCACCGCCGATCACTGATGCCGGGTCCGGCTGTGCATCAATGGCAAGGCCGGATCTCACAAAACTGGTGCAGATCTCCTGGATGGCTTCCGGATGTTTTTCCATGATTTCGGTGCGCATGACAAATACACAGCAGGGGTGTTTGGGCCATAAATCCTTGGACAGGTAGAACTCTTCCCCGTGGCCCTGGGCAATGACCTGGGAACCAAAGGGCTCAGCCACAATAAAACCGCCGATTTCTCCTTCTTCATCCAGCTGGATGGCTTCAGGCATCTGGAACGGGGCAACGACCTCCAGTATAACGTCCACATTGGGTTCATTGGCCCGGCCGGGCGTCAATCCTTTTTCTGACAACAGTTTGTGGAACAGCATGTTGTGAATGGAGAGCTGATAGGGAATCAGCACGGTTTTACCGGCGAAATCCTCAATTTTTTCAATGTGGGCGTTTTTGCTCTTCACCAGGACGCTGCCGGATTTATGGGTCAGCAGCAGCAGTTTCAAATCAACCCCGGACTTGAACAGATCCATGGCAGTAGGGGCCAGGATCAGGGCACCATCCAGCGATTTTGTGGCAATGGCATCTGCAACCTCATTCCATCCATTCTTGACAACCGTCTCAAGGGAACAGTGGGTAAAATTTTCCATTCCCTTTTCAAGCTTGCGTTTGGTGACGCCCAGGATCAGGTGGTCGGTAATCTTCAGATAACCAATTTTTATTGCCGGTTTTTCCGCCATCAAGGTACCTCCAGAAAGTAATCATGGGTAAAACAATCTTTTCTATTATGCTTAACTGTATTTCAAAGTCAATAATAAACTGCCTGCCCAAAAAGTTGCAGGTGTATAATCATGGCTATGCCTGGTTCATGATGCAGCGGGCAAGAACCAGATCATCAGGGGTTGTCAGTTTGATGTTGTCACTGCTTCCCGGGGTGGTGAATACGGCAAAATCCGCATGCTCCATGACAGATGCATCATCAGTTCCTGAAAACTGTGTCTTTTCAGCAAAAACATATGCCCTGCGGATCAGATCCAGGCGGAATACCTGGGGGGTCTGTGCCCGGAAAATCTGATTTCTGTCCAGGGTCTTTTGCACCTGCCGGTTTTGGTCTGTCAGCTTGAGGGTATCATTCACACAAAGGGCCGGGATGCATCCCCCTTTTTTGGCGGCAATCTCCATGAGCCGGTTGATCAAATCCAAAGACACAAACGGCCGGACCCCGTCATGGATAAGCACCAGACTGCCGGGTGCTGTATCACACAGCCTGGCAGCCCTGCTGAGTCCGTTTACAACCGATGCCTGCCGGGTCCCCCCCCCCTTTACCAGATGGATCTTTTTTGTAAATGCATAGGGCGCAACAATGTGAGTCCGGCAGTAGTCCTGGTCCTGTTCGGGAATCACCACAACAATGTCATCCATGGCATCATGGCGGTCAAACACCATGATGGTCCTTGTGAGAACCGGAACCGCATCCAGAACAAGGTATTGCTTTTTTGTGTCACCACCCATGCGGCAGCCCTTGCCTGCTGCCACGATAATGGGTATGCGCTTGGGACGGGGCATGGTTCAGCTCAGGTATGACAATTGCTTTGGCAGGGGGGTGCCTTTGCCCATATGGTCTTCTCCGTAATTGACACCGGCCAGAACGACAAGATCGTTCAATGCCCTGGAATCTCCTGTGAATATCACTTTTTCAATATTTTCTTTTTTAATTTTACCCCCTGCCCACTGGATGTCCAGAACCGAAGAGGCATCAAACTGGTCTTCGCCCACCCGCAGAATCACTTCTCCGCCATAGTGCTGGACAATCTTGGCAACCAGAAGGCTGGGGCGGCTGTGAAATCCCCTGTCCATGGGTATGGACACCTCAACGGTGGAAGATTCCATATTTTTGTTCAGAATGTTGGACGCCACCTGCTTTCCAGATGACAGAAATTTCCAGGCATAAAACAGACAGAAATTGACTGCCCGGTCCAGCAGGACATCCGGGTCGATCAATTCAGCCAGCGATTGTCTGACACGCATGTATACATCTTTGAACCCCACATCGTACAGATGGCGTTCATAAAAATGCAGCAGCCGTCCCATGACCTGAAGAATATGAAAAACAATGGAAAAATGGCTGCGCAGCTGGTCCAGAAGGATGTTTTCCTCTGACGACTGGGTTTTTACCACATAGGAATCAAAGGAGGACTGGATATTATGCACTTTCATTTCAAAACTGCGGATAATGACCTCATTGATCTTTTCCGGCACCAGTTTCTGAATGGTTTTTACATCATACCGTTCATAAAAGGAAAGGGATTCAAACGCTTTTACCACTTCTAAAAACTCGCTGGAAATCCGGGTCAGATTTTTTTTCTGGTTGTCCCTTGCAGTGAAATCATCGATATTGTGGTCCAGCTGCTGGGTTGAAGAGATGCCGGGAAAATAGCTCAGGTTATATCCGGAATGGGGAATGGTGATATGCAGCCGTCTGGCCTCTGCCAGGATAACAGGGGCAGCCAGTTTCAATGAATCCTGAAGAATTTTCAAGGTGTCAATGGCTTCCTGTTTGAAAAGGTCATGCCCGGCATACTCCAGCCGGTAGAATTTCAAACGGTTCAGAATATGACGCTGGGAATAGCAGGCCAGGGACAGATGCCGGACAAGGGCGCCCAGCTCCCGGTAAAAAAGCCATTCTGAATTTTTCTTTGCCCCGTGGAAATCCAAAAAATCTTCCAGTATATGGGAATTGATTATCAGCTTGGAATACAGTTTTTTGGTGAAAATATAGGTGTCATCTTCAATGGTGAGGATGAACTGGATACATTTTAAAAATTCAAAGGAAAAAATATTGGCTTTTTGTTTAAACGAAATATCACAGGTGTCGTTCATCTATATTTTCCCGGCATTGTTAAATTTCGGTCTGACCGGCCAGTAAGCCGAATTCTGTTGCCTGTCCCGGTTACCCTAAAAAAACAGGCCAACGATCATTCATCTGGGATGTGCGTTGCCGCACACCTCAAGCAACCTACCCGGAAACTTCGGACGGACAGCCCTCAAGCGTTTCCCTATTTGGTCTTGCACCGGACGGGGTTTACCAAGCTTTCCCGGTCACCCGGAAAACTGGTGCGCTCTTACCGCACCGTTTCACCCTTACCTTCCTTGGGCTGAAACCAACCCGCAAAAGGCGGTCTGCTCTCTGTTGCACTTTCCTTCACGTCACCGTGACTCCACGTTATGGAGCGTCCTGTCCTGCGGTGTTCGGACTTTCCTCCAGGTCTTTGACCCAGCGATCGTTCAGTCCGGTCAGACCGAAATCAAAAAATTATTCCCCTGACATTGGATCATCATTTACATGGTAAAGAATCCGGCTGCACTGGGGGCATGAAATCAACTGGTTTCCCCGCTGCACCTCAATACACAACTGTGGCGGGACATTCATGAAGCATCCCATACAGGATTCATTTCTCACCTGGGCAACAGCCTGACCCTGATTCATTCTGGCCACTTTCCTGAACCGGTTCATCAAAGACGGTTCCAGGTCCTGCCCGATCTTTTTCTGCTGTTCCAGAGATTCAGCAAGCAGCTCCCTGTCATCCACAGTTTTTTTGTCGATTTCCGCCTGTTCTGCTTTGACCTGCTGCTCCAGCTGCAGAAACTGCTGTTCGTTTTCTTTGACCGTAACTTCAATGGCTTCCCTCTGGTCATAAAAATCCAGCAATTGGCTTTCCAGGGCATCTTTACGCCTTTTGTTGTCATCCACTTCCCTGAGCAGAACCTGGTATTCTTTATTGGTCTTCACCATCCGCAGGGTTTCATTGCTTTTGATAATCCGGTCATCCACAGTCTTGATTTCCTGTTCCGCATCTGTGCATTTGTGCTGGATCTCTTCAAATGCCTGCCTGCTGGTGTCTAACTCCGCCTTAAAGGCGTTAAGCCTTGATGCAAGTGCGATTTTTTCTTTCTCCACTTTCTGGATAACCGACTGCAGCCTGAGAATTTCAGATTCAATCTTCTGGAGCCTGACAAGTGTTTCAATGTCTTGTTTTAAAGTTTGGTTCATAAGCTGTCCTTACACTGTGGCAAATGGGTCTGTTTCCTGGCTGAAGCCTTTTATTTCCAGGTCATATCCTGCAAGGGAGGCTGCCTGCACCATCCTTTCGGACAACAGATCCACTGCTGCGATTTCCGAGGCAAAATGCCCCACATCTATCAATGCCCTGCCATATGCTTCCACAAGCCGGGCATCATGGTATTTTATGTCACCTGTGATATACAGATCTGCGCCGGATTTTATAAAATCAGAAATCAAAGAGCCGCCTGAACCTGTGCACAGGGCAATTTTTTCAACCTTCATACCCATATCCCCCACCACCCGGACAAAGGGTATTTCCAAACGGGTTTTAATATCATCCACCAGCCGGGCCAGGGTTGCAGGGGATGCCGGATGTCCGATCCTTCCGATACCGGTTTTTTGGTTATCCTGCCGGTCCAAAGCCCGGGGATCCGGTAAAAGGGCATGGGTACACACAACACCGATACGGCTGGCAAACAAATCATTCAATCCGTTCTGGGCCTTATCCAGATTGGTATGGGCACACACAATGGCAATCTGTTCTCTGGCTGCCATGGCAATGGCGGATCCGGGCATGTGCAGAAAATCAATGGTTTTTTCAGGGGAAATGAACAAGGGATGGTGGGTGAGTACCATATCTGCTTCCCAGTTTCTGGCGGCACGCATCACCTGCATGCAGGGATCAAGTCCCACCAGGATCTTTTTTACCGGCCACTGCAGACTGCCGGCACTCATGCCGCAGTTGTCCCACGGTTCTGCCAGGCTGCATGGCGCGATGCCATCGATTATGTTCAGGATTTTTTCTACAGTTAACGTCATGGTCTGTCTGCCCAAATAAAAAAAGCGTGGTAAGATACCACGCTTTAAAAATTTATTGTCTATTTCGGTATTGCGTTTTTACAGGCATAATCATCTATGGCCTGACCATCCTTATCGGTTTCATATTCACAAACAGTATTTGTCTGGATGTGATGGTGGGCCCACCTGGATTCGAACCAGGGACCGACCGGTTATGAGCCGGTGGCTCTGCCAAACTGAGCTATAGGCCCTTTACCGTTGGCACCCAAACAAACTTTAATTATATATCGTAAACACCTGGCCAAGTCAAGTTCTAATTTTCTATAAATGTCTTGAGCTTCTTGCTTCTGGTGGGGTGCCGCAATTTCCGCAAAGCCTTGGCCTCAATCTGCCGGATGCGTTCTCTGGTAACGGTAAAATCCTTGCCAACCTCTTCCAGGGTATGGTCGGATTTTTCCCCGATACCAAACCGCATGCGCAACACCTTTTCTTCCCTCGGGGTCAAGGTGGCCAGAATTTTGCGCGTCTGTTCAGCCAGGCTGAAATCAATGGCTGCTTCCGATGGAATGGAAAATTTCTTGTCTTCGATAAAATCCCCTAAGTGGCTGTCTTCTTCTTCTCCGATGGGGGTTTCCAGAGAAATGGGTTCCTTTGCAATCTTCAGGACCCTGCGCACCTTGTCAATGGGTATTTCCATTTTTTCCGCAATCTCTTCAGGAGACGGCTCCTTGCCCATCTCCTGAACCAGGTACCTGGAGGTGCGGATAAGCTTGTTGATGGTTTCTATCATATGTACCGGAATACGTATGGTTCTTGCCTGATCGGCAATGGCCCGTGTGATGGCCTGGCGGATCCACCAGGTGGCATAGGTGGAAAATTTATATCCCCGCCGGTATTCAAACTTGTCCACCGCCTTCATCAGACCGATATTGCCCTCCTGGATCAGATCCAGAAACTGCAGCCCGCGGTTGGTATATTTTTTGGCAATGCTGACAACCAGCCGCAGATTGGCCCGGACCAGTTCACGCTTGGCAGAATCTGCATCCCTGCGGCCCTTGTCAATTCCCCGGGTGATGGCCCGCAGGTCTTCGGCATCACCTTTTATCAACTCCCTGCGCAGGGCCACCTGGTCCATGATGGCCTGGATGTCTTTATACAGGATCCCTGCCCTTTGTGTATCAAGATTTGTCCGGGCCGTGGCCCATGCAACAAATTTTTCCTGATCCGATGCCTGTTTGAGCATGGTGTCTTTCATGACATTAAAGGTTCTGGCACACTTTTCCAGCAGGTTGTCCACCGTGTCAAACCAGACAATGGTACTGCGGATACTCTTTTCAATGGTATCAATGACATTGGATTCAAACCGCCAGCGCTTCAGTTCTTCAAAAATCTGTTCCGTGCCCTGTGAAATTTCCGCCACCAGGTTCTGGTATTTTTTGGTTGTTTTTCTCAGGCCGTGGAGTTGGTCCCGTTTGTCCTGGTTGCTTTCATGGAGGCTTTTAATAACGGCCAGAGATTCCAGAAATTTTTCCTGTTTTGAGGCCTCATCCACCACCCCGTCCCCTTCATCCACATCCCGCAGCACATGCTTGGGCCGCATGGACTTTTTTTCCATTTTATCGCCGTAAAGGAAAATGGTGGTCAAAGAAATCGGACAATCCAGCATGGCGCGCAGCACATCCCGCTCCCCCACCTCAATTTTTTTGGCAATTTCAATTTCACCCTCCCGGCTTAAAAGGGTGACCATTCCCATCTCCTTGAGATACATTTTTACCGGATCGGTCACCGCCCCGAACTCCATA
This sequence comes from Desulfotignum sp., assembly GCA_036351635.1. Classification (GTDB taxonomy): domain Bacteria; phylum Desulfobacterota; class Desulfobacteria; order Desulfobacterales; family Desulfobacteraceae; genus Desulfotignum. The sequence continues at coordinate 82,656 of JAZBPL010000246.1, forward strand.
TCAGGCCGTTCCTTGGCTGATGCAAAAAAATCTTTTTTATCGGCTGTGTCAGATTTTTTATGTTTGGATTCTGGCCTGATCTTCTCTTTTTTCCGTGCCGGTTTGCCGGTCAATCTGCCATCTGTTTTCGTGCCTGCATTTTTGGATTTTCCTTTCTCAATATCCACAAGTGTGATGCCCAGGTCCTTGAACTGCACCACAATATCTTCAATCTGATCAGAAGATGTCACATCATCAGATATGGCATCATTTATTTCGGCAAAAGAGATAACACCACGTTTTTTGCCCTTTTCAATGAGCTTTTCCAATTGTGTTTTGCTGATCACCTGATTCTCTTCTGACTTCTTTGTCATATTTGCCATGAAATGTCTCCCAAAGGCTAAACGTTATTGCCCATCATGTAATTGCCGAATCTCTTTCTGCTTCATTTTCAAAAGTTCCATCACATCAGCATCACAGCCCTTTTCTGCATGAATTATCTTTGTTGTCAGGATATTTTCTTTTCTTTTTTTAATCCGTATAATCCGGTTGATGATAGATATTGCCGTTTTGCGCATGTCTGTATTTTTATCCGGCCCCTGTGCCATGGCAAGGGAGGCAATCAGCTGCCTGTCTTTGTCATGTTCCATTTTTGCCATGACATGATTGACAAAAGCGGCATGAAGCGGATCAGCATTGGCAATGATGGTTGCGATGCTGCGCAGCCGCTGTGAATAAAAACAATCCAGCACCCCGGAATCAAGCACCTCTGGAATGATATCAGGACACAAAAGCATCAGGGACAAAAGCTGCTTTTCCCTGGGATCGGATGATAAAAACCG
>JAZBPL010000247.1:0-47660 GCA_036351635.1 Desulfotignum sp.
GAAGAACCGTTCAGACACCTGCCCGCTGCAGCCAGGGCATGTTCAGGACGGTTGTTCTCTTCACTTAAATGGGCCAGGATCACATGTTTCAGATTCTGGTGGACCAGCTGGGACAAAAGCATCCCTGCATCTGCATTGGACAGGTGTCCGGTGCGGGATTTGATGCGCTGTTTCAGGTGCCACGGATAGGACCCGTTGATGAGCATATCCGGGTCATGGTTGGATTCAAGGTAGAGCACACTGCAGTTGCGCAGATGCTCTTTCACAAGGTTGGTGGCAATGCCCAGATCCGTGGCAATACCGATTTTGCATCCCTGCCAGGTCAGGGTGAGACCGGCCGGGTCAGAGGCATCATGGGAAGTTGAAAAAGGATGCACCGTCAATACTGATGCTTCGTAAATCTTGTCATCCATGGCGTTGTTACAATTTTTGACTGCAAAACCTTCACCACAGCCAAAGAACCTTATATCGGGAATTTTGCCGACAACCTTTGCACAGGCCTGGTAAGTGGCCTTTGTCATGTAGACCGGGATATTGAACCGACGGCCCAATACCCCGGCTCCCTGAATATGGTCTCTGTGTTCATGGGTGATGATGATGGCGGACAGGCGCTCCGGGGTTTCCCCCACAGCAGCCATCCGCCGCTGGATTTCCTTTCCAGACAGCCCTGCATCCACAAGAATGGCTGTTTTTGGCGTAGAAACCAGCACTGCATTTCCCCTGCTGCCGGAAGCCAGGGGACAGATACAAAAAGAATTATTCTTTTTCATCCGCTTTTGCAGCTTTGTAACTCAGCTTGATTTTTCCGTCCCGGGTAATATCCAGCACTTTTACAGAAATCACATCACCCTCTTTCACCACATCGGTGACTTTTTTCACCCGGTAGTCAGCCAGTTCGGAAATATGCACCAGGCCGTCAGTGCCGGACTTGATGTTCACAAATGCGCCGAAATCGGTGATTTTCACCACCTTGCCTTCATAAATGGCCCCGATTTCCGGATCAAGGGCAATATCAGAGACCATGTCCAGTGCCCGTTGTGCATCTTCCTGGTTTTCTCCGGCAATTTTCACAAGACCGGAATCATCCACTTCAATGACCGTGTTGGTATCCGCCTGGAGTGCCCGGATGATCTTGCCGCCAGGACCGATGATATCCCTGATTTTGTCCGGATTGATCATGATGCTCAAAATTTTGGGGGCATGGGGGGATATTTCATCCCGCGATTTCCCGATGGTTTCCAGCATTTTTTCCAGGATATGCAGCCGGCCTTTCCTGGCCTGTACCAGGGCCTTTTCCATGATATCTTTGGACAATTCCTTGATTTTTATATCCATCTGCAGGGCGGTGATGCCCTCTTTGGGTCCGGCCACCTTAAAATCCATGTCCCCGAAATGGTCCTCATCTCCCAGGATATCCGAAAGAATGACGGTCTTGTCCCCGTCTTTTATCAGACCCATGGCAATACCGGAAACCGGGGCCTTGATGGGAACCCCGCCGTCCATCATCGCCAGACAGCCTGCACAAACGGTGCCCATGGAGGAAGATCCATTGGATTCCATGACCTCGCCCACCAGGCGGATGGTATATTCAAAATCTGCAGGATCAGGCAGAATCCGTTCAATGGCACGGGTTGCCAGATTGCCGTGGCCGATATCCCTGCGGCTGGGGCCGCCGGCCCGTTTGACCTCTCCCACGGAATAGGGAGGGAAGTTGTAATGAAGCATAAAGGCCCGTGTTTCATTGCCGGCCAGGGTTTCCACCCGCTGCTCATCCGGGCCTGATCCCAGGGTCATCACACCGAGCACCTGGGTTTCTCCCCTGGTAAACAGGGCACTGCCGTGGGGACGGCGCAGCATACCCACTTCACAGGTAATATCCCGTATTTCGTCAAAAGCCCTGCCGTCAATGCGGTGATTTTGGGTAAGCGTTATATCCCGGCTGACTGCCTTGACAGCCTTGCTGAAACCCTCCTTGATCTCCTTGACCTGATCTGGATAGTCATTGCAAAAATGGGCCGCCACCTCTTCTTTATAGCTGCTCAGGGCAACCTGGCGCTCAATTTTGGTCTTGATCTGTACCCGCTCTTTGATACCTTCTCTTGCAAAGGATGCTATTTTTTCTGCCAGTTCAGGATCACGGGCAGGGGGGACAAATGCATGTTTTTCTTTTCCCACACTGTTTTTAAGTTCCATCTGCATGTCAATGATGGGCTGCATGGCGGCATGGCCAAAAAAGATGGCATCCAGCATATCCTGTTCCGATATGATATTGGCGCCGCCTTCCACCATGACAACCCCGGTTCTGGAACCTGCCACGGTCAGTTCAATGTCACTTTCTTCCATCTGTTCCAGGCTGGGATTGGCAACAAATTCACCGTTTATGCGGCCGACCTTGATACCGGCGATGGGGCCGTCAAAGGGAATATCAGATATCTCCAGGGCGGCAGATGCCCCCACAATGGCCAGAATGCCGGGGTCACACATTTTGTCGGTGGACAGCACCGTGGCCATGACCTGGGTTTCGTGATTGTAGTCATCTTTGAACAAAGGCCGGATGGGCCGGTCAATCAGCCTGGCCCGCAAAGTTTCATCTTCAGACGGCCGGCCGATCTCCCGCCGGAAATAGTTGCCCGGAATTCGTCCGGCTGCATAAATGCGCTCCTGGTATTCCACGGTAAGGGGCAGAAAACTGATCTCTTCTTTGGGGGTTTTGGATGCCACCGCAGTGACCAGGACAACTGTTTCACCGAGCTGGACCACAACAGCGCCGGAGGCCTGTTTAGCGATTTTGCCGGTACTGATGGAGAATTCTCTTCCACCGACCTGGGCTGTTACAATTTTTTCCATAATTTCTCCTTAGGGTAAAAAGGCGGAGAATCCTTGCAGAATACACAAAATAATAAACCCGCATCTGTATCATCCAATACCAAACTGGATGATACAGATGCGAACTTATTTAAAAGCATTCCCAAGAATCGCCGCCCGGTTGTTTGTAAAAAGCCGGTTTTTGAAAAAGATACGGTCAAAAACCGGCTGTGATTCATTTTTATCTTCTGAGTCCCAGTCTTTCAATCAAAGACCGGTATCTGTTGATATCTTTTTTCTTGACATAATCCAGAAGGCTTCTGCGCCGGCCCACCAGAATCAGCAGTCCCCTGCGTGAATGGTGGTCTTTTTTGTGAAGCTTCAGGTGTTCTGTCAGGTAGCTGATGCGATGGGTCAAGATAGCCACCTGTACTTCAGGCGAGCCGGTATCTGACGCATGAAGCTTGAATTGTTCGATCATCTCTTCTTTGTTTTCTGCTAATAAAACCACTGTTTCAACTCCTTTGTCTGGAATACATTATACGGCGTTTCATTTGACACGCAGATGATGCAACAGGCCATCCAATATTCCATTCAGACACCCTGTTCTTTTTTGCCAAATCACCGTCACAAAAACGAAAAATTAACGATAACTAAATACCAGTTACCCGCTGAAAACGCAACAATAATTATACCCTGCTTGGTTATTATCCGCCTGTACCACCGCAATAAGGCGGCCGTCCGACCCTGTTATCCGGATGAATCCGTCTGCCGGCACCCTGTCGTTTCCGGATCCAATATCCTGGTGCCGCAGTTTGCGGCCGTAGCGGATTTTCTCTTCCAGGGCAGTGTCTGCCTGTACCAGGGGCATGAAAGGCAGACAATCCGCCATGGCAATGACATGGTTAGATGCTGATTTCCTGTCACATGTGTGCAGTGTGTCCAGATCAATGGCCTGGTCCAGGGTAAACTGGCTGACACCGGTTCTGCACAGACCGGACAAATGGGCGCCGCACCCGAGCAGCCTGCCCATGTCGTGGGCCAGGCTCCTGATATAGGTGCCTCCGGAGCATTTTACCGCTATTTCAAATTCCGGCAGATCCATGCGCGTCACGCTGATACTGTAGATTTCAATGGTGCGGGGGGGCTTTTGTATCATCTTCCCCTGCCGGGCCAGCTTGTAAAGCGGCTGGCCCTGGTGCTTGAGGGCGGAAAAACTGGGCGCCACCTGCTGCTGCACCCCGGCAAATTCCGCCGTCACCTGCCTGACCTGTTCCGGCTGGATGGATGATACCAGGTCCGGACCTGCCTGGAAAATGACCGTGCCGGTCTTATCAAGGGTATCGGTTTCAATCCCTAAAGTAACAACAGCCCTGTAGTGTTTGGGGCTGCCCAGAAAAAAACGGGATATCCGGGTGGCCCGGCCCAGTGCCACCGGCAGAAGACCTGTGGCAAACGGGTCAAGGGTACCTGTATGGCCGGCTTTTTTCACCTGGAAAATTTTTTTGACCTGGTCCACCACCCGTGCGGATGACAACCCTTCCGGCTTATTGACCAGCAGTATACCATTTGTCATGAAAAAAAGTCCTGGAAAAACAGATGTTGGGTGGGATATTATCCTTCTTCCTGATCTTGTGGCAGATCTTTGACTGCGGATGCAATCAAGGCATCCATCTTAGCGGCTTTATCAAAGGAGTCATCATGGAAGAAACGCAGTTCCGGCATGTATTTGAGTCCCAGCTGGGGAGCAATCTGCTTTTTAATAAACCCCCTGGAGTGTTTAAATCCCGCCAGGGTTGCGGCAATTTTATCTGCATCACCGAATACAGTCACATAGACGCTGGCCAGCCGCAGATCCGCGGTCATTTTCACCTGGGATATAGTGGCCATTTCAATTCTGGGGTCATTGAGCTTTTTGCTCAGCAGCTCGGTTATGGCCTGCTGGATCTTGATACTGATACGTTCGGCTCTGGTATATGGTCTCATTATTTCTCTTGCTGGGGGGCATATTTTCTTTCTTCCACTTCATAGCATTCTATGATATCGCCCGTCTTGATATCATTATACTTTGACAGGCCGATACCGCACTCATATCCCTGTTCCACTTCTTTGACATCATCTTTGAATCGGCGCAGAGAGGACAGCTGGGTATCACACTTGATCACACCTTCCCTGAGCAGCCGTATCTTCTTGCCCCGGACCACCTTTCCTTCCGTGATGTGGCAGCCTGCTATGGTGCCGATTTTGGGCACCACAAAGGTATCTCTCACCTCGGCCCGGCCGATGATGATCTCATGGAAAGTGGATGGCATCATGCCGTCCAGGGCTGCCTTGATATCATTTATGACGTCATAGATGATATCATAAAACCGCATATCCACATTTTCATCCTTGGCCATTTTGCGGATCTGGGGGGTGGGCCTGACATTGAATCCAATGATAATGGCATCGGACACATTGGCCAGGGCCACATCTGATTCATTGATGGTACCGGCACCGGAATGGATGATCTTGATATCCACCTCTTCTTTGGCCAGATCCTTGAGGGAATCATTCAACGCCTCAATGGAGCCGTGAACATCTGCCTTGACAATGAGCTTTAATTCCTTGACCTCTGCTGTTCCCAGGTTTTCAAACATTTTTTCCAGATTGGCACGGCTCTTTTTGGCCAGTTCCTTGGCCCGCTGTTTCTGCATCCTGTGACCGGCAATCTGCTTGGCATCCTTGTCTGAGGTCACGGCAATAAATTCATCCCCGGCATCAGGCACGCCGGTGAGCCCTACGATTTCTGCAGGGGTGCTGGGCCCTGCCTCGTCAATGCGGTTGCCGAGGTCGTCTATCATGGCCCGGATACGGCCGGAATGCAGGCCGCACACAATGGGGTCCCCATCCCGCAGGGTCCCCTGTTTCACCAGTACCGTTGCCACAGCACCTCGGCCGGTATCCAGCCTGGATTCCACCACATAACCGCTGGCATTTATATCCGGATTGGCCTTAAGTTCCAGGACCTCCGACTGCAGCAGAACCATTTCCAGCAGGTCATCAATGCCGTCACCGGTTTTTGCAGATACCTTGACAAATATCACGTCTCCGCCCCAGTCTTCGGCCAGCAGGTCATGTTCCGCCAGTTCCCGCATAATCCGGTCCGGATCAGCCCCGACCTTGTCCATTTTGTTCACAGCCACCACCACCGGTACACCGGCTGCCTTTGAATGGTTGATGGCCTCGATGGTCTGGGGCATGACCCCGTCATCTGCCGCCACCACCAGAATAACGATATCTGTCACCCTGGCCCCCCTGGACCGCATGGCAGTAAATGCGGCATGCCCCGGGGTATCCAGAAAGGTAATCCTGCCGCCATTGGGAGTTTCCACATTATAGGCACCGATGTGCTGGGTAATACCGCCAGCCTCCCCACTGGTTATCTTGGATTTTCTGATAACATCCAGAAGTGAGGTCTTGCCGTGGTCCACATGGCCCATGATGGTAACAACCGGCGGGCTCTTTATCATGCTGCCCTTGTCCAGATTTTCCGTTTCAATCTGCAGCAGGGTTTCTTCCTCAAAACTGGCCTTTTCCACTTCAAAGTCAAATTCACCGGCCACCAGTGCTGCGGTTTCAAAATCAATGGTCTGGTTGACTGTCGCCATAACCCCCATGGTCATGAGCTTGGCAATCATCTCATTGGCCTTGATTCCCATACGCTTTGCCAGTTCAGCCAGTTCAATGGCCTCATCAATCTTGATCCGCCGTTTGATGGCTTTGGGGGTTGTGATCTGGGTCTTCTGGAATCCGCCTTTTTTGCCCCGGGTATCTTTTTTGCCCCGTTTTTTCTTGCCGCGGCCCCGGTACAGAGCCTCACCTTCGACCACGGATTTTTTCTTGCGTTTTTTGCGTTTGCTTTCAAAGGGATCTCCAAGTCCTGCATCCTTGCGCCGGTCTTTTTTCCGGGCACCGGTATCCAGATCCCCGGGCATGGGGGGCATTCCCTGCTCAGGCCCGTCAACTGCTATTTTTGGACGGGCCGGCTGACCCGATCTTGAGACCTTTTCCAGGGGTGTCTCTTTTGTATCCTCCAGCGGTTTTGTTTTCCTGATATTCTCCAGAACTGCAGGATCTGCCTTTTTGACAATCTTGGCAGGTGTGGTTTTGCGTTTTTTCTTTTTCTTTCTGGCCGCGGCTGTTTCCTCTTCCGTCTCTGCCTGTTCCGATGCTGTTTCCGGTTCCTTTTCAGGCTGGGCATCTGTCACAGATACCTGCTCTTCTTCTTTGGAATCCGCCTCTTCTGTGGCTTTTTTTCCAATGGTTGCCATATCCGGTTCAGATGCTGGTGTTTTTTCCGAATCTGGTGTTTTTTCGGGCTTTTGTACTGTTTCCTCTGTTTTTTCTGTTTCCAGTTGCTGCGGTTCCGGAGAAGATGCCTTTTTTTCAACCGGAGGCTCCGGCTGTTCCATTATTGCAGGCTTGATGATTTTGGCAGGCGCAGTTTTCTTCTTTTTGGGCACTGGTGCTTCTTTTCCGGCAGAAGGTGCTTCTTTTTCAGGAGCTGTATCAGCTTTCCGGGCCTGGGTTTCCTGGTCTGTCACCGGCACGGCCTCTGGCATATCCGCCGGTGCCTGTACAGGTGTATCCTGCTCTGCCGCCGTCTCCATCTTTTGGTCGTCAGCCTGCTGTTTTTCAGTCTGCTCTTCTGGTTGACGGACAACCCTTTTTTTACGCCGGCGTATTACAGATGGCTTGACCTTGAGATCATTTTTCTGTCTTGCCTTGCCGAACAGGTTATTTTTGATTTCCTTGACAGCACTGTCTTCCAAAGAACTCATATGGCTTTTAACGTCAATATCCAGATCCCTGATCTTGTTTAAAAGCGCCCTGTTGGTCATATTCAGATCTTTAGCTAATTCATATACTCTGACTTTCGCCATACCTTGCCCCCAAGTAATCCTCTTTTAATATTCTTTGTTCCAGCCTGCTGCCTGCCGTATGCATAGGACTTATGATGTGGCGTCTTCATCATCCATGACATCTGCATCATCTTGTTCCGGTAACCCGTCATTGCTTTCATGGTTTTCAGCTTCCTGTAAAGGCGCTTCCGGCAACATCTCTTCTGGTGCCGCTTCTTCCTTTACTGCCTCCTGAGATGCCGCCTCATTCCGGGCAAGGGCTTCCTGTTCTGACGCTGCCCCGGATGCTGCCTCTTCCTCCTCTTCCATCAGACGTTGGCCGGCCTGTGCAATGGTATCTTGTGCCGCTTCTTCAGATATCCCCATAACAGATGCCAGTTCCTCTGCAGATGTTTCCGAAATATCAAGCAGCGAGGCATAGCCTGCCTTGAAAAGCATTTCCGCCATGGGCAGCCCCACATTATCCAGCCGCATCAGGCTGTCATATCCCTGCTTGACTTCCCGGCTGTAATCTTCTTCTGATGTCACTTCCAGATGCCATCCGGTGATCTCACATGCCAGAGACACATTCTGCCCCCCTTTACCGATGGCAATGGAAAGGTACTCGTCATTGACAATCACTTCCATGGACTGGTTGTCTTCATCAATGATCACCCGGGATATCTCAGCAGGCGACAGGGCATTACAGACAAACCGCGCCACATCCGGGCTCCACTGCACAATATCAATTTTTTCTCCCCGCAGTTCCTGGACAATGTTCTGCACCCGGTTTCCCTTCATGCCCACACAGGCCCCCACCGGGTCCACATCAGAATCTGTTGAGGAAACGGCGATTTTGGCCCGCAGCCCGGGGACCCGGGCAGCCCCCTGCAGGATCACAATACCTTCTGCGACCTCAGGCACTTCTGTTTTAAACAATTCCATTAAAAACTCAGGATGGGTCCGGGACAAAATGATCTGGGCGCCTTTGGATTCTTCCAGAACATCCAGAACATAGGCCCTGATCCGGTCACCCCGCTTGTAATTTTCCTTGGGCATTTGTTCTCTGGGTCGGAGCACGGCTTCTGCCTGCCCCAGATTGACGATAATACTGCCCCGGTCAAAGCGCTGGACAATGCCGTTTATGATTTTGCCTTTTTTATGGATAAAATTTTCATACACAGCATTACGTTCAGCTTCCCGCATTTTCTGGATAATCACCTGTTTTGCCGACTGGGCAGCAATACGGCCGAACTCTTCTGTATCAATGCGGATCCCCAGGCTGTCTCCAATTTCACATTCCGGATCATACTCATATCCCTGCTCCAGGGTCAGCTCACTGTCAGGGAACTCCACCTCCGCCACAACCTCTTTAAAATGGAACACTTCAACATCACCGCTCTTGCCGTCATAATGCACTTCAATATCCGCCCGGGGGCCGATTTTTTTCCTGGCTGCTGAAACAATCGCCTCTTTGAGTGTATTTATCAGAATTTCCGGATCAATTCCTTTTTCACGGCTTACCTGGTCTATTACTCTTTTAATATCTGTGATAAACATCTTTACGTGTTCTCCATTTTACTGACCTGCAAGGCTTGCCTTGATGATCTGCAGGTCCGGGATTTCTACCCGTTCTCCATCCACCGCAATCACAACAAAAGCATCATCAATTTGTTCAAGAACGCCGGTAAACTTTTTTTTCCCCTGGATGGGTGCCCTGGTTTCAATTTTAATAGTACTGCCCTTAAACCGGTGAAAATCCTGTTTTTTTTTCAAAGGCCGGTGGGGTCCCGGAGATGAAACCTCCAGCCGGTAACTGCCTAAGCCGGGAATATGGATATCCAGCAGATCCCCCAGCTGCCGGCTGATATCTGCGCAATCACCCAGTGTGATGCCGCCGGGTTTGTCGGCAAAGACCCGGACAATGGTCTCCCGGTTCCAGGCAGCAATTTCCACGTGAACCAGTTCAAAATTTTCCGCCCGGCACAGGGGTTCTGCCACTTGCGCAACCTGATCCGCAAAACCTGTTTTATGCTGTCTTTTGTCCATACCCTCTTTTTTTCAACCAAACACTTGGTGCAAAATACAAAAACGGGCAGACGCCCGTTCCTTGTACAACTCCCAACCCAATCCGTGCTTTGTGCAATCAGCTCAGATGGTATCCATATCTTTCCCGTAACTGGAACATGTCTGCCGTCCCACATCCACATAAAAAAAGATGGAGCGGGCAACGAGACTCGAACTCGCGACATCAAGCTTGGGAAGCTTGCACTCTACCAGCTGAGTTATACCCGCATCAACAGCACTGTATACCAATACCGGATTCATTTGTCAATACCTCTGATTTTTATTCCGGCAGATCCGCGTGAAACTGTTCCACCAGGCGGCTGGATATGCCGGCGTGGAGCTTGCGAATATTTTTTTCCGTCAGGGTTTTGGCATCAGACCGGTAAATTATTCTAAAAGACAAAGATTTTTTTTCTTCAGCCAGGGGGCTGCCTTCAAACAGGTCGAACAGGAACACATCCTCCACAAGGGCCTGTTTTTCCGCAATAGCTTTCATTTGTCCCCAAACATCCCCCACCAGAACCTGCCGGTCAACAATCAGGGTAATGTCCTGTGATATGGACGGGAACCTTGGCAGAGGACGGGCATTTATCTTCTCCGGCATCTGGTCCATGAGCGCTTTCATGTCCAGTTCAAACATATAAACAGCCTGTTTCAGTCCGAAATATTTTAACACCGGATCGGCAATCTTTCCCAAAACCCCCAGGGTGGTTTTGTCTTTGCTGACATGGGCGGCATGTCCGGGTACAAAATACGGACAGATATGAGATGCCGCCGGAGTAAATCGGGCATCTGCAATGCCCAGGGCTTCAAGCAGGTCTTCCACCACCCCTTTCAGATCAAAAAAATCCAGAGACTGTTTTTTGGAATACCAGGTCTGGTGGGTCCGGCTGCCGGTGACAAAACCTGCCACCATCTCTTTTTCAACGGGCAAAGTGTCTTTGCCTGTACTGAAAAATATTTTTCCGATTTCAAACAGATGCATGGTGTCTGTCTGCTGGGCCGTATTTCTGCGCATATTATCCAGCAGTCCCGGCAGCAGGGAGGTCCTTAACACCGACATCTGCTCGGACAGCGGGTTTAAGATTTTTACCACATCCCTGCGGGGATCTGATGCCGTCAAAAGCAGGTTGTCGCAGAAATCTGTGGAAACAAAATTGTAATTAACGGCTTCATAAAATGACAGCCCATTGAGAATGCTGCGGATGGCGGAACGGGCCGAAACGACCGGATCCAGAGGACGGCCTTTTGCCGGCACTGCAGGATAGGTGGTCTGGATCCGGTTATATCCCCACAGACGTGCCACCTCTTCCGACAGGTCTTCCGGGCGGGTCACATCCACCCGGAAGGAGGGAACAGTGACTGCCAAGGATTCGTCACCGGCGGGATGGACATCAAATTCCACAGATGCCAGTATCCGGGCAATCTCCTCTTTGGAAAAACCGGTTCCCAGACGGACATTCAACGCCGCAGGTTCCAGGTGAATCCGGGCAGGGGCGGCAGGAATCGGATAGGCATCTATGATATCTCCGGCAATGGCGGCATCACAGATATCGGCAATCAGGATCATTGCCCGCTTCATGGCATAGACGGTCCCTTCAGGGTCAACACCCCGCTCAAACCGGTGGGAAGCATCAGTTGCTATCCCGGTGCGCTTGGCAGTACGCCTGATGGAAACAGGATTAAAACAGGCACTTTCGATCAACACCCGGGTGGTGGTGTGTGAAATTTCAGAATTTTCACCGCCCATGACCCCGGCCAGGGCAACAGGCCGGCTTCCGTCACAGATCATGAGCATTTCAGGTTCCAGTGTATGCACCTTGCTGTCCAGGGTGGTAAACGCTTGTGTATTCCCTGCTTTCTGCACCACGATCCTGCCCCGGGCCAGGTTGTCATAATCAAATGCATGCAGGGGCTGGCCGGTTTCCATCATCACAAAGTTGGTGACATCCACCACATTGTTGATGGGGGTCAGGCCCACGGATTCCAGCCGCTGCTGCAGCCAGAAAGGCGACGGCCCGATGGTCACATCAAAAAGCAGGCCGGCGGAATACCTGGAACAAAGGTCCGGATCTTTGATCTCCACACGGGCATGGTCATGGATGGATTCAGCGCTGATGCGCTGATCAGGGAAAGTGACATCCGGCTTGGTCACTTTCCCGGCATGCCTGGTAAAGGCCCCCATCTCCCTGGCGACACCCAAGACACTCAGGCAGTCAGGCCGGTTGGGTGTCAAATCAATTTCGAACACCGTATCAGCCAGACCCAGGGCCTTTTCCAGCGGCGTACCAGGCACATGATCCCCGGCAATATCCAAAATCCCTGAAGCATCTGTATCCAGCAGCAGTTCGGCAGCCGAACAGAGCATGCCTTCAGAAATCTCTCCCCTGAGTTTGCTTTTTTTGATCTTCAGCTCCCCGGGCAGCACAGCGCCGGGCAAAGCACAGGCTGACAGCATGCCCCGGCGCACATTGGGTGCACCGCAGACAATCTGGATTGGTTCACCTGCGCCTGTATCCACAGTGCAGCAGGTCAGTTTGTCTGCTTTGGAATGTTTTTTTACATCCAGGACCTGTGCCACCACAACGCCGTTAAGATAGCCATACAGGTTTTCAACGGCATCCACTTCAAGGCCTGCCATGGTAAGCTTTGCGGCAATCTCATCCGGTGCAAGATCCACCGGGATATATTCTTTGATCCAGCTCAGACTGACTTTCATATTAAAACTGCCCTAAAAAACGCATATCATTTTCAAAATATTTTCTGATATCATCAATGCCGTACTTGAGCATGGCCATCCGCTCAATTCCCACACCAAAAGCAAACCCGGTATATCTGGTTGTGTCATACCCCACATTTTCAAACACAGCCGGATGCACCATGCCGGATCCAAGCACCTCCAGCCATCCGGTTTTTGAACATACCCGGCATCCCTCTCCTCTGCACATCACACACTGAATATCCACCTCAGCGCTGGGCTCTGTGAATGGAAAGTAACTGGGCCTGAAACGCAACGCGGTCTGCTGGTCAAAAAACTGGTGCACAAAGGTGGTCAGAACACCCTTTAGGTCGCCAAAGGAAATGTTCTCATCCACCATCAGGCCTTCTATCTGATGGAACATGGGGGTATGCGTCAAATCGGAATCACAGCGGAACACCTTGCCGGCTGAAATAATTCGAACCGGCGGATCGGTTTTTTCCATGGTCCTGGGCTGGGAAGGAGAGGTATGGGTCCTTAAAACAATATTGTCAGACACATAAAAGGTATCCTGCATGTCCCTTGCCGGATGGTACTTCGGTATGTTCAATGCTTCAAAATTGTAATAATCGGTTTCCACCTCCGGGCCTTCCACAATGTCAAATCCCAGGCGCATAAAAATGCCGCAGATTTCATCAAGCACCTGGGTGACAGGATGGGCAGACCCATGTCCGCGCCTGCGGCCCGGAAGGGTCACATCAATCCCTGGGGGCTGCTTTGCACTGTCGGCAGCCATGTTGGAACGTGACTGGGCAATGGCTTTTTCCAGTTTTATTTTAAGCAGGTTTGCATTCTTTCCGGCAGCAGGGCGCTGGTCTTCGGGCAGAGATGAGATACTTCGCAAAAAAGCCGTCAGCAGCCCTTTTCTCCCCAGATAACGAATGGACACCACCTCCAGGTCTTCGGCAGTTTTTGCCTGTTGGATTTCCTGCAGGGCCTGATTTTCAATATCATTGATAGGATTTTGCAAAATACCCCCAATGGTGTTGTCTAATTCAACCGGGCAGCTGCCTGGGAGGCCAGCTGTGAAAAACAGTTCGGATCTGAAATGGCAAGATCTGCAAGGACTTTGCGGTCCAGTTCACACCCTGCCAGTTTCAGGCCGTGGATGAATTTGGAATAGGTCAGGTCATTCATTCTGGCACCGGCATTGATTCTGACAACCCACAGCCTTCTGAAATCACGTTTCCGGGCACGTCTGTCCCGGTAGGCATACATCAATGCCTTGTCCACTGAATCAGCAGCAGTTCTGAACAGCTTGCTTCTGCCGCCACGAAACCCTTTTGCCAGTTTCAGCACTTTGTTTCTGCGCCGTCTTGCCTTGAATCCTCTTTTTACTCTCATGGTGTTAACTCCTTAAAATATTTTCACGCGCCACATTCTGTTCACGTGCCACATTCTGTTTAATGAACAGATGCTGGTTTTGTTTTTCAGCCATTGGGCAGCATGCGCCTGACCTGTTTCATATCAGATTCTGCAACCATCTGATCCAGACGAAGCGACCGTTTTCTTTTTGTGGTTTTTTTGGTCAAAATGTGGCTGGCATGGGATTTTCTGAATTTGTATTTCCCTGATCCGGTTTTCTTAAACCGTTTTGCAGCGGCTCTGTTTGTTCTGATTTTAGGCATCATACTCTCCTTGGTATTACAAGATTAACAAAAAAGAGAAGGTGGCATATGCCGCAACAGCGGCATACACCACCATAATTTACATTATGAATTCCATCTTGACTGCAGGCGTTGATCAGGAAAACATCTGCTTCATTTGGGCGCAAGCAGCATGGTAATGACCCGTCCTTCAAAACGGGGAAGCTGCTCCACAACGGCAAAATCCGCTGTTAGATCGACCACTTTTTCCAAAACCGCATTGGCCTGTTCCCGGAGCACTACCTCCCGCCCCCGGAACACAAGGGTAATTTTCACCTTGTCATTATTGCTGATAAATTTTTCAATATGACGGGCTTTGGTGGCCAGATCGTGGTCATCGGTTTTAGGCCTGACTTTTATTTCCTTGATCTGGGTGGTTTTCTGTTTTCTTTTGGCTTCCTGTTTCTTTTTGGTCTGCTCGTATTTGAATTTCCCATGGTCCATTATCTTGCAGACAGGCGGTTTTGCGTCCGGAGACACCTCCACCAGGTCCAGATTCTGGTCCCCGGCAATCCTCAATGCCTCTGAAACAGGCATAATCCCTATCTGCTCACCATCAGCGCCGATCACGCGCACCTCACTGGCCCTGATTCCCTTGTTCACATTCGCCTGATCCTGTCTTCCTTGCTTAGATATTTTCACACCTCCTGCTTATGGTAAAATCCACAATATTTTTCATCAAACAAGCATAACCTTGCTATTATAATAGCTGGGCACCGGAAATGCAAGCTTTATTTGTTTTATCCCGACATCTGGCGCTGTTCTCGGACATACGCTTCCAGAAAACTGTTTTTCCAATATCTGTTTGCCTCTTTATTAAAAAAATTATAAAAAAGATCAAGGCTTTTCTGGCGGCAGATGCCCCTTATCACCTGCACCCGGCTGTCCCGGTATAAAGGGGGCAAAGACCTCAGGTCACAACAGGTACCGCCGCCCATGGGATCTTCAAAAGCATACACAATGGTCCCCAGGCCGGCAAGAAGAATGGCACCGAAACACATGAGGCAGGGCTCCATGGTACAAAACAGGGTACAGTTTTGCGGCACCACCGCCTGCTGACAGATTTCAAGATTTCTCAGGGCCCGAATTTCCGCATGGTCCACCTCGCTGACCATTGAACGGTCCGGGGAAGTGCCGAATCTGGCTCCCCGGGCAACCACCTGCCCATCCTGAACGATCACACATCCCACTGGAAATTCCCCCCGGGCAGCAGCCGCCGCTGCCTGGTCCAGGGCCAGTTCCATAAATGCTTCATGGTTCATCCAGTTTGCATCCCTTTGCATCAGCATCTTTCTTTGGGTGCCTGTTTGATATTACACCCTCTGTCTGGGTTTGCTTGCTTTTTTTGTCGAATACTGTATCTTATAGCATCTTTAATATAACTGCAATCCAGCAAGATACGCATCCTGGATGGATTTATGAAAGCGTTACAGCAAAAAACCGTGTGCCCTGAAACTGATGTAAGCATCAGGGCTGTCTTCCAGAACCGGGAACGTGCATTTTTATCCCATTACGGCACCCCAAGTCAACAGGCAACCAGAAGACGTCCGGAAAAAACCATCTGCAATATCCGCACCCCATTTCAACTGGACAGGGACCGCATTGTTTACTCCAATTCCTTCCGGCGGCTCAAGTACAAGACCCAGGTATTTCTCTCTCCTTTGGGAGACCATTACCGGACACGGCTGACGCATACCCTTGAAGTATCTGAAATTGCAAGAAATATTGCCCGTGCCATGCGGCTCAATGAAGATCTGGCAGAAGCTGTGGCCCTGGGCCACGACCTGGGCCATACCCCATTTGGACATGCCGGGGAAACAGCGCTCACTGAAGTTCATTCCCGCTATTTCTCCCATTCCTATCAAAGCCTGCGGGTGGTTGACTCCCTGGAAAACAAAGGGGCCGGCCTGAACCTGACCTGGGAGGTGCGGGATGGCATACTCAAACATTCCAAAGGATTTGGCAACATAATTCCATCTGTCCCCGGAGAAACAGCCATCACTGTTGAAGGACGGATTGTCCGGGTGGCAGATATCATGGCCTACCTGAACCATGATCTGGATGATGCCCTCAGGGGAAAGGTCATCACCATGGATGAAGTGCCTGATGTGTGCATCAAAAAACTGGGGAAAACCCATTCCATCCGGGCAAGCACCATGATTGAAAACCTGGTGGCCAACAGCGGCCCTAAAAACGGCAGGTTTGTCCTGGAGATGGGCCAGGACATTTTCGGTGCCATGATTATTTTAAGAAAATTTCTCTATGAAAAAGTTTACCGGTCACCCGGTGTGCACAACGAATTTGTCAAGGCCAAAAATATCATTGCAGGATTGTATGGACATTTTACCAGCTACCCGGACCACCTGCAGCAGGAACTGGAAAAAATGGAAATGGCCCCCTGGGATTCAGGCAAAAATGCCATAGAACGTTCCGCATGCGATGTCATTGCCAGCATGACAGACAGGTATGCCCTGGAGATCTATTCCAGGCTCTTTCTCCCCAACCCCCTGGTATGAGAAGATTTTTTTTATGATACCAGGTGATTTCTCCCCCCTTGTTGCGCTTTTCAGTCAAATGGATGCCGCCTATAACCGGATAGCAGCCCAATACGGATTCCAGTGCAATGGGTGCAAAGACAATTGCTGCCGCTCTGTTTTTTTTCACCACACCTTTGTGGAAAAAGCGTTTTTACTGTATGGATTTTCCCAAATGGACATGAAACGGCAAAAAAAGATGCGGCAAAAGGCAGTTGCATATATCAGCCGGACATTTCCCGGCAGCCCGGCGCAGACAATACCGGCCCGGAAATCCCTGAAATTGCTGTGCCCCCTCAACCAGGATGGCCGCTGCACCCTGTATGCTTTCCGCCCCATGATCTGCCGCCTGCACGGACTGCCCCACCAATTGACACGGCCGACAGACAAAACGGTTGTCCAGGGGCCTGGCTGTATTGCAGGAAAATTTCATGACAAGCCCTATATCCCCTTTGACCGGACCC
Source organism: Desulfotignum sp. (assembly GCA_036351635.1). GTDB lineage: Bacteria > Desulfobacterota > Desulfobacteria > Desulfobacterales > Desulfobacteraceae > Desulfotignum. The sequence goes on from JAZBPL010000247.1 coordinate 17,158, forward strand.
CTTTTTATGTCGAGATGGCCGGCATTGAACAATCGTTTCGAAAAAAAACCGGCTGCACCGGCAAAATCCGGGAAACCATAGCCCACATGCTTTCCGACACATTTTTTCTATACCCTGAATGACGTCCCAAAAACGCCCTTGAAATCAAACTTTGGTCAATTTTTCTGATTCAGGTCTTTTGCCGTTTTTCCCTTCTGAATACCACCATGGTGAGATCGTCACTTTGTCCGGCCCCTTGTGAAAAAATTTCCACAGCCCGGACAGTCTGGCGTACGAGGGTATCCGGCGCATCCCGATACCTGCGGGCAATGCGTTTGAGGCGGTTGCACCCGAACAGTTCAGATGCAGGGTTTCTGGCTTCAATAATGCCATCGGTATAAAGGAGCACCCCGTCACCCGGTTGCAGCCCAAAGGTTTCCATTTCCCAGGCAGCATCCGGCAGAATACCCAGGGGCAGGCCTTTTTTTTCGTCCTTCCCCAGCAGCCGAATCCCGGTTTTGGCAATATGCATTGGCATCATATGGCCGGCATTGACCCAGGATATGCCGCCTGTGTCCATTTCCAGGATCACATAGACCAAAGTCACAAACATGCCCTGCTGGGCCCTTTTACACAAAATGGCATTGAGCGCTTTAAAAAGATCAGCCGGATTGTCATGCAGGGCTGCAAAATACTGCAGATCACTGGTGAATCTTGCCATGAATAGGGCTGCTGCAATACCTTTGCCTGAAACATCGCCAATGGCCATTCCCAGACGGTTTTGGGGAAGATTGAAAAAAAGGTAAAAATCGCCTCCCACTTCATTGGCCGGCCGATTCAGGGCGGAGAATGCAAACCCTTCTGCCATGGGCACCTGTGTGGGCAGAAAACTTTCCTGCACCTGCCGGGCCAGCTGCATATCCCGTTCCATGCTACGGATGCGGACCCTGTTCAATTTTTCAAGCTTGATATAAAGCCGGGCCATTTCAATGGCCAAAGCCATCTGGCTGGCTGCTGTCTGGATAATCTCCACAGAGGCATCATCAAAATGTGCAGGTTCAGGATGCATGAGGGTGATGATTCCGAACAGGGTGTTGTGACGGATAATGGGGACAGCCAGTGCAGACCGCACCGTATAGGGCTCTGACGGCAGAGACAGCCACCGGGAATCTGTCCGGGTATCATGAATCAGTCCCACATCCAGGTGGGTTTTGACCCATCCGGCAAGGCCCTGGTCAAGAACAGATCCGATTAACATGGATTTCATCTCTGTATCCACCTCTCCCCTGGTCAACAGGCTGTCTGTGACCCGCCCCTGGTCATTGAGCAGAAACAGACTGCCCATATCCGTTCCCGACAAGTGGGCGGTTACCCCAAGGGCACGCTGCATGGATATCTTGAGCAGCTCCTGGTCAGGCGCTGATCCAGCCATCTCGATGAGCTGTTCAAACAGCCGTCCCTGGGCCCGGCAGGCCCGGTTTTTCATTGTCAGACGATGAACCTTCTGTTTCAGATATTTTATGGATTCCACCACCAAAACTGTATCCTTGCATCCTGGTTGTATGAAACGGATTGCACCAGTATCATTTCCAGATCACGCATATCTTAGTGTCCTGCGCCTTGATACCATCATAAAATACCGTCCGGCATGGGCGGCACTTTTTCCCCGGCCAGCACAAACCCGCCGTCCAGACGCAGGACACTGCCGGTCATGTACGGGGCATCCTTGATCATGAACAGACAGGCCTTGACCACATCTGCAATGGTACCGGTACGGCCGGTCAGGGTATGGTCCACAAGTGCCTGTTTTTCAGCAGAAGAAAGGACCTGGTTCCACCCCCTGGTGCCCTGGGCATGGCGGGTTTCAAACACCCCCAGCATCAGCTCGTTGACCCGGACATTGGGAGCGCCCATGCGGGCCCAGGTTTCCGTAAGGGTCTGCACCCCTCTGTTGGCAGCTGCATACGCATCGTTGAACACCAGTGCGGCCGGACCACTCCGCCCGGTAATGGCCGCCACGGAAGACACATTGACCACCACCGCATCATCAGATGCCTGAAGCAAAGGGAACACCGCATCAAACACCCAGCGCTTGGCCCTGAGCGTGGTTTCCATTTCCAGGTCCCATTGGTCTTGCACATACCTGCCGTGCACCACAGGCCATCCCCCCCGCTCGATGTTGTTGATCAAAATATCCAGGCGGCCGTAACGGTCCCGGATAAACTGGGCCACCTGTTCCACCTGGTCAATTTGCCTCAGATCTGCTGTAATAATGTGGTGTTCTGCCGCAGCAGCTGAAAAATCAGCCTCCATGCTGTCAAAGGCATCTTCCCAGTCATGGCGGGTCAGTATAAGTCTGGCGCCTTTTTTGGCCAGCGCAATACCGATGCCTTTACCAATCCCCTTTACAGCCCCCAGCACCAGGGCTACCCTGTTTTCCAGTTCCATGGAATCAGCCCTCCGGATTTTGTTTTAAGGCCATGTCATTTCAATACCAAATATCTGGTATTTTACCCACTGGATGCCCAGTTCAAAAAGGGCCTCGTCTTGGTCCTGGATTTTCTCCAATACCAGCCCCGGCAGGACATTGGGTGCGAGCAGGTCCTGTTCAAAAATCTGCGCTTTGAATGTATCCAGATCATACAAAGCCGTATAGAAAAGATCTGCGTGACCTCCCGCCAGTTTTCCGGGCATCATGCGGTTTTTCAGACTGATCAATGCTATGAGTTGGTCATTGTAATGGTTGTGCAGGTCCACAGCCTGGCTGTCCAGCCATTGCCGGACAGTCTGGCCCGTGTTTTTGCCAAACCCCATGCAATGCTCCTCTTCGATGAGGGCAAAATATTCCCGGATTTTTCCGGTCTCCCGGGAGCGGGAAATGGCGCGGGCCAAAGGATACATGCGGCAGGAACCAGGGCGGTCATGATACACGGAACAACCAGTTTCAATGACAAAGGGACAGGCATGGCCGAAGGCTGGATCTGGTTTGAAAGACACCACAGGCAGGCCGGAATCCGGTCCGAAATGGCGGGAGGTGTACCGGCGCAAAAATGTCCCGGAATCAACACCCAGGCTGTTTTTCATCCGCAAAATATCATAGGGGGTCAGGGCCTGATTCAGATCCCGGCAGCACGCAGTGAAACATGCATTGGCGGAACCGCAAAAAAACGGCATGGGATCGTTTTCACAAACCGGTTTCATCTCTTCTGTCATCTGGATTTTTCCTGTAATAAAAGGTGTCAGGTCCTCTGTTCATAACGCCTGGTCACGGTATCAGGATTTATGAAATTTTTCCAGCACCTTTTTATCTGGATGCTTCACTATATATAGTGTCAAAAGGCGGATAAACTTAATATATATTGTAATGCCGGCCTGAAAGCTAAGCATTTGAAAAATCAGATGAATCTTTTTTTTGAAAAATCTTGACAAAAACCACATGTCAGTGCTATTGCCTTAGCATTTATGTGAAGACTGCGACTGATTGCACCTGCATGCCAGTGCAGACACTGGCCTAAGAAATGACAGACCGGATGGCTGAAGCATGGTCTGAATTTGTTATAAAATATTGTTGCACAACGGTATTGTGCGTTTTTTGATTAACTTAATTTATGGAGGTATTTTAAATGCCGACTTTTGTAATCACAGAAAAATGTGACGGCTGTAAAGGCGGGGATAAAACAGCATGTATGTACATCTGCCCGAATGATCTGATGGTTCTGGATCCCAATGAAATGAAAGCGTATAACCAGGAACCGGATCAGTGCTGGGAATGTTATTCCTGTGTGAAAATCTGTCCGTCCCAGGCCATTGAAGTCAGAGGCTACAATGACTTTGTCCCCATGGGCGCATCTGTTGTTCCCATGCTGGGTACCGAAGATGTCATGTGGACCTGCAAATTCAGAAATGGTGTTGTGAAACGGTTCAAGTTCCCCATCAGGACTACCCCTGAAGGCGAAGCCAATTCCTATGATGATCTCAAGGGCAAAGATTTGAATTCCGGCCTGCTTTCCACCCAGGAAGCAGACGGGTATGAATTTCCTACTCCCCAGGAACTGGCATAATTTTAACCGTTACCAAAACAAAAATTCTGACACTTAATTTTGGAGGTATATAATGGCATTACCGAACAAACCTGTTGGAGAGCTTAAAGCAGTTAGAGACCCAGAGGTTGATAAAAGAGACGTTGATATTCTGATCATCGGCGGCGGTATGGCTGCCTGTGGAACTGCGTTTGAAATCAAGAAATGGGCGGATGAAGGCACCAAGATCCTGCTGTGTGACAAAGCTGCCCTTGAGAGATCAGGCGCTGTTGCCCAGGGTCTGTCCGCCATCAACACCTATGTTGGTGAAAACAAAATCGAAGACTATGTGCGCATGGTCAGAAACGACCTGATGGGTATTGTCCGCGAAGACCTGATCTATGACCTGGGCCGTCACGTGGATGACTCGGTTCACCTGTTCGAAGAATGGGGTCTGCCTGTCTGGAAGAAAACTGATGACGGCAAGAACATGGACGGCAAGAAAGGGTTGAAACTCGGAACCCTTAAAGCCGGTGCCACCCCGGTCCGTACCGGTAAATGGCAGATCATGATCAATGGTGAATCCTACAAGAGAATTGTTGCTGAAGCCGGCAAAAAAGCCCTTGGCGAAGACAACATCATTGAAAGATGCTTTATTGTTGAACTGCTCAATGACAAGGAAGATCCCAACCGCGTTGCCGGTGCTGTGGGTTTTTCTGTGCGGGAAAACAAGGTCTACATCATTAATGCAAAAACCATTATGTGTGCCTGTGGCGGCGCGGTGAACGTTTACCAGCCCCGCTCTGTTGGAGAGGGAAAAGGCCGTGCATGGTACCCTGTATGGAATGCCGGCTCCACCTACACCATGGCCCTGCGGGCTGGTGCTGAGCTGTCCATGATGGAAAACCGTTTCACCCCGGCCCGTTTTAAAGATGGTTACGGCCCTGTTGGCGCCTGGTTCCTGCTGTTCAAGGCCCAGACCGTGAACGGACTTGGTGAAAACTATGCAGCCTCTGATGAGGCCAAGGCTGAGCTGGAAAAATATGCCCCTTACGGCACAGCAGCTGTAACCCCCACCTGTCTGAGAAACCATCTCATGATGAAAGAATACAAAGAAGGCCGCGGGCCCATCATCATGAAAACATCTGATGCCCTGGCAAAACTGGGTGAGACCATGAGCAAAAAAGAGCTCAAGCACCTGGAATCAGAAGCATGGGAAGATTTCCTTGACATGTCTGTTGGTCAGGCTGGCCTGTGGTGTGCAACCAACACCGAACCTGAGAAAAAAGACTCAGAAGTCATGCCCACCGAACCGTACCTGCTGGGATCCCATTCCGGCTGCTGCGGCATCTGGTGCTCCGGTCCCGATGAAGACTGGGTCCCGGCTGACTACAAATGGGGCTACAACAGAATGACCACTGTCCGCGGTCTGTTCACTGCCGGCGACGGCGTCGGCTGTTCCGGACACAAGTTCTCTTCCGGCTCCCATGCTGAAGGCCGTATTGTTGCCAAATCCATGGTGCAGTACCTGAAAGCCGAAGGCGACAAGGTCACCGGTTTCAAAGAAACCGACCAGGAACTGGTTGACTATGTTTACAAACCGGTGAGAAATTACCTTGACCATTGTGAATTCACAACTGCCCAGGATATCAACCCCAACTACTGTAAACCTGCCGGCATGGCACTGCGCCTCATGAAAATGACCAACGAGTACGGCGGTGGTACCGGTACCTACTACATGACATCAGGCAAGAATCTTGAAGTACTCATGGACCTGTTTGAAATGTTCCGTGAAGACCTTGAGAAAATTGCCGCAGGCGACCTGCATGAACTGATGAGAGCATGGGAGATCACCCACCGTCTCTACACGGTTCAGGCCCATACCCGTCATATCCAGTTCCGTGAAGAATCCCGGTATCCTGGTTTCTATTACAGAGGTGACTTCATGGGCCAGAATGATGATGAATGGTTCTGCTTTACAAATTCATCATACAACAAAGAAACCAATGAGTGGACCCTCAAGAAAGTTCCCTACGTTAAGATTATTGCAGACTAGTGTACATATGATCTGACACGTACGTGACTTTGAACATTAACCTCCAGGTGCCGGCAGTTCGGTGCCTGGGGGTTTTTTCAAATTCCAGGTCCTGTTTTTTTACAAAAACTGTTCCTGTCTCCTTTTTTGACCGCCTGCAAAACGAAAAAACAGCCCGGCCGCTTTGCCGGTGGTCAAAACAGGAGAGAGGATGACAAATCCCAAATCCTGACGGGATGATACAACCTGGCATTGGCCAAATAAAAACAATTGAATACAACTCAAATGCACGGAGGGACAGCATGACAACAGATAATTCAGCCCCAGTCAGTGGAAGCATTATGGTGGTTGGTGGGGGAATCAGCGGCCTGACAACCGCCCTGGAAGCTGCCGAAGTGGGGTATGAGGTCTTCCTGATTGAAAAGGAAGCATCCCTTGGTGGAAGAGTGTCCCAGCTGAAACACTACTTCCCTAAACTCTGCCCGCCCACATGCGGACTTGAAATCAACTACAGGCGCATAAAAGACAATAAAAATATCAAGGTGCTCACCATGTCAGAAGTCCAGAGCGTGGCAGGCTCCCCCGGAGACTATACTGTCACCGTAAAAACAGCCCCCAGGTATGTCAATGAAAACTGCACTGCCTGCGGCGAATGTGCCAAGGTATGTGAAACAGAAATCTCCAATGAATTCAACTTTGGCATGGACCGGAGAAAAGCCGCCTACCTGCCCCACAACATGGCCTTCCCCATGCGGTATATCATGGACCCGTCCATGGGTACGGATGACCGGGACAAGGTGAAAGAAGCCTGTAAGTATGATGCCATTGACTTTGACATGGAAGAAAAAACCATTGATCTCAAAGTGGGTGCTGTTGTGTGGAATACCGGCTGGCAGCCCTATGACGCCACCCGGATAGACAACCTGGGATTCGGCCGGTACCAGAACATCATCACCAACATGATGCTGGAAAGATTGGCATCCCTGAACGGCCCGACCCAGGGAAAGATTGTAAGACCTTCTGATGAAAAGGCCCCTGCGACCATTGCATTTGCCCAGTGTGCCGGTTCCAGGGACGAAAACCATCTGCCCTACTGCTCTTATATCTGCTGCATGGCATCTTTGAAACATGCCACTTACCTGCGGGAACAATACCCGGATGCAAAAATTTACATCTATTATATTGATCTGAGAACTCCGGGGCTGAAATATGAAAAATTCTATGCAAAGCTCAAGGAAGATGAAAATATCTTTTTCATTAAAGGGAAAGTGGCTGAGGTCAGTGAAGAGGACAGCACCGGCAATATCAACCTGGTGGCAGAAGATACCATCACCGGTGAAAAAATCAGACAGACAGTGGACCTGCTGGTACTGGCCACCGGCATGCAGCCCACTGCAGCCATTGACAAACCAGCAGCAGACCTGAACTTTGATACGGATGGGTTTATTATCAATGACTTTTCAAAAGGCGGTATGTTTGCGGCAGGATGCGCCAACAAGCCGGCCGATGTTGTCACTTCTAACCAGAATGCCACCGGCATGGCACTCAAAGCCATTCAGACCCTTGTAAGGAGGTAATATAAACCATGGATAAGAAATACGGCGTATATATCTGCACAGGCTGCGGAATCGGAGATACCCTTGACATGGAAGATCTGGTGGATATTCCTGAAGAAGAGGGCGTAAACTGTACCACCCATCCTTTCCTGTGCTCCAAAGAAGGGGTGGCTCTCATTCAAAAGGATGTGGACGAGGAAAAGGTCAATGCCATGGTGATCGGCGCATGTTCCCGCCGCGTCAACTTTGATGTTTTTCGTTTTGACAACTGCCTTGTTGAACGGGTGAATCTGCGGGAAGGCGTGGTATGGCCACATTCCCGGGAGACATATCCCGCTTTGACCCAGGAAGAAAAAGATGATGAGGAACATTTTGACCGGATCCAGATGAAAGCAGAAGATTATATCAAAATGGGCATGATCCGCCTGGAAAAAGTCAAGCTGCCCGCACCCTATAAACCGGAATCATTTTCCAAAAAAATTTTGGTGCTGGGTGGTGGTGTTACCGGCATGGCAGCGGCTTTGGATGCTGCCAAGACAGGTTATGATGTAACCATTGTCGAAAAAACCGATGCCCTGGGCGGATATGCAGCAAAACTGCGCAGCCAGATGCCTGTATCTGCACCCTTTGAAACCCTGCAGTCTCCGGTGGTGGATAAAATGATCCAGGAGATTGAAGGATATCCCAGTATTGATGTCAGAACCGGTTGTGAGGTGGCACGGATTGCCGGTCAACCCGGCGAGTTCACTGTGACCTTTAAAAAACCCGGAGAAAGAATCCCCTTTGACGTACCGTTTCCTTTGCCAGAAGAGATGATGGTGGATGAAAACGGCAAAGAGCTGGATCCGGAAGCGGCCCATGCCAAGTTCCTGGAATACAATGAGGGCCGGCTGGATATCCTGAAGCTGGATCCGGACGGAGAACTTTACGGTGCTGTTATCCTGGCGGCTGGATGGCGGCCGGCAGACCTGTCAAAACTGGGGATTGACCACCTGGGACTTGACCTGCCGGACGTGGTGAGCAACCATGAGTTTGAACAGATTGCCGCCAATGGAAAAATTATGCGCCCCTCTGATGGAAAGCCTGCCAAAAACGTGGTTTTTATCCAGTCCCCGGGCAAAGATGGTGATGATGCCGACTTTGACTACTGCGGTTCCGTCACCTCCCAGGTGGCGTTGAAACAGGCCCGGTATGTCACTGAAGACTATGATGACGGAAAAGCCTATGTGATTTACCAGCACATGAGAACCCCCGGGCTGCAGGAATATTTTTACAAGAGCATGCAGCAGGAAGACGGGGTGTTTATGACAAAAGGCGCTGTCACCAGCGTGGAAACCCAGGGAGACGGCCTGGCGGTGACTGCCGTCAATACCCTCTTGGGAGAAAATCTGGCTCTCAAGGCGGACATGGTGGTGGTAGCCGGCGGCATGGTGCCTGTGACCAAAGATGACCCGGTGGTCAATCTGGCCTATCGCCAGGGTCCGGGATTCCGGGATAATGATATTTTCGGCCAGTATGCCGATTCCAACTACATCTGTTTTCCCTATGAAACCCAGAGAACCGGTATCTACGCTGCGGGTGCCATCCGGCGGGCCATGACCATTGAAGAATCCATTGAAGATGCTTCTGGTGCCGCCCTCAAAGCCATCCAGTGTGTTGAAAGTGCCAACCGGGGCATGTCAGTCCATCCCAGATCCGGAGACATGACCTTTCCGGAATTTTTCTTCCAGAGATGCACCCAGTGTAAACGGTGCACCGTTGAATGTCCGTTTGGTGCCCTGGATGATGATGCAAAGGGCACCCCAAAGGCCAATCCCACCCGCTGCAGACGGTGCGGTACCTGTATGGGGGCCTGCCCGGAACGTATCATTTCATTTGCCGACTATACCATCGACTCCATCGGTTCCCAGGTAAAGGCGGTTGGTGTACCATCGGAAGATGATTTTGATGAGCCGCCCCTGCGGTTTCTGGCGCTGATCTGTGAAAACGATGCGTTCCCGGCCCTGGATATGGTAGGGCTGAACCGCATAGACTATTCTCCTGACGTGCGGTTTATACCGGTGCGGTGCCTGGGTTCGGTGAACACCATCTGGATCAAGGATGCCCTGGCCCAGGGTATGGACGGTGTTATTCTCATTGGCTGCAAACATGGAGACGACTACCAGTGCCATTTTGTCAAAGGATCTGAACTGGCTGAAATCCGGGTGAAAAAAATTGGGGATGCCTTGGCCAGCCTGGCTTTGGAAGAAGAGCGCGTCGCCTTTGTGGAAGTGGCCATTGATGAATATGACAAACTGCCCAAAATCATCAATGATTTTGTTGAAGAGGTTGATGCGCTGGGTCCCAACCCGTTCAAGGGATTCTAATGTCAGCATACAAAATTTATACGGAGGTATCATAATATGACTGAAACATATCTTGCCCAACCAGACCTGGGTTTTATAGCCCAGATGCGCGGTCTTGGCGGAGACACCCTGAAAAAATGTTACCAGTGTGCCACCTGTTCCGTGGCCTGCCCCATTGCACCGGAAAACAGCCCTTTTCCCAGAAAGGAGATGATTGCCGCGTCCTGGGGGCTGAAAGACAAGCTTATCGGCAGTGCAGATATCTGGCTGTGCCACAACTGTGGTGACTGTACTGATATGTGTCCCAGAGGCGCAGCTCCCGGAGATGTCATGGCCGCTGTACGGGCAGCAGCCATCACGGAATATGCCCAGCCAAAGGCCCTTGCCAGGGCTGTGAATGACCCCAAAAAGCTGCCCTGGCTGCTGGGAATTCCAGCTGTCTGGTTTGCCATTTTGGCATATATCACCATGGCCCATGAAGATGTGATGACCAAGCTGTTCAATGTGTTCGGCATTGCCTGGTCCCATGCCCATGATGGTGCGGAACATGTCATTGCACATGCGGATTTCTTTTCCACCTGGTTTGTGGACCTGACCTTTGTGCCCCTTGCCGGGGCAGTGGTGGTAATCTTTTTTCTCAGCCTGAGCCGGTTTGTGGGTGACATTCATGAAAATGCGGTGCAGGAAGGAAAGACCGACAAGGAAAACATTGACGTAAAAGCCTTTCTCCAGGCCCTGGGCCGGGTGATCCCCCTGATTCTCAAGCACAACAAGTTCAATGAGTGCGGAACCAATCAGGAGCGTGCCACCCCACATATGATGGTGTTGTTTTCCTTTATCGGCCTGGCCATTGTCACCGGGATTTTCTTTGTGGTGCTCTATGTATTCCAGACACCAGGACCCTATTCCCAGCTCAATCCGGTCAAATGGCTTGCCAATATTGCCGGTGTGGCCCTTGTCATCGGCTCCGGCATCATGATCAAAAGCCGGCTGGACAACAAAGACCAGGTCACCACTTACAAAGATTGGTATATTCTGGGCATTGTTTTTTCTCTGGGCGTAACCGGCATGCTCACCGAGATGGCCCGTCTGGCGCATCTGGAGTGGATAGCCTATGGGCTCTACTACCTGCACCTGATTGCCATATTCAATTTGTTTGCGTTTCTGCCGTTTTCCAAAATGGCCCATCTGGTTTACAGAACCACTGCCATGGCCTATGCAGAATACGGCAACCGCAAATAAAAGCGCCACATTTGTGTGATGCCGGCTTCGGCATATGGAAATTATTTGATTAAAAAGAGGCTGATACGCATCAGCCTCTTTTTTTTCCACCCAGGCCAACAGCCTGCGTAAAAAAAGGAGATGCAGAATTTTGAATAAAATTGCGGTACTGCCTGGGGATGGCATCGGTCCGGAAATCATGGAACAGGCGATCAAAGTTCTCAACCGGGCCGGTCAAATTCATGGCTTTACCCTTGAATACGAATACGGCCCCGTGGGAGGGGCAGCTATTGACAGCCTTGGCAGGGCCTTGCCCGATGCCACCCTGGCTTTGTGCAAAGCCAGCGATGCTGTTTTATTTGGGTCTGTGGGCGGCCCCAGATGGGAACATCTACCCCCTGAACAGCAGCCGGAAAGGGGGGCACTGCTGCCTTTGAGAAAACATTTCGGTCTGTACTGCAATCTGCGGCCTGCAAAGGTTTTTGCCGCCTTGGCCCATGCATCTCCGCTCCGGCCGGACATTGTGCAGGACGGGTTTGACATTCTCTGTGTCCGGGAATTGACAGGTGGGATCTATTTTGGAGAACCCAAGGGCAGAAAGGGGAAGGGGAAGGATGAATATGCCTTTGATACCATGGTATACGCCAAATTTGAAATTGAGCGCATTGCGAAAATGGCTTTTGAGGCAGCCAGGATGCGGGCAAAAAAAGTGACTTCCATTGACAAGGCAAATGTATTATTTTCCATGGTGTTGTGGCGGGAAACCGTTACCAGAATTGCCAAAGAGTATCCCGATGTCCGTGTTAACCATATGTATGTTGATAATGCTGCCATGCAGCTGGTCAAAGATCCCCGGCAGTTCGATGTGCTTTTGTGCGGCAATATGTTTGGGGATATCATTTCCGATGAATGCGCCATGATCACAGGCTCCATGGGGTTGCTGGCCTCTGCCAGCCTGAATGAAAAAAAATTCGGCCTGTATGAGCCTGCAGGCGGATCTGCCCCGGACATTGCAGGCAAAGGCATTGCAAATCCTATTGCCCAGATTCTGTCCGGTGCCATGATGCTCAAATATACATTCGGCCATACAGCTGCGGCTGATGCCATTGAAAACGCTGTCGCCCGTGTACTGGAGCAACAGATACTGACAGCAGATCTGGCAGGAAAAAATGTGACACCGGTCAACACCGCCGGCATGGGAGATGCTGTGTTAGAGGCCCTTACATCTGCTGCCTGATTTCACGCTTTTCCATCTCACACCATAAAAAAAACCAGGGATTCAGCCGGTAAGCTGAATCCCTGGTTTTTTTATGGTGGCGGGAGTGACGAGACTCGAACTCGCGGCCTCTTGCGTGACAGGCAAGCGTTCTAACCAACTGAACTACACCCCCGTATTCTGCTGCTTTCTGGTGGGCGATGCAGGGCTTGAACCTGCGACTTCAACCTTGTAAGGGTTGCACTCTCCCAACTGAGTTAATCGCCCGAAAAACAGAAGAACTTATATCAACATTAAAAATTGGTGTCAAGCAGATTTTAGAAAAACACGCTTTTTTTTTGCACAAGGCCGATTTATAATTGGAATATTACGCCAATGCCTTGCAAGTCTGTTTCTTACATGGTATATAATCGGCATGCAACAATTTATGTGAATATTTGTAATCCGATAAACGTGATGTCGGGCAATTTCTTCTTTTGATTTGTGATGATCGTTCACAATAAAATTGAAAAATCCCTAACCCGTTCTCATCATAAGCAACACATGTGTGATCAAGGAGTCGTTTGACTATGGAACCTGTGGCAGGATACCTGGAAATTATGGACAAAGGATTTGGTTTTCTGCGGGAAATAGATGATAATTTCCAGCCCCGCCCTGAAAATCCTTACGTACCCAACAGCCTTATACGAAAATTGAATCTGCGGGAAGGCAGTTTCATTGAAGGATTCGGGGAAAAAAAAGATCCCAGAAATCTCAATCTGGCACTGGTCAGGGTTGAGAACATCAATGGCATGCCGTATGACGAATTTGCAAAAATCCCCATGCTCCAGGACCAGGTGAGTATCAACCCCTATGAACGGTATATCCTGACCCAGAACAAAGATGATATTGTCGGCAAAGCCCTGGATATTATTGTCCCCATCGGCATGGGGCAGCGGGGATTGATAATTGCCCCGCCCAAATCAGGAAAGACATTTATCCTGCGCCATATGGCCAACTCAGTGGTTACCAACCATCCGGATGCCACTGTGTTTATCCTGCTGGTGGATGAACGCCCTGAAGAGGTAACCGATTTCCAGCGGGGACTGGTGGATGCCCATGTTTTGTATTCTTCTGCAGACCAGCAGATCGGTCAGCACATGAGAATGACGCGCCTGGCCATGCACACAGCCATCCGCTGTGCAGAGATCGGCCAGGATGCCGTGGTGTTCATTGATTCGCTGACCCGCATGACCCGGGCATTCAATGCAGACACAGACAGTTTCGGCAAAACCCTGTCAGGCGGACTGGGTGCCAATGCCATGGAATTCCCCAGAAAAATTTTCGGTGCAGCCCGGAAACTGGAAAACGGCGGTTCTCTGACCATTATCGCCACAATTCTTGTGGACACAGGCAGCCGCATGGATGATGTTATCTTCCAGGAATTCAAAGGGACCGGCAATATGGACCTGTTTTTATCCCAGCAATGTGCTGAACAGCGTATATGGCCGGCCATCAATATCAACCAGAGCGGCACCAGAAAAGAAGACCTGCTCATGGACCAGGCAGCCTATGACAAGGTCGTTGACATCCGAAGAAAAGTCGCCGCCAAGGACGAAATATCCGCCATGACGGAATTCATCTCCCTGCTGGAAGATTTTTAAAGAATCTTTCTACAGCGGTGTGAGGGCGTTTTCCAGCACCTGGTTCATATCATCCACAAAAACAATCTCCAGCTGCTTTTGAATGGATTTGGGGATCTCCTGGATATCTTTTTTGTTCTCAGACGAGATTACCACCTTTCTGATGCCGTTAGCGTGGGCAGCCAGCAGCTTTTCTTTAACCCCGCCAATGGGCAGAACCCTTCCCCTGAGAGTGATTTCTCCGGTCATGGCAACATTCCGGTTCACCGGCCGTCCGGTTAAAATGGATACCACAGCAGTGCACATGGCAATGCCGGCAGATGGCCCGTCCTTGGGTATGGCCCCTTCAGGCACATGAATATGGATATCCTGGTCCTTGTAAAAATCATCCCTTATACCCAGGTCCCTGCTTCTGGACCGCACATAACTGACGGCTGCCTGGGAGGATTCCTTCATCACATCCCCGAGTTTGCCTGTGATCATGATGCGCCCTTTTCCGGGCATGGTAACCGCCTCAACCGTCAGCAGTTCTCCGCCTGCCTGGGTCCATGCAAGCCCTGTAACGATCCCGGCCTTGTCTTCCACCTCAAGGGGTTTATTGCGAAATTTGGCCTGGCCCAGAAATTTTTGGATACTGGTGGTGCTTACCTGGTGGCATCTGCGTTCCCTGGTACGGACGATCCGGGTAGCGATTTTTCTGATAACCGAAGATATTTCCCGCTCAAGATTCCGAACCCCGGCTTCCCGGGTGTATAGTTTGATAATGGACTGCACGGCATTCTTAGAAAAAGTCACATCAGCTTCATTCAGGCCGTTTTCTTTCAGCTGTTTGGGAATCAGAAATTTTGTTGCGATCTGTTCCTTTTCATAGGCGGTATACCCGGGAATCTGGATAATTTCCATTCTGTCCCGCAACGGGGCTGGAATATCAAACAGGGTATTGGCAGTGGTGATGAACAAAATTTCAGACAGATCATAATCCACTTCCAGATAATGGTCGTTGAAATGTCTGTTCTGTTCCGGATCCAAGGCCTCCAGCAGGGCGGATGATGGATCCCCCCGAAAATCGGATGTCATCTTGTCAATCTCATCCAGACAGAAAACCGGATTGTTATAGCCCACCTTCTTGAGGGTCTGGATAATCTTTCCGGGCATGGCCCCAACATAGGTGCGGCGGTGGCCCCGAATTTCCGCCTCATCTCTGACCCCCCCCAGAGAAATTCTGGCAAAGGATCTTCCTGTGGCAGATGCGACAGACCGGGCCAGAGAAGTTTTTCCCACACCCGGAGGGCCCACCAGACAAAGAATAGGGCCTTTTATTTTTTTCACCAGCATCTGTACAGCCAGGTATTCCAGAATTCTTTCCTTGGGTTTTTTAAGACCGTAATGGTCCTGATCCAGTGTTTTTTCAGCTTTTTCCAGGTTATTTTTTGCCCGGTTTTTGCGAAACCAGGGCAGGGAAACCAGCCAGTCGATATAGTTTCTAATAACAGTGGCCTCAGATGACATGGGTGCCATCATCTTGAGTTTGTCCAGTTCCCGCCGGGCCATCCCGGCTGCCTCTTTTGGCATGCGTTTTTTACGTATGCGCTTTTCAAGCTCTGCAAACTCGCCGGACTCACCGTCTTCCCCCATCTCTTTTTTGATGGCCCGCATCTGTTCGGTGAGATAATGGCGTTTCTGCAGTTTTTCCATCTGCTCCTTTACACGGCCCTTGATCTTCTGGGACATGGCAAACACTTCTGTTTCCTGCTCAATCAGCTTGAGCAGCAGAAAAAAGCGCTCTTCAATATCATCACATTCCAGAAGCTTCTGCTTGTCTGCCACTTTAAAGGGCAGCTGGGCGGCAATGGCATCTGCATATCGTGAGGGATCTTTTTCCAGAATCTCCAGATTTTTAAAAAAACTCTTGGAAACTGCTCCTGACATGGTGCTGTACTGTTCAAACGCCTCCAAAACAGTTCGCAGGGCTGCTTTAACCACAGTTTCCGGTATAGGGGTTTCTTCAGCCAAAATATAATCAACCGTCAAAAACCCTTTTTCATCACTGAGTTTGAGAATTTTTCCCCGTTGACACCCTTCCACCAAAGCCTTTACCGTACCATCAGGCAAACGCAGCAGCTGGGTAATTTTTGCTTCGGTTCCCACCTGGAAAATATCCTGGATGGTGGGTTTAAGTACTTCAGGGTCTTTCTGGGTGGTGAGAAATATCTGCTTGTCCGCCGCCATGGCTTCTGACAGCGATTTAATGGATTTTTCCCTGCCCACAAAAACCGAGGTCGTAACAAAGGGAAACAGCACCATATCCCGCAACGGGACAAGCGGGAGGGTCTTTTTAATGCGTTCTGAACCGTCCTGGTTGAAAAATCTGGAAATATTGATCATCTAGACAAACTTTCTGTCAGGCCTGTTTTTTGGGTTGTTCATACAAGAGGATGGGGGCCTCGTTTTTCAGGACGACCTCTTCTCCCACAACACATTCTCTGACATCTTCTTTGGAAGGAATCTCATACATGATGTCCAGCATGGTTTTCTCCATGATTGCCCGTAATCCCCGTGCGCCGGATTTTCTGGCAACAGCTTCTTTGGCCATGGCTTCCAGGGCCTCGTCTGTAAACTGGAGATCCACCCCTTCAATTTTGAACAGTTCCTGGTATTGCTTGACCAGTGCATTTTTGGGTTCTGTCAGAATTTTGACCAGAGAGGCTTCCGTGAGTTCTCCAATGGATGTGATAATGGGCAGTCTGCCTAAAAATTCAGGAATCAGCCCGAATTTTATCAAATCTTCGGGTTTGAGCTGTTCCAGAAGCGTGCCGATATTCACCTGTCTTCTATCAGTTATCTTTGCCCCGAATCCCATGGTTTTCTGGGTGATACGCCGTTCAATGATCTTTTCCAAGCCGGTAAAGGTCCCGCCGCATATAAACAGGATATTGGAGGTATCCACCTTGACATAGTCCTGCTGGGGATGTTTTCTGCCGCCTTTGGGTGGAATGCTTGCCACAGTGCCTTCAATAATTTTCAGCAGGGCCTGCTGCACCCCTTCTCCGGATACATCCCTGGTAATGGAGGGGTTATCTCCCCGCTGGGAAATTTTATCAATCTCATCGATGTAGATAATCCCTTTCTGGGCCCGCTCAATATCATAGTCTGCATTCTGCACCAGCGACAATACAATGTTTTCCACATCCTCTCCCACATAACCGGCTTCGGTCAGGGCCGTGGCATCTGCAATGGCAAACGGCACATCCAGAAATCTGGCAAGGGTCTGGGCCAGCAGGGTTTTTCCACACCCGGTGGGACCGATGATCAAAATATTGCTTTTTTGAATCTCCACATCATCGGCGCGTTTTTCCAGACGGGAGGTGAGCCGCTTATAATGGTTGTATACTGCGACGGAGAGCACTTTTTTTGCTGCATCCTGTTCAATTACATAGGAATCCAGCAGCTCCTTGATCTGCTTGGGTACCAGGAAATCCTTTGCCCCTTCTGATTCAGCTGCTTTTTCTTTTTCTTCGTCCTCAATTATCTCACCGCAGAGTTTGATGCATTCATTGCAAATGTAAACACTGGGACCTGCAATCAGTTTCTGGACCTCTTTTTGATTTTTCCCGCAAAAAGAACAGAAAAACTGATCACTGGTATCATCTTTTTTGGCCATGTTTTTTGGACTCCTTTGAAGCTTAGCTTAGGTTTCAGCTTCCAATTCACTTCTATCGGCAACCACCCGGTCTACTATGCCGTAGGTTTTTGCCTCATTGCCGGACATGAAAAAATCTCTGTCAGTGTCTTTGGCAATTTTTTCAATTTTCTGTTTGGTATGGGCGGCCAGTATCTCGTTTAAGGTATCTTTCATCCGTAAAATCTCAGTGGCCTGTATTTTAATATCTGCTGCCTGTCCCTGGGCCCCCCCCAAAGGCTGGTGAATCATAATCCTGGCATTGGGAAGGGCAAACCGTTTTTTCTGGGCACCGGCTGCCAGAAGCAAAGCACCCATGCTGGCGGCCTGACCGATACATACGGTTGCCACATCCGGCTTGATATACTGCATGGTATCATACACAGCAAGGCCGGCTGTCACAACCCCGCCCGGAGAATTGATATAAAAACTGATATCTTTTTCAGGATCTTCTGATTCCAGAAACAGCAGCTGGGCCACAATGAGATTGGCAATTTCACTGTCTATGGCAGAACCCAGAAAAATTATCCGGTCTTTTAGCAGACGCGAATATATATCATAGGCACGCTCTCCTCTGTTGGTCTGTTCAACAACCATTGGAACTAGGGGCACAATATAACTCCTTCATTATCTGTCTGTATCATCTTTATGTATTGTCTGTGTCTTACCATGATTCTGGATAAGACAATATTATTCCTGTTTTGTGGTTTCTTTTGATGCAGGGACTTCATCATCAGATGCTGGTGCTTCTAAAGATGCTGGTGCTTCTAAGGCCTGTGCTGTATCTTTGTCATCACCATCCGGCTCTTTTACAGTTATGGTGCTGTTTTCAATAATAAGATCAACTGCCTTTTTTTCAAGTTGGGAGTGCCTGTAATATTCCAGCTGCTTGGGATCCATCTTGAAAAAATTCTTTATGGCATCCACAGTGGCATTCATGCCTCTTGCCATTTCCTCTAAGCTTGCGTCCATCTCCTCATCAGTGAGGTCCAGTTCTTCCTGGGTGATAATTTTATCCAGAATCAGATGCCGCCTGGCTTGCTTCTCTGCCACATCCCGGTACTGGGTAAACAGGATATCCCGGCTTAACCCTTCTTGTTCAAGGCTGGTATTATTGGCTGCATATGCCTGTTCCGCCTCACTGACTATGCCGTTAAGTTCTCCTTCGATCATGGCTTCAGGCACTTCAAATGTATATTTTTCCAGCAGGTGCTGGAAAATCTGTTCACTGAGTTCATGTTTTATGCGCTGCTGGTATCCTTTTTCCAGATTGTCCCGGATGGAATCTTTGACTTCCTGCAGGGTTTCAAAACTGCCAAGGTCTTTTACCAGATCATCATTGATCTCCGGCAGAATTTCCTCCTGGATCTCTTTAAGGGTGACCTTGTACAAAATGGTTTTCCCCTTAAGGTTTTCATCCGGGTGGTCTTCAGGATATTCAACAGCAATCTCCAGATCCTGGACAGGCACACTGCCGATCAATTTCTCAGAAAATTCTTCGGGCAATGCCTCTTTGCCGATGCCATACAGATAATTTTCAATCTTCGGGGTATGTTCATATGGTTCATCACCCAAAAATCCCTGGTAATCGATCAGGACAAAATCATTTTCCCTGACAGCCCTGCTTTCTTCTACAGTCTGTTTTTTTGCCATGGTCCGCTGGATCATATGGATCTGCCCGTCAATTTCAGCATCAGAAACCGCATACCGGTTCTTTTCAAGGGACATTCCCTTGAAATCGATATCTTCCAGTTGAGGCTTTACCTCTACGGTAATGTCAAACGCATAGGCAGCATCCGGATCCAGATCCGGCGGATCCATCTGGGGACCGCCCACAATGTTCAGGCCATGTTCCTGAATAGCCTCAATAAAAGAATCCTGGATCAGGCGGGGGGCAACATCAGCATGAACCTCTTTGGAAAAACGGTTTTCCAGCACTTTTCTGGGAATCTTGCCTTTCCGAAACCCTTTGATATCTGCCTTCTTTTTCAGCTCGTTGTATGCCTTGTCAAGTTCTTTTCCAACTTTTTCTTTGGGGATTTCAAAAGAGAGTACTTTTTTTACACTGCTCTTGTCTTGAATTTTTACCTGCATGTTTTTGTCCTGTTAGATTCCATTATTTAATGACCATTTTCAAACAATTTGTGCAAAATTTTCAGATTACTGCCATATATACCAGATTATATTACACAAAACCATTTAACAAAGTTAACTAAAATAACGCTTATCCCTGCCGGTGTCAAGAAAATTGCCCAAACAACTTGGATTTTCGCCATAATACGGCTGCAGTGACATTCACCCGGAGCCCACACAGGACCGGCCTGAAAAAATATCTTGCATTGTAATGCCCCAAATGGTAAATGATTTGGTTATGTCAAATTATCCGGGGCGTAGCGCAGCCTGGTAGCGCGCCTGCTTTGGGAGCAGGATGTCGGAGGTTCAAATCCTCTCGCCCCGACCAGATAGTTTGTTTGTACATACCTTTTAGCGGATTTTGTCCCGGACAGCACTGAGATATTATGGTATTTCTCACCGCAATGCTTGTCATCATCATTATCTACTATCTGCAGGCAGATGGCCTGATATATGCTACCATCGTTGCACTGATTGCCGAACTTCTGAATATTTTCATGGCCCATGCATTGACAAAATCTGTTGAAAAAAAGATGCGTGCACGTATCCGCAAACTTGTGGACGGCTACAGCAATCGCATCAAGGCAAACCGGAAAACCATCCAGAATCTTGAAAAAATCCAGGAAGAATCTGTCAAAAAACTGTACAATGCCAATGTCAAAATAAAAGAATATGAAGCCCGGCTGGACGTTCTGGAAAAAACATCCCCTGGTGCGACAGAAGCCCCCCAGTATCCGTCACCGGAAAAATCGCCTTCAGAAATCAGCGCCCGGACGGCACCGCCAATGGAAGAACCACCAGAAAAAAACGCAGGGAAAAACCAGGTGTATTCAGATCTGCCATCCGGCTCAAACCGCAAAAAACTGCCCCTATAGCCTGCAGACCCGGCCTGCAAAAGAGACTATTGGTTATAAATTCTGATTCTTGTTATTTTTCCTTCTTTGTTTAAATAGGCAGTCCCTTTGGCAAGGGGCTTTCCTGAAGCAGCATCGGTGATCTCAATCTGTCTTTCATATACAACAGCAGTGGGTTTTTCAGTTTTTATCTCTTTGGCGGCTTCTGCATCCTGGCTTTGCGCTTTTTCCCCCTGCCGTTCTTTTGCTATGGACTTGCGCAGTTCATGCCGCTCCGCAACCAGGCTTGAAAAACCCGGGTACGGATCTTCTTTTTCATCACAGGCAGCCAGTATGACAAGCATGCCCAAGCATCCTGTATATAAAATTATTTGCTTAATTGAAAGCATACCTTATCCTGCTGCTTTTCATTCTACACTGCCTGTTCCACTGTGAAGCGTCTGTTAAGGCGCATGGTCGTAAACAGACTGTAAACATCCTTGGCAACATTGATCACCTGCAGTTTGCGGCCGGACTGGCCCAAAGTGTTGTGGGCGGCAATGATAACACCGATGCCGACAGAATCAACCATTTCAACACCAGCCAAATCAATGGTCAAATCCCCCTGGGATGAATCAATAGTGGATAATAGCTCTGCTTTGAAAGTTTCTGCCATGGAAGCGACAATGTCCGTACCAGGCCTGATAATTGTCGTACCATCAATATTCACTATTTCGCTCATCATTTTTATCTCCTGTGTTACCCAATTACCCGAAAGCAACCACCATTCCACAAACATGTTTGTGTACAGGCCCTGCCGGATTTTTACATATTTATTGTAATATCATGATATTACCGCAAAACCATCTGAAATTCAAACATTAAATTTGTTTGGGATATTTTCTCATGCAGATTTTAAGATTAGACTTGAAAAAACAGCACAGATTTAATATAAATATTCTTTCCGGCTGGCAGGCCGGGTACTGGGTGATTCTGATCGGTCGCCTTGCAACAGAAGGCCATGAACCTCGTCAGGTCCGGAAGGAAGCAGCGATAAGTGAATTCTTCTGTGTCATGGATCGATCCCGGTCATGCAATTTTCCCATAACCACCTGCCAGCCGGTTCCTTTTTTCTTTTGAGCCCGCCATTTTTTTATATCTTGACATGCCTTTAAACAGACTTATTTTTCAGCCATAATTTATGGGAATTATACCATTTGCCGTTTGAAAGTAAGGAATTTTTGAACCAGGAGAAAAAATTGGCACTTAAAGAAAAAACCAAAGAAAAAAACCAGAAACCAGAAGACGTGACCAACGAAGACGCTGAAAAATCAGGTGAGGCCAAAGCCGATACCGGAGAAACAAATAATATCCAGCCAAAAGATATTGCTTCATTGGAAGAACAGCTGTCTATTGAAAAGGATCGGTTTGTGCGGCTTTCGGCTGAATTTGACAACTACAGGAAAAGAAAGCAGCGGGAAATAGACGAATTTAAAAAATTTGCCACTGAGACCGTCTTCAAGCAGTTTCTATCGGTTGTGGATAATTTAGAAAGGGCCATTGCATCTGCTGAGAGTAACAATGACCGTGAAAGCCTGCTGGAAGGGGTAAAAATGACCCACAAGGAAATTTTAAAAATTTTCCAGGCCTTTAATGTCAAACCGGTGGAGGCCGAAAATCAGGAATTTGACCCCAATTTTCATCAGGCAGTCACCCAGAAGGAAACTAACGAAGTCCCTGAAAACACGGTGACCAATGTGCTGCAGACCGGATACGTGCTCAATGACAGGCTGATCAGACCCGCTATGGTTGTTGTTTCGAAAAACACGAAAGATGAAACCAGCGAACCAAAAGAAAATTAAAGATATCTTGGAGGAAATGTTATGGGTAAAATAATTGGAATTGATCTTGGAACAACCAACTCCTGTGTTGCCATCATGGAAGCTGGTGGAGAAGCAAAAATCATCACCAACGCAGAAGGCGGACGGACCACCCCGTCCATTGTCGCCATCACCGAAGGCGGTGAACGTATTGTGGGCCAGACTGCCAAACGCCAGGCCATTACCAATCCGGAAAATACGGTATTCGGTGTAAAGCGCCTCATAGGCAGAAAATTCAAATCAAAGGAGGTCCAGAGCGATATCCCCAACCTTCCCTATAAGATTGAAGGGGCATCCAACGGCGATACGCGAATCAACCTGCGGGGAAAACAATACAGCCCTGCTGAAATATCCTCGTTCATTCTGGCCAACATCAAAAAAACCGCTGAAGAATACCTGGGTGAAGAGGTAAAAGAAGCCGTCATTACCGTGCCGGCATATTTTAATGACAGCCAGCGGCAGGCCACCAAAGATGCAGGCAAGATTGCCGGACTCGAAGTCAAACGGATCATCAACGAACCGACAGCAGCGTCTCTGGCATACGGCCTGGATAAAAAAGGGGAAGAAAAAATTGCGGTCTTTGACCTGGGCGGCGGCACCTTTGACGTGTCCATTCTTGAGATTGGAGACGGCGTGTTTGAAGTAAAATCCACCTCAGGGGATACCCACCTGGGTGGTGAGGACTTTGATCTGCGTATCATTGATTATATTGCCAATGAATTCAAAAAAGACCAGGGTATTGATGTCCGTTCCGACAAAATGGCGCTGCAGCGTCTCAAAGAAGCGGCGGAAAAAGCCAAAATGGAATTGTCCAGTGCAACGGAAACCAGCATCAACCTGCCCTTTATCACCGCAGATGCCTCCGGTCCCAAGCACCTGGATGTCAGACTGACCCGGGCAAAACTGGAATCTCTGGTGGCTGATCTTCTTGACAATCTGGAAGGTCCCTGCAAGGTGGCATTGAAAGAAGCGGGTGTGGGCTCCGGCACTGTGGATGAAGTTGTTCTGGTGGGCGGCATGACCCGCATGCCGGCTGTACAGGAGCGGGTGGAAAAGATATTCGGCAAAAAGCCCCACAAAGGTGTGAATCCGGATGAAGTGGTTGCCATGGGTGCCGCTGTCCAGGCCGGTGTGCTGCAGGGGGATGTCAATGATGTCCTGCTGCTGGATGTAACCCCGCTGTCTTTGGGTATTGAAACCCTGGGCGGTGTTATGACCAAGCTCATAGAAAAAAATACCACCATTCCCACCAAAAAGAGCCAGGTATTCTCCACTGCAGCGGACAACCAGCCTGCGGTTTCCATCCACGTGCTCCAGGGAGAACGGGAGATGGCGAGTGACAACAAGACCCTGGGCCAGTTTGAACTGGCGGATATACCACCGGCACCCCGGGGTGTTCCCCAGATTGAGGTATCCTTTGACATCGATGCAAACGGGATTGTCCAGGTGTCTGCCAAAGACAAGGCTACCGGCAAGGAACAGTCCATCCGCATCACCGCTGCCTCCGGTCTTTCAGACGATGAAATTGAAAAAATGGTCAAAGATGCGGAAATGCATGCAGAAGAGGACAAAAAGCGACGGGAGCTTGTGGATACCAAAAACCAGGCGGAAGCATTGGTGGACCAGACAGAAAAGACCCTTAAAGAACATGGTGACAAAGTGGACGCAGACACCAAAAAGGGGATTGAATCTGCTGTAGAAGCCTTGAAACAGGCCAAAGAATCCAGTAATGTGGACGACATAAAACAGAAAATTGAAGCCCTTTCCCAGGCCTCACACAAGCTGGCTGAGGTCATGTACCAGCAGGCATCTTCTTCCCAGGAAGGCCAGCCAGGCACCGGTGACGCAGGTGCCCAGCAGACGGATGATGATGTGGTGGATGCCGATTTCGAAGAGGTCAATAAGGACAAGTAACGCTTTCCCAAACATTGGGTTGAATATAATCCTGCCGTGGTCTATTATAGTGATCCGGCAGGATTTTTTTTATCATACGGCCAAAAGAAAAAGGGTAATACAGCGTTTATGCGCATCACAGAAATACTGGCTGAAAACAGCAGGCTGTACAGAGATGAAATTGCACTGGTGGAGCGGATACCTGCCAGTGAGACCAGAAAAGAACTGACCTGGCACCAGTTTTATACCAGTGCCTGCAAGCTGGCCAACGCTCTTCACTACAGCGGCATCAAAAAATCTGATACCGTGGTCCAGCTTATGACCAACAGCCTGGAATGGCTGCCCATCTATTTTGGTATCCTGTATACCGGTGCCTGGGCAGTGCCGTTGAACTTCCGGTTTGAATCAGACAAAATTCTTTTGTGCGCAAACACCGCAGCACCCAAAGCCTTTATATTTGGAGAAGAATTTATCCAGCGCATTGCAGCCATTCGCAGCGCCCTGGCATCCAGTGTGCACCTGTGGATTTTTACAGGCAATAGAGAAACCTGTCCGGAATGGGCATATCCTTTTGATGATTTTGTCCAGGACCAGCAAGGCCATTTGCCGCCGGATATTCCCATGGCAAATGACGATGATGCAGCGCTGTATTTCACTTCAGGCACCACCGGCACCCCCAAGGCGGTACTGCTCACCCACAAAAATCTGACACACGCCTGCGAAGTGGAAAACAGCCACCATGGCCAGACCCATGAGGATATATTTTTGTGCATACCGCCTTTGTATCACACCGGCGCCAAGATGCACTGGATGGGCTCGTTTCTCGTGGGGGGCAGGTGCATCCTTCTCAACGGGGTCAAACCGGAATGGATTTTTGAAGCGGTTTCTGAAGAACGCTGCACCATTGCATGGCTTCTGGTTCCCTGGGCCCACGATATTCTCATTGCCATAGAAAACAAGACCCTTGATCTGTCACACTATCATCTGGACCAGTGGCGGCTGATGCATTCCGGGGCCCAGCCCGTCCCCCCCAGCCTTGTCAAACGATGGCAAAAATACTTTCCAGGTCAGGGGTATGACACCAATTACGGCCTTACCGAATCCACCGGGCCGGGCTGTATTCACCTGGGCCTTGAAAACAGCCACCTCATCGGTCCCATAGGCAAAGCAGGCCACGGTTGGGAGGCCAAAATTGTGGACAAGCAGGGCAACCACCTGTTCGGCAACGAAACCGGTGAATTGATCGTGCGGGGACCGGGGGTGATGAAAGCCTATTATAAAAATCCGGAAGCCACCGAAAAAACCCTTCATAACGGGTGGCTGCGCACCGGCGACCTGGCAAGATACGACAAGAACGGATTCATCTGGCTGGTGGACCGAAAAAAAGACATGATTATCTACGGAGGCGAAAATATCTACCCCAATGAAATTGAAAATTTCTTTCTGGGCCACGAGAAAATAAAAGATATTGCTGTTATCGGGGTGCCGGATGAGCGCTTAGGGGAAATCCCCGCAGGCATCATCAGCGTCAAGCCGGACTGCATGATCTGTGAAAACGATATTCAACAATTCCAGCAGGCCCTGCCCAGGTACAAACGCCTGAAAAAAATTTTTTTCGGGGATGTGCCACGCAATCCCACCGGAAAAATTGAAAAACCCAAGCTGCGGCGCCTGTATGCGGAAGACAAACGAAAAGACCTGCAGAAACTGCTGCGGTAAACCATAAGGAAAATGGTATGAAATTCATGAAACCCTTTCTTATCATCGCCCTTGTTTCCTGCTGGGCCGTTCCCGGAAACGCTTCCGATATCAGCGCCCTTGCACAGACCATCCTGGACGGCATTGAAGAGCGGTATGCAGGCAAAAGTTTTTCTGCTGATTTTTTTCAGACATCCACCCTGGCCGCCCTGGATATAGAGGAAACCGCATCCGGTAAAGCCTTGTTCAGTCATCCCGGAAAAATGAAATGGCAATATCTGTCCCCGGAACGCCACGATATTATCACCAACGGCACAGACCTGTGGATCTACAGGCCCGAAGAAAATCAGGTCATGCAGGGGGATGCAGTCCGGTTTTTCCAGTCTGGTGCCGGGGGCGCTTTTTTGTCTGATATCTCCCTGATCCGTAAAAATTATACCGTATCTGTAAAAGAGGCAACCGATGACTGGGTGGAACTGCTTTTGGAGGACCAAGCTGATAATCCAGACATCCAGCGTATCATCATCCGGGTATCCCGCAGCCGGTTTCTTATCTCCAGCGTCACCACGGAGAATGCTTTCGGTGATACCACCCACTTTGCATTCACTGATATACGCTTCCAGAGCATACCGGATGAACGGTTTGATTTTACGATCCCGTCCGGGGTAAACATTCTTGATATGGAATAAATGAACAAAGATACGAAAGGATTGTTGTCATGAAAGAGGCCATCATGGAGCTGGCACGTAAAAAGAATGCCATTATTCTGGCCCACAATTACCAGCCCCCTGAAATCCAGGATATCGCAGATCTGTGCGGTGATTCTCTGGAGCTGAGCATCAGGGCCGCAGAGACTGATGCCGATATCATTGTATTCTGCGGTGTCCATTTCATGGCGGAAACCGCATCCATCCTCTGCCCGGAAAAAACAGTGCTGCTGCCTTGCCCGGATGCCGGATGCCCCATGGCAGACATGGTGGACACGGCCGCCCTGACCGCACGCCAAAAAAACTTGGGTGGGATACCTGTGGTGACCTATGTCAACTCTTCGGCCGCTGTCAAGGCGGTGTCCGACATCTGCTGCACCTCGGCCAATGTGATCCAGGTAGTCAATGCCCTTAAGGCGGATGCGGTACTCATGACCCCGGATAGAAACCTGGCCCAGTATGCAGCCGGGCATACACATAAAAAAATTCATCTGTGGGAAGGATACTGCCCATTTCACAACAACCTGACCCAAGCGGATGTAGATGCTGCCAGACAGGCCCATCCCGATGCCCTGTTCATGGCCCATCCGGAATGTCCGCCAGAGATACTGGCCATGGCCGACACTATCCAGTCCACTTCCGGCATGATCCAGTATGCCGGAAGCAGTCCCCTCAGCCAGTTCATCCTGGGAACGGAAAACGGACTGCTGTATCCCATTTCAAAAGCCAACCCGGACAAGCAGTTTTTTCCTGCATCCCCCAAAATGGTATGCCCTGACATGAAAAAAATCAGCCTGACCGATGTGAAACACAGTCTGGAAACCCAGGCAGGTGAGGTCCGGGTACCGGAACCCACCAGGAAAAAAGCATTGGGTGCGGTGCAGAAAATGATCGATCTGGCCTGAACCCGGAAGGCCGGCATCCTGCAGATACCGGCCTTTTATAAACTGCTGCAGCAGAATCAGCCTGCCCAAAAATTCGACAAACAAAAAATCACATACCTTCAAATGCCTCATCCGGGATATCGGCATTGGTATAAAATTTTTGTACATCATCACAATCATCCAGCGCATCCATGAACCGGATCATCTGTTCCGCTTCTTTGCCGGCTACTTCTGTCATGGTCTGGGGAAGCATGGTGATTTCCGCCATCTGGTAGGGGATTTCGGCATTGTCAATGGCCTGCTGCACTGCTTCAAATTCTGCCGGTTCGGTGATCACCTCAAACACATCCCCTTCATCTCTGATATCCTCGGCACCGGCATCCAATGCCACCTCCATGAGGGTGTCCTCATCCACGGCATCCTTGGCCACGGCAATCAGTCCCTTTTTGTCAAACATCCAGGCGACACATCCGTCCGTGCCCACATTGCCGCCGGCCTTGGAAAACATGTACCGGACATCGGCAATGGTGCGGTTACGGTTGTCGGTGAGGCACTCCACCAGCACGGCCACCCCGCCTGGCCCGTAGCCCTCATAGATGATCTCTTCATAACTGACCCCTTCCAGTTCACCCGTCCCCTTTTTAACGGCCCGTTCAAAATTCTCCTTGGGCATGTTCTGGGCCTTGGCGGCGGCAAGGGCCTGGCGCAGTCTGGGGTTGGCCTCGGGATCTCCCCCCCCCATGCGGGCCGCCACCGTGATCTCCTTGATCAGCTTGGTGAAGATCTTGCCCCTTTTTTTATCAGCCGCCCCTTTTTTATGTTTGATGGTCGACCATTTGCTGTGTCCTGACATGAATCCACTCCTTACATTTAGCGTTTATTTTTTGCTATAATATAAATTTCTTTGCTTTGTTTTCTGCAGCTCTCCGGCTTGAAAATCCGACAGCTGACAAAGCGTTTTTTTACCTGTTTTTCAAACTGTGCAAATTCATTGCCCTGGAATATCTTGCACACAAAATGGCCGTTCACGCCCAAGCACTGTTCTGCCACATCCAGCGCCATTTTGCATAATTCAAAGGACCGAAACGCATCTACATCTTTTCGCCCGGTGGTGGCAGGTGCCATGTCCGACAGCACCACCCGGCATCCGGATGCCTGTTGAGAAAATGTATCATCTGTCATGGTAAGGATATCATCCTGGATTACCGTAACATTTGCCGGCAGACCGATATCCACCGCTTTGATGTCAATGCCCAGGACCCGGCCTTCCGGCCCCACCTGTCTGGATGCATACAACAGCCATGAACCAGGCGCACACCCCAGATCCAGGACGGTATCCTTTTTTTTCATGATGGAAAATTTCTGCTGAATTTCTTCCAGTTTATACACAGACCTGGCCGGATAATTGTCTGCTTTTGCCTGCTGTGTCAGGTGATCCGCCCATTGCCGGCCTGATCTGCCTGCAGCCCGGACCCCGGGTCTGCCGGTTTTTTTTTTAGCTGCCAAACAATACCTCCATGGCTTCTTTTAAAAACCTGACACTTTCTATGGTCATACCACGGACCTTTGACAGCTGTTTCAATGCCGATGCCGGCACCAGGCAGGTGGTAAACCCCATCTTGGCGGCTTCCTTTATTCTGGCCTGGGCATGGCTCACCGCCCGGATCTCTCCTGTCAGGCCGATCTCACCGATAAGGGTGGTTTCTTTGGGTACGGGTTTGTCCAGGAAGCTTGCAGCCAGGGCCGCCGCAATGGCCAGATCGGCAGAAGGCTCGACGATCCTGACCCCGCCGGTGACATTCATGAACAGGTCCAGGCCGGACAGGTTCATGCCCAGGCGCTTTTCCATGACCGCCACAATCAGGGCCACCCGCTGGACATCCAGGCCCAGAACGGTGCGCCTGGGATTGCCCAGGCTGGAGGTGGACACCAGGCCCTGGATCTCCACCAGGATGGGACGGGTGCCTTCCATACTGGCGGTTACCACTGATCCCGGGGCCACAGATGCCCGCTCAGACAAAAAAACGGCTGAAGGATTGGGCACTTCCACAAGTCCTTTTTCACGCATTTCGAATACACCGATCTCGTTGGTGGAGCCGAACCGGTTTTTCACGGCCCGCAATATCCTGAACACATGGCTTTTGTCCCCTTCAAAATACAGCACCGTGTCCACCATATGCTCCATGATCCTGGGACCGGCAATGGCCCCCACCTTGGTCACATGCCCCACCAGGAAAATGGGGGTTCCGCTGGTTTTGGCAAGGTGCATGAAGCGCATGGCCGCCTCCCGGATCTGCGTGACACTGCCCGGAGTGGAGGTGACGTCTGTCTGGAAAACAGTTTGAATGGAATCGATGACCACGGCATCATAGGCGGTCTGCTCCATCATGGCTGCAATGGCATCCAGATCGGTTTCCGATACAATGTACAGAGTGGGACAGGATCCGCCCTCCAGGCGCTGCCCCCGCATGGAAAGCTGGCGGATGGATTCTTCACCGGAAACATACAGACAGGTTTTACCGGATCCGGCCAGGGCGGTCAGCACCTGGAGCATGAGGGTGGATTTGCCGATGCCCGGATCACCCCCGATGAGCACCAGGGACCCGTCCACAATCCCCCCTCCCAGGACCCGGTCAAATTCCGGCATGCCGGTGCGTATCCGCAAAGATTCCCCCCCGTCCACAGAATCCATGGGAACCGGTTTTGCCGCAAATAAAGGATGGGATTTGCCACTGCCTTTGGCGGTCTGCCGTTCCTGAACAAGAGAATCCCAGTCCCCGCAGTCCGGGCACCGGCCCATCCA
>JAZBPL010000248.1:0-3729 GCA_036351635.1 Desulfotignum sp.
GACCGATATCGTCACAGGGGACATCCAGACACGGGTGGAGATGGTTACCATGGAAGGATATCCGGTGGTGACGGTGATCACCAATGACAGTGTGCGCCGGCTGGGCCTGGTCACCGGCAAATGGATCGTCGCTGAAGTCAAGGCCCCCATGGTGATGCTCCAGGACGGGGCATCCGATTTCAAGGGCAGTGCCGAAAACCGGTTCAAGGGATGCGTAACCCGGATCACCCGTGGGAAAATCAACACGGAATGCATTGTCCGGGTCTCTGATACCACCCAGATCTGCGCAGTGATGTCATCCAGCGGCAGCTGGCTGTCCCGTATCAGGCAGGATGATCCTGTGTGGGCTGTTTTCTCCTGTTTTTCAGTTGTGCTTCATCTGGATTGAACGGTTGCCGATGAAATTATTCCCTAAAGGGTCGACCTTGTTTTGATCAGATAGGTGTGTTATTTTTTAACCACGATGAATATCTGCATGTTTACCAATACATACCTGCCCCATGTCGGGGGGGTAGCCCGGTCGGTACACACATTTTTCCAGGACCTGCAAAGAAAAGGGCACCAGGTGCTCATTGTTGCACCGACCTTTGCCGGAGACGACGATGCAGACAATAGTGACGATGACACTGTCCTGCGGGTTCCAGCCATTCAGAATTTCAATGGCAGTGACTTTTCCATGCGCATCCCGGTACCGTTTTACATTAACGAAAAACTGGATGAGTTCTCGCCTGATATCATTCACAGCCATCATCCGTATCTGCTCGGTGATGCCGCCTTCAGGGCCGCCCGGCGGCGCAGACTGCCTCTGGTTTTTACCCACCATACGCTGTATGAGGAATATACCCATTATGTCACCGGGAACAGTGACAATTTCAAGCAATTCGCCAGGAACTTGTCCACCATGTATGCCAATTTATGTGACCATGTGGTGGCACCCAGCAAAAGCATTGCCGATCTGATCAAAGAGCGCGGGGTCACCTCACCGGTGACACAAATTCCCACGGGCGTGGACACACATTTTTTTTCGTCAGGTGATGCGCACCGGTTTAAAAAAGCCTGCCATATACCAGAGAGGGCCTTCATCATGGGGCATGTGGGCAGGCTTGCCCCTGAAAAAAATCTTGTTTTCCTGGCCGGGAGTGTTGCGAAATCTATGGAAACCCTTCCGGACACCTGGTTTTGTGTGGCTGGCGACGGGCCTGAAAGACAAAAAATTCATGATATCTTTACAGAGTTCGGCCTTGCCCATCGGTTGATTCTTACCGGAAACCTTACCGGCAGCACCCTGGCTGATGCCTATCGGGCAATGGATCTTTTTGTTTTTTCTTCACAATCTGAAACCCAGGGCATGGTGCTCACCGAAGCCATGGCCGCAAAAACACCGGTTATCGCTTTGGATGGCCCGGGTGTCCGGGAAGTGGTGGAAAACAAAAAAAACGGGAGACTTCTTCATGCTGATGCCGAACAAAAAGTGTTTTCCCGGGCCATCTGCGATGCCGTTTCTGATCCTGAAAAATTAAGATCCTGGCAGCAGTATGCAAGGCAGACAGCCCTGAAATTCAGCAGAGATGCCTGTGTTGAAAAACTTCTGGATCTCTATGAATATGCCGTTTCCCGGGGGGATGGCAGGGGTGAAAGTGGAGACGTGGAAATGGAACCCTGGGAAACATTTTTGCTGGCCATTCGCACCGAATGGGAACTGATCGCTGAAAAAGCCCAATCCATCGCTTTGTTGAACCGGGATGAGGATGTATAGACTATTCAAAAAATGGCTGCCATGGCGGTTTCTTATCAGACGGTTTGCCGGGTTTCACGGTTTTCTGGATCCTGTCACCCTGATGGCCCGCCTGCGCCAGTTCAGCAAACCCTCTGAAGTGCAGGAACCCATTGAACTGCTCCGGGCCGGACTCATCTTCCATGCCCGGGGCCTGGTCAACACCCGGGCGATCCAGTACAATCTTGACTGGGTCTGGCCCTTCTGGGTGGTCAAACAGTTTACCCCGAAAGATGCATCTTTTATCCCCAGAGGATTTACCTTTTCCCATATCAACGTGACCCACAGGAACTGGACTGCAGTGGGGCATCCAGACCTTGCCGCCTACCCTGTCATCGATCCCAGGGGGCTTGTGACACCTTTGTTTGATGCATGGTCCATTGACGTGTGGCTCATGACACAAGACAAAAAATTGCTGCTGCCCTCCCGTCAGCTCCGGGTGGTGCAGACGCTTGATCTGTCAGACGAACTGGCCGTCACCACTGCCACAGCCAAGGACACCCTGTCACTTGTGTGCACCGCCAGCGTGTCTATGGACACCCCTTCAGGCCCTGTGCTGCAGATGACTGCCAAAGGCAGCATGCAAAACGACACCGGGTGGCTTATTGTGTCCATTCGGCCCTATAATCCGGAAGGGATCTGTTTCATCGACCATGTCCGTTATATTGACGGGCGGTTTGTCATTAACCATACCCACGAGGTGCACTTTGACAGGGTTCCTGAAAAAGTGCTGTTTTCCACCTATGATCACGGAGATGTGTCCCTGGAACTGGACCGGCCCCAGACGGAAAACCATGCAGCATGCCCCATTGGCATGGCAACGGCTGCCGCTTTTTTCCCGGTTGCGGCCAATGCCTCCACCCAGATTGATATCCAGGTGCCCCTGCATCAGGACACGGCCTTTGTATCTCCTGTCACCGGCCGGCCGTCCACGCCGTCATCACAGATTGTTTCACAAACTGCCGCCCTGGTTGTCCCTGATGCCGGGTTTCAATTCCTGTATGATGCCGCTGTCAGGACCCTGCTGCTGTTGAGTGCAGATGAGGTGGTTCCGGGGCCCTATACCTACCGGCGTTTCTGGTTCCGTGATGCCTGTCTGATGATGAATGCTCTGCTGGGACTGGGACTTTCCCAAAGATGTGAGCGCCTGATCCAGGGATTTTCGAGCCGGCAGAAACTGAGTGGATATTTCCAGTCCCAGGAAGGGGAATGGGATTCTAACGGCCAGGTGCTGTGGATCGCCCACCGGTTTTCCCAATGCACTGACCGGGTTTTTTCAGCCTCTGTTTTCGCATCCCTGATGAAAGGGGCCCGGTGGATTGTGCACAAACGCCGGAACAAAAAAGACGGAAAACCCCATGACGGCCTGCTGCCGGCCGGTTTCAGCGCCGAACATTTAGGGCCCAATGACTATTATTACTGGGATGATTTCTGGGGGGTTGCCGGGCTCCGGGCGGCTGCAAAACTGGCGGAAAAACAGGGGAACACTGCAGATAAGGATATGTTTGCGGCCCAGGCAACGGATTTTGAAAAACGGATTTTTACCTCCCTGTCCCAGGCCCCCGGGTATAAAAAACACCAGGCCATTCCCGCCTCCCCTTACCGCCGGATGGATGCCGGTGCCGTGGGATCCCTGGTTGCCGATTATCCGTTGCAGATTACTCCCCCCAACGATGCCCGAATCATGAACACCATGTCCTATCTTATGGCCCATTGTTCTTTTGGCAATGCCTTTTTCCAGGACATGATCCATTCAGGCATCAATATTTACCTGACCCTGGCCATGGCTCAGACCTTTTTGCGCAGCCGGGACATCCGTTACAAAGCGTTGATTCACACCGTTGCAGACCTGGCATCCCCCACAGGCCAGTGGCCGGAAGCTATCAACCCCCTTACCGGCGGCGGGTGCATGGGAGACGGTCAGCATGGCTGGGCTGCCGCAGAATGGGTCATGA
>JAZBPL010000249.1:0-84126 GCA_036351635.1 Desulfotignum sp.
ATGCCTGTCAGAAACGGCAGCCCGTCCACATCCCGGTTTGTTGTGGTTTTCACAATACCGCCTATGACCACGGTATCGTTATTGTTCACCAGCAGTTCTGTTTCCGTTTCATTGGTGGCAAGCGTCGGCGCACCTGAGGCAGTAATGCTGGAGATATCATTCTTGGTCAAAAATACCTGCATGGAAATCCGCTTGTCAGGGGTTACATGGGGGGTCACCTCCAGGAGCAGATCAATATTTTTAAATTTTACCGAGGAACCACCTGCATCATCCCTCTCCAGATAGGCAAATTCCACACCCTGTTTGATTTTGGCTTTTTTGTTGTCCAGTGTCAGTATGCGCGGTGAAGAGACAATCCTCACATCGCCCTGGGCTTCTGATGCAGCCAGTTTGGCATTCAAGGCCATCCGCGAGGAGCCGAACAGCCTGAGAAATGAAAAATCTCCGCTCATCCCGGTACCTGACGGGGTATTCACCGACACGTTTGTATCGTTGATAAACCCGGAAGTGACAGCAGCATCATTGGAAAGGTTCCACCCCACCCCGATGGTCCTGGAAAACTCCTTTGTCACCTCCACCACCTTGGCTTCGATCATGATCTGGGGGGTTACCGTATCCAGGCGGAAAATCATTTCCTGGATCTGGTCAACCTTTTCTCTGGTATCGGTGACAATGATCATATTTGTGCGCTGGTCCACGGAAATATGGCCCCTGTCCGGGGTCAGCAGCCCAGAGATATGGGGCTGGATATCTGCCTGTGCATCGGAATAATTGATGGGGATATACTGGGTAACCAGCGGTTCCAGGCTTTTTTTCTGCTCCAGGGCTTTTTTTCTGGCGGAAATGGCATCCTGGAGGTCCTGTTCTTCCTGTTTCAACGTCTGCGCTGTGGCAATGCGCACCACATCGCCCTCCATCTTTTTGCCCAGGCCATTCATCTTCAGAACCAGATCCAGCACCTGGTCCCAGGGGATCGGCTTTTCCAGGGTCATGGTCACCTTTCCCTGAACATCCTTATCCACTGCAAAGTTCAACCCGCTGACACTTCTGAGTATCCGGAAGACATTTTTAATATCTGTATCATAAAAATCCAGCTTGATCTTTTCTCCGGTATATACCGGCTGTTCGCCAATAACCGTTTTATACTGATCTGCAGCAGAATAGCCGGCCGGTGCTGTAATTATGGGTTTCATGGACAATACTGGACCGGTCTCCGCTGGCAGGCGCTCTTGGTCATTCTGGCCCAGCGTGACTTTTTTTACGGCTTTTTCAAACAGGGGCGGCGCAACACTGGCAGGATCAAACCGCAGAGAAATCCGGTTCTGGTTCTGGACAACCCGGAACGGTACTTTTTCCCGGATCATGATTTCAATATCAGCACCTGTGCTGTTCTTTGTGCCGGGTTTGGGCAGTATTTTTTCAACAGCAGCATTAAAATATTTTGTCAGGAGCGGCCGCTGGTGGTGCTCAGGTATCCGGGTATTGTACAGATGCAGGTCCAGCCTGTTTTCATTTTGCCAGGTGGTTTCATACTGTACCGGATGGCTGGTTTCCACCTGGATATCTGCATGGCCGGATGCAGCTGTGTTGAATGTGATGTTGGTCATGACAGCCGGTGTCCGGGAAACCGCAGATGTTAATTGTATATTGTCATTTTCACCTGATATGGCTGTGGAAGGCAGTTGTTTGTCAGAAACAGCTGATTTTTCCAGCGCTTCCGGGGTATTTTCTGCCACTGCCCGGTCCATGAACAGGGTCACCTGCAACTGGTTTTCCTGCTCTGTGACGGCATAGGGGATATCCTGGTTCAGCAGAATTTCCACCTTGGTTGTTGTCTGTTTCTGATCGGCATAAGCCACCCGGATTGATTCTACTGGATCAGCCACATCCGACGGTGAAATGAAATCCGCAGCGATCGCAGTGTCCGGCAGATAGATGGCCACACCAAAAGGAAAATCCTGTTTGATGGCGGTGTATCCCAGTTTGTCCCTGCCGGTGATACGAATGCCGATCTGACCATCATGGGAGTCAAACGCAACAGCATATATCTGGTTGCCCGGGGCCCCCTGGGCGGGCCCGATCTGGGAATCTTCCTGTGCTTTGGCATCCACTGGTGCAGGATTTTCAGTTTTCAGGGAATTACATCCGGCCATAATAACTGCAGTCAGTATCAGCGCACTGGCCAGAACCCGATAATTAATCTTGCAAAACTGAAAAAAAAACATATTATTCCCCGCTGTCATTTTTTTGCATTTTAATTTCCTGGAGGCGTTCCGTGTGATTGCCTTTGTAGTCTGTTACAATTTCTTTTACAACAACAGTATCAAATGTGATATCAACTACCTGGCCTTGGTTTTTTCCCATATAGGTGCCTATGCCCACTTCATATCCCTTTCCGGTTGCTTCCTCAACCATGGCAATCCTGCGGTCACCCATGATGACCACTGCAGAAAGTTTGATCTGACTGAGCTCCATTTTTTCCAGGGGCGTTAAAATCCGCTGGGGTTTCTCCGGCTTTTTGATTTCCGGGGCAGGTATTTCTTTTTTTTCCTGAATCAACGGCTCAAACGGGTCTACCATGCTTTTGGCCACGTATACTTCATTGTCAGCGGGCTTTAGACCGGCCTGCATATCAGTACTATCCTGTTTTACCGCCACTTCAGACACCGGCGCCAGAGTTTTTTTGTCGCCATTGTGCACTTTTTTATCAGTTTTTGTGGACAGGTTTGCAACGCCTGGTTCAGGATCAGTTTCAGGGGCGGGCGTGTTTTGGGCAGGCAAAGGTGCTTTGGGGGATACCGTATTTTCAGGTTCTGTTGATTTTGGGGCAGCCTGTTGGGGCATGGCCCTTGAAACAACGGGCTGAGAGGTGTTTTGCGATTCTTTCTTCGGCGGTTTTTCACACCCTGCAACCAGCAACCCCAGCACCATGCAGACAAGCAAAATCCATCTGTTTTCCTGATTTTTCATAATGTATTAAATCAGCCTCTCTTGCCTTTTTTCTTTTTTTTGTCTGATTTTGGTTCCTGTTCAGCATCCTCCACAAACATGTAAGTTACAGCGTTGCACCCCATATCGATTATCCCCGGCGCAGCTTTGCTTCTTCGCATGGAGATGTCTTTTATATTGACGATCCTGTTCAACCTGGATACCTGATAAAAGAAATCCGCAATCTGAAGAAAATTGCCCTCCACTTTCATGGATAAGGGTATTTCCTTATAGAACTCTTTGTTGACTGCTGGATTCGGTTGAAACAGCATAAAAGTAAGCCCTGCATTGCTGCCTGCCACGGATACTTCCTTCAAAAGGGAGGGCAGCTCTTTTTTATCCGGGAGCGCCCTTGTGGCAAGGTAAAATTCCTGTTCCACTGCCTGCATTTTGGTTTCCCACTCCTTCAGACCACTGGCCTGCCGCTTGACCATTTGCAGCTTTTTGGACTGGGTTTCAAATGTTTTTGTAACCTGCTGCAGTTTTTTGTGTTCCGGCATAAAAATAAAATAATAATAGCCGCCCCCGATCAGGGCAAAGGTAACCAGACAGATGAGCACCCGCTGGAGCCGGCCCAGTTTTCCCACCCGTTCAAAAAAAGCTGACATCTTTTTTGAAAATTTGACTTTCCCGGTTATTTTCTTTTCATCAGCCATTATTTACCCTTTGCCGTGGTGTCCGGTGCTGCTGTTTGTTTCAGACATTTCAATTCAAAGGCCTTCAAACTGGCACCCTGGTCAAACTTTTTTATTCGGGCCTGTTTCAGATCAATTTCCTGAAAAAGGGATGACCCTTCAAGCCGTTTCATGAAATTTGCAATGGTGGGATTGTCAAAGGCAATACCGGTCATCGTCACTGAGGTTTGATCCGCATCAAGGGTTTCAATCCACATCTGTTCCGGTACCAGGCGGGCCTGTAGGTCTTCCAGAAGCACCAGCTGTTCATCTCTTTTTTGCTTCAAAGATGCAACTATCTGCAATTTATCTTCAAGGATTTTGAGCCGTTTTTGAATCTCTGTAACCCTGTCGGCCCTTTCCTTATATATGGCAATCTGGGCATTCACACGGTCAGTTTCAAGACGTTTTTCCACAATGGCATTTTTTATGCCCAGGGTATACCAGGTCAGCCCCACCACAAGCAATAGTATGGACAGAAAAAATATGGACACCTGTTGGCGGATATTTTCCCTTTTCCTGGCCAGCCTGAACGGCAGTAAATTTATGCGTATCATTTGTCATCCACCCGCCGCAGCGCAAGCCCCAATGCAATGGGCGCCCGGGGGCCGACCCGGGATGTAAATGCGGCAGAAAATTTTTTTTCATTCAGATGCAGTCCGGCAAACGGTGAAATTGTGACCACCTTTGCCGACAGTTCCGAGGTAAGTTTATCAGCAAATCCAGGGATATAAGAGCCACCGCCGCTCAAAACAACTTTCGTGACCCGGGTATCATTGGTATTTGACTGAAATGTATTTACCACCTCACAAATTTCTGAACACCAGATATTTGCCACATCATCTAAAATCAGTGCAACCACTTCGGGATCCGGTGCATTTTCCTCCGGGTTCTGCAATATTTTTTCAGCCGCCTGGACATCTGTTTCAAACCGGCTGCATATCTGTTCGACAATCTGATGGGTGCCGGAATCGTTATCCCGCATCATCATGGAGGTGCTTTCCTTGAGAATATTGAGTGATGTTTTTGAAGCCCCGACATCCAGCAGCAGGGTAATATCATCTGGATTCTGACCGGGAACTGTTTCATAAATATTTTGTAAAGCAAAGGTATCCACATCAATAATCTTTGCATTCAGGCCTGCATTGGTGGTCAAATCCATGTATTCCGCCACAAGATCCTTTTTGACAGCCACCAGCAGCACATTCATCTGATCAGGAGAAAACTGGCTTTCTCCCAGAATCTGGTAGTCAATGTTGACATCTTCGATGTCATAGGGAATATATTGTTCTGCCTCTGCCACAATGCTTTCCTGGAGATCTTTTTCCGGCATTTTCACAGTGTTGATGGTCTTTATGACCACAGAATGGCCGCCAGTTGAAATGGCCACATCCTTTTTGCGAATTTTCTGGGACCGGAACAGGGAACGGATGGTTTTGGCCACAGCTTCCATGTCCATGATCCGTCCCTCCACAATGGCACCGGGTATCAGGGGTTCCATGCCGAATTTTTTCAGAATTTTCTTATTTCTGGATATCTGAAGCTCAGCGACCTTGATGGAAGAAGACCCTATATCTAGACCTACGAGATGATCTTTTTTACTCAATACCATGGGCATCCGTTCTTACCTCTTCAGATTCATTATCGGGTGCAATGCTGCGGCAGCTTGGTTCACATTTTTTATGTTGATAACCTGCACCAATATTACTATAATCTGATACGATCTACTTGGAAAGTCAAGTATTATCATGTATTTTATATGTGAATAAACAAAAAACTTTGGTTTGTCAAACCCAAAAGCAAAATTTATATGAAATTTATTACCCAAAATAAGGATAATTGTGAAAAAAACCTTCCAAATTCAATCCAGTGCCCAGGGAAACAGGCCCTTTATTCTGGTCAAGGCATTTACTTTCTCCAGCCTGATCGTCATGCTGGTTGCCACCATCGCCATTGCTGCCCTGAATGCCCATTGGGTCCGAAACCTCCTTTTGGAAAAAAGTAAAGAGTATAATTCTTTGCTTGTGGAAAATCTGAACCACCAGATCTTTTTAAGATTCGCCGCTCCTGTCGCTTTTAAATACGGGGAGATCAAATTAAGAGAACCGGAACAGCACCGGCTTTTAGATGCGGTAATCACCTCCACGCTGCACAGTTTCCATGTGGAAATGGTCAATATCTACGGCACCGACAACATCATCGGTTACAGCTTTGATAACAGCCGGGTGGGTGAAGAAAATGCCGGCGGTGTTCTGTATGAAAAAGCCATGCAAAAACAGACCACATCAAAACTGATTCAGAAAGGCAGCTTTCTTGAACTGTTTTTCTGGTTTCCCCAGGAAACAAAAATTGTTACCTTTGCCCCCCTGGTACAGGAAATGCAGCTTTCCCGGTCTGAAGAAAAATCAGTTATAGGCGTCATAGAAATAGTCCGGGATATCTCCCATGATTACCAGCAGGTGTTTAAACTGCAGGGGCTTATTGTAACTTCCTGTGCTGCAGTGATGGCGATTTTATTTCTGATTTTGCGGTTCGTTGTAAAACACGGGGAAAGGATCATCGAAAAACGGGCGGAAGAGCGCCTCCGCCTGGAAGAGAAGCTGCGCCAGGCCGAGCATTTGTCGGCCATAGGAGAGATGACGGCAGGGGTTTCCCATGAAATAAGAAATCCTTTGGGTATCATCAAAAGTTCTGCCCAGCTGATGAAAAAAAAAATGGTCAAACTGCATGCCGACTCCAATATACCGGATATCATAATAGAAGAATCCCAGAGACTGAATAATATTATCACCGATTTTCTGGATTTTGCAAAGCCCAAACACCCGAATCTGCGCCCATGCAGCATTACCAGCGTGATTGAAAAAAACCTGTCTTTTCTTGAATCCCAGATCCAGGAACAAAAAATTGCCATAACCAAAGCATATCACCATAATTTGCCGGACATGCAGGCAGATCCGGACATGCTGTACCAGGCATTTTTAAATATACTGCTCAACAGTTTTCAGGCTGTGGGCAAAAACGGCACTGTCACCATCACCACCTGGTTTGACATACAGCATGTGTATATTTCCTTTGCAGACAATGGGAGCGGCATTGATGAAAATGTGCAAAAAAAATTGTGGACACCTTTTTTCACCACCAAAGATACCGGCACAGGACTTGGGCTGGGCATTGTAAAAAACATCATAGAAGCCCATCACGGCAGCATCAGCATATCCAGTGCACAACCATCCGGGGCAGTTGTTGACATTGTCCTGCCGATTTAGGATATATACGCCATGGAAACCATATTGATTGTTGATGATGAAAAACACTACCGGGTTGTTTTAAGTGAAGTTCTCCATGAGGAGGGATATGCCTCGTTCACTGCCGCCAGCGGCATGGAGGCCCTGGATCTGTTGAAATCCCAGGTCATTGATCTGGTTCTGACAGATGTCAAAATGCCGGGAATGACCGGCATTGAT
The DNA here is from genome assembly GCA_036351635.1 of Desulfotignum sp. Lineage (GTDB taxonomy): Bacteria > Desulfobacterota > Desulfobacteria > Desulfobacterales > Desulfobacteraceae > Desulfotignum. The sequence goes on from JAZBPL010000249.1 coordinate 7,127, forward strand.
CTTCTGGAACAGATCAAGGATATCACACCTGATCTGCCGGTCATTATCATGACAGCTTTCGGCAGTGTGGAAAAAGCTGTGGAGGCCATGCACAAAGGCGCCTATACCTTTATTTTAAAACCCTTTGAAAATGAAACCCTGATTGCCCACATTGCCAAATCCATATCCATGTACAGAATTGTCCAGGAAAACGCCCGGCTCAGGGATGCCCTCCAGACCCGGTATCATTTTGGCAATATCATCGGCAAAAGCAAGCCCATGCAGAAACTCTACGAAATTATCCAAAAAGTAGCGCCCACCAATGCGTCTGTCCTCATAGAAGGAGAAAGCGGCACCGGCAAGGAGCTGGTGGCCAGGTCCATTCATTACAACAGCCCCCGAAAGGACAATCACCTGGTGGCGGTCAATTGTGCCGCCTTTGCAGCATCTTTGCTGGAAAGTGAACTGTTCGGCCACGAAAAAGGGGCATTCACCGGTGCAGCCGCCATGAAAAAGGGCCGGTTTGAACTGGCGGACAAAGGGACGTTGTTTCTGGATGAAATCGGTGAACTGCCCATGCCGCTGCAGGTGAAACTGCTGCGGGTTCTGCAGGAGAAAACCATTGAACGGGTGGGGGGTACCACTCCCATACCTGTTGACTTTCGCCTTATTGCAGCCACCAATAAAGTCCTTGAAGATGAAATTGTCCAAAAAAAATTCAGAGAGGATCTGTATTACCGCCTGAATGTTGTAAAGGCTGTGATTCCCCCTTTGCGGGAGCGCCAGGAAGACATTCCTTTGCTGATAAACCATTTTATCGAAAAGTTTACCCGGGAATCAGGGGTTGTCACCCAGGTCAAAGGCATCAGCAGGGATGCGGCACAGATCCTGTGCGACCATCCCTGGAACGGCAATGTCAGAGAGCTGGAAAACGTCATCGAGCGGTCCGTTATCCTTGCCTCCAACGGGCTCATAACCCCTGCTGACCTGCCCCCCCAAATGCGGAAAACACCGGGCAGCACCCTCGATCTGGAGGGAATCCCGGAAGGGGTGGGCCTGGCTGAAACCCTTGCAGCTGTTGAAAAACGCATGATACAGCGGGCCATGCAAATATCTGGAAATGTGCAGACAAAAGCCGCCCAGATCCTGGGTATCGGCAAAAGCGGCCTGAATCAGAAATTAAAAAAATACAACCTGGACAAGGAACTGCATGCCAGAGAATAACCCGGGCATGGATTTTTGAATTCAGGTATCTGTATTTTGTTCATCATTATAAATTTGAAAAAAAATCAGTATTTCAATATGTTATGATGTTTTTTGTCTGTGTGGATATAAAAAGGGTTTAAAATCCTGAACTTTCGCGGCTGCCAAGACAAAGAAAGCGGGTTGGTCCAACCACCTGAATTTTTTTATAGCATCTTAAAATATTTCATTATCAAGTAGTTATGAAAAATTTATGAAAAAAACCGACAAAAAAAAAGCATCTGGCAAAGCAATTGCATTATTATATTTCAAGTTAACCACAGGTTAATTTTTTCATCTTTTTTTCCTTTTCTAAAAAAGGCTGCCCTGATGGCAGCCTTTTTTAGTTGGTAAGCTCGTCAGGGCCACAATACTATTTTTCTTTCGCCACCATTGCCTGGGCCAAACCTGCATACATGGACTGCTGGTTTTCCGCCACCAGCTTTTCATACATCTTCTGGCTTGCATCTGTCTGCTCCACAGACGCATAGATGCGGGCAAGAATAAACCGGGATTCATCTTTGAGCAGATCTGACTTTCCTGTTTCAATCTGTTGAAAATAGGTTTTGGCCCTGTCCAGATCATTTTTTGCCAGCCACACATGCCCCAGGGACGATAAGAGAAAATTGCGCATGGCAGCCTGGTTCCCAACACTTTTCAACGCGTTTTCATACAGCGTGCCGGCCCTGTCATATTCTTGTGCATCCATACATATGCCGGCATATATAATCTGTGCCATTCTGCCGGCATCGGTATTGGCATACCTGTCCAACACAGCCTCAAAACTTTCTTTTACCTCAAGAAAGGCTTTTTGGGGGTCATCTGCCAGGCGGTTATAACGGCCGGCAGCTTCAGCAACCAGATTGGATGCCTGGGTTTCAGAACGCTGGAAGCTGACCATGATACCACTGAATACAGCTGCCACCACCACCACTGCGCCCAGAATCAGCAGCAGTTGTTTTTTGTATATCCCGGCATAGGCCAGGGCCTTGAAAAGATTTTTCTGTAAAGGATCCAGTTGTTCCAGTTCTTTTCTGCGCTCATTTGAAATGCCTCTATTGGCCATTGGTTCACCTGTAATTGTAAAAAATTAATATCCACTTTACCAGACAAGGGTCTTGTATATCCATCCTTTTTCACCATCTGCATGTTCAATGCGTATCCAGTTTCCCTGGCGCTCAATGACCTTGAAGGGAACCCCTCTTTCAACGGTAAAAAGAATCCTGCTGTCAGTTGTGGGCTGTGCCCGGACATTGCACTTGGATTTACTGGTAATAACCCCTTCCATATCTGCCAGAAGAGAGGAATGAATCCAGGCCATGTCACCTTCGAAATCCTGTATCTTTACCCATTTGCCTTTTTTTTCCTTCACAAGAAAGGGATGGTATTTCTCCACCTGCCAGAGGACTTCATAGTTGGTGCCGGGACCTGACCGCATATTGGCAATACTTGATTTGACTGCCACCCTGTCTGCAGCTCCGGCACTGGCGGCCATCAGATAAAAAACCGCAAGAGCCGCCCAAATTATGCTGGATCTGTTTATGAATCGCTTTGTTTTCATTTACACCCCCCATTTTACCATCATCCGCGTAATATCATTCCTGCCTGGTATACCAGAAAAGACAGGGTCCATGCAACCGCGGTCGTATAAATTATGTTAAAGCAGGCCCATTTGAACGATGCCTCCCTGTAAATGACAGCCACTGTGGCAAAGCACGGAACGTACAGCAGAACAAACACCATCATGGACAATGCAGATAAAGGTGTCATTCCCGATTGCTTCAATGCCAGGGACAGGGCCTGGCCTTCATTGTCACCCACCCCGTAGAGCACCCCCATGGTGCTCACCACCACCTCTTTGGCCACAAACCCGGTGACAAGGGCGACGCTGGCCTGCCATCCAATGCCGATGGGTGCAAACACCGGTTCCAGTATATGGCCTATCCTGCCGATGTAGGATTTGGATACCCGTTCCTGCTCTTTTTGGGTCTGAATTTTTCGCAATTCAGCTGCAAGTTTCTGCTGTAAAAGGGGCTGCTGGTCCGGGTCTGCCTTTTCCATCTCCTGGCTGAAACGGGTTTTGACATCCTGCTGCAATGCCTGGTAGTCTTCTGCATATTCGATATCTTTTGGAAAACTGGATAACGCCCATATCACGATGGACCCAACCAGAATCACCCCCCCCATTTTACGCAGAAACATTTTGCTTCTGTCCCACATATGGATAAGCAGGCTTTTGAGCATGGGCATGCGGTAAGGGGGCAGTTCCATGACAAACGGGGCATCTTCTCCTTTAAAAAAGAGGGACCGCAGTATCCGTCCGGAAACAATGGCAATGACAATCCCTGCAGCATAGAGACCGAAAATGACTGTGCCGGCCCTGTGGGCGAAAAAACTCCCTGCCAGTACGATATACACCGGCAGCCGGGCAGAACAGGACATGAACGGTGTCATCAGAATGGTAAGAATCCGGTCCTTCTGGTGCTCCAGGGTCCTTGCAGCCATGATGGCAGGCACATTGCATCCAAATCCCATGAGCATGGGAATAAAGGATTTGCCATGGAGCCCTGCCGTATGCATGACCCGGTCCATGAGAAAGGCTGCCCTGGCCATGTAGCCGGTATCTTCAAACAGGGCAATGCAGAAAAACAAAATCAAAATATTGGGAAGAAATACAATCACCGATCCGATGCCTGCTACAATGCCGTCCAAAAGCATTGATTTGAAAAGGGATGCCGGCAGGAGACGGTCCAGCCATGTGGTCAAAAAACCCACTCCCGACTCAATCCAGGCCATGGGATAAGCCCCCAGGGTAAAGGTGGTCTGGAACATGGCCCAGATAAAAAAAATGAAGACCGGGATGCCCAGAAACCGGTCTGTTAAAACCAGATCAATGTTCCGGGATATATCGATGCGCTTTTTGGCTGTATTGGTGACGGTTTCCCTGATTATGCCGGCTATCACCCCGTACCGGTCTTCGGTGAGCACAATCTCAAAATCATCCTGAAACAGATCATATACCCGTTTTCGGCAGTTTTCTGCCGCATCGATGATCTTTCGCCCATCTTGGGGCATGCTGTCCAGGATCTTTTGTTTTTCAATGGCATCATCTTCCAGCAGTTTGATGGCATGCCAGCGGGCCAGGGTGTCGTTTTCCGTTGTCCGGGCCGCAGAAATCAGGGTTTCCACCTGGTTGATGCATGCCTCTGTCTCATTGCCATACCGGATAATCCGGGATTTTTTTCCTTTTTCAAAGACCAGACTTTCGGCAATTGCCGCTTCAATCAGCTGTTCTGTGCCCTTGTTTTTATTTCCCACGGTGAATACCACCGGCACGTCCAGCAGGGCGGATAATTTTTTTCCATTGATGCGGATCCCTCTGGCCTGGGCCATGTCTGCCATGTTCAACACAAAGAGTACCGGACACCCAAGCTCCACGATCTGCAGGGCCAGAAAAAGGCTTCTTTCCAGATTGGATGCATCAATGATGCTGATCACGATATCCGGATTTCCCTGGAGAATAAAATCCCGGGTGGTTATTTCTTCAATGGAAAACGGGGTCAGGCTGTAGGTGCCGGGAAGATCCACCACCCGCAAAGAATATTGCCGGAACTTGAGAAATCCCTCTTTTTTTTCAATGGTGACCCCGGGCCAGTTACCCACCTTCTGGCGGGCACCTGTCAGGTTGTTGAAAATGGTTGTTTTGCCGCAATTGGGATTTCCCGCCAGGGCAATGGTCAATTCCTGTTTCATTTTCGGCTGTTCCGGGTTGTTACGTTTTCAAGCAGGATATGGGCTGCTTCCTCCACCCGCAAGGAGATATGATAGCCCTTGACCACCAGTTCGATGGGGTCTTTGAGGGGGGCATATTTTTCCACATAGACCCGGGTTCCCCGGTTGATTCCCATCTCCAGCAGGCGCCGGCGCAGGTTGCTTTCACCGGAAACCCGCACTATGGTGCCCTCTTGCCCCGCTTTCATGTCACACAACAATACCCGGACGGTTTCAGGCCCAAAAGAGATATCTGCTGTCCCATTCTTGGGCGGGTCCGGTGAGGCGCCAACAGGTTCCACCCAAATTTTCTGGGCCATACCGCTGCCGATGACCAGTCGGGTATCACCTGCTGCAATCACCACCTGCCCGCCGAATCCATTGGATACCACTTCAATTTCATCCCCTGTTTTCAGTCCCATGGAAGAGATGCGCAAATGCATTTTTTTGCCGGCGTCCAGCTGTTTTACCTTGAGCCGCTCTCCCTGTCTGGCTTTGTGCAACGGGACCAGTTTTTGTCTTTTGGCCATGCAGGCAGCACACAGGCCATATATTTCCATGCGGTGCTGGAGCATATGAAACCCATATGCCTGGGCAATTTTTTTTTGCTGTTTTTCCAGAACCTCATCTTTGAATTCCAGAATGGTGCCGCATTTGGTGCAGATCATATGGTCATGGTGAACACCGATATGCCGGTGTTCGTAAAGGGTTTCTTCCTGATCGAATTCCACTTTGGTGGCAAAACCGAACCGGCACAGATGTTCCATGGAAGAAACCACAAAATCTTCATCCAGAAGTTTTCCCTCTTTTTCCAACTGCCGCAGTATGTCTGCCCTGGTCACATGGTGATCCAGCTGTAAAAAAGCGTCAAGCACCTGAAACCGCTCATCAAACCGATCCAGCCCCTGTTCCTGAAACAACCGTATAAACTGTTTTTTTTCCTGCTCATGGGTATTGATCATGGTATTTTTTATCCTGTAAAAATAACACAATAAGATATGATAGCTGCCCCTGTCTGTCAAGGCAGGATTCGCTCTGAATATCTGCTACAGTTGCGTGCGCTTATATGGGGAGCCCCTGGGGGTATCCTGTGCCCGGCCCGACATTGACACAGATTCCCAAAACCTTTATATACAAAAATCCCTTAAACCGGAAAGGAACCATATGATCCCATGGATGCCCCCGCCTTTGCCCGATATCTGAACACCCCACTGCCCATTGGCAACAAAACCATCTTTGGCCGGATGGTACTGGCGCCCATGGCCGGCCTGGGCCATATTGCCTTTCGGCAGCTGGTTGCGGAATTCGGCGGATTCGGGCTTTTGTTCACAGGTATGTGCTCGGCCAGGGCGGTTCCCCATGAAAACCCGGCGGTCTCCCCAGTTTTTTGCTGGCGCAGACAGGAGCTGCCCTATACTGTCTGCCAGATTTTTGGTGCAGGCCCGGATACCATGGCAAAAGCGGCCTGCCGCATTGAGCAGGAGGGCTTTTTCGGGGTGGATCTGAATTTCGGGTGTTCTGTTGCAGCCATCTGCAAAAAAGGATGCGGGGCAGCCCTGCTGAAAACCCCGGACAGGGCTGCTGAGATTGTGGCAGCGGTCCGGGCGGCGGTCTCTTTTCCGGTATTTGTAAAATTCCGCACCGGATGGTCTGATGATGCCGCATTTGCCGCAGACATGGCAAAACGCTTTGAAACAGCCGGTGCAGATGCCCTTGTTTTCCATCCCCGGGTGGCGCCAGACCGGCGCACCCGTCCCCCCAAATGGGATGTCATCACCCGGGTGACGGACGCCGTCACCATTCCGGTCTTTGGCAACGGTGACCTCTTTGCCATTCAGGACGGCATGCAGATGCAGACACAAACCGGCTGCCAGGGCCTTGCGCTGGGCCGCATGGCTGTGGCCCGTCCCTGGATTTTTGCCCAGTGGGCCTTGGGTAAAAATTTTGACAACAGCATATACCATACCGCTGCCCAGCGCCTGGTGTCACTGCTGAAACAGCACTATGACATGCCTTTCAGCCTGAAGCTGTTCAAAAAATTCGCACCCTATTTCTGTGCCAATTTCACATTTTCCCATTTTTTACTGAAACAGCTGAACCAGGCCGGGACCATGGAAGCGCTTGAAGAGACCATCCACAGGCTGTTTGATCCCTGTCCGCAGGTTTTGTCTGCCCCCAACCGCAACCTGTTTTTATAGCCGGCACCCGGAATAACTTTTCTGCCGGAACTCGGACCACACCGTTTTGTTCTCCGGAACCGGTTAGAGGCCCAGTATGGTCAGTCCTTCTTCCAGTTCAAAATAGGGTTTGATTTCATACTGGTATCCCGGCACACCGAAATAGATGGCCAGGCTTTCACCTATGGCCTGAAGTCCTTCTGCCAGTCGGTTGTTTTCCAGTTCATAATATGTAATGGAATGCATGCCCGACCGCTTACTGGCTGAAATATACGGGCCTTTTTTGGTAATAAAATCCGGCAGGGCCGGGGCCTTGAGATACCGGTTTGCAATCTCTCTGGTACTTTCAGGGGGATAGGTAACATTGGAAATGATAATCATAATCTGCCTCCTTGGTATTATTTGTTACTGACAAAAAAATCTTCAATAATGTTTTTTTGCTTCAGCCGGTTGCCGTAGGCTGTGGCCTCTGCCTTGTCTGCAAATTCAGACACCTGAATCAGATACCAGGTTTTGCCGCCGCCCTCGGTTTTTTTTATGCGGGCATCAACATTTTGCTGCCTGAGAAGCTTGAGGTACTTATCTGCATGGGACGCTTTCAAATAGGCTGCCACCTGAATGGTAAAAGGTTTGGGAATCTTTTTTTCAATTATCACCTCAATCTCATCCACAGTTTTGGATGCCCGAAGGTGTGAGAGGGTATTGTACATAAACCCTATCATCCAGAGGGAAACCGCACCAAGAATACCGGCCTTCAGATAGAACCGCCACCGGTCCTTCACCTGGATCCGGTTCAGAATACGGCCAGAATGCCTGGTCACTAAACCAAGACAGAAAATCATACATGCCCGGACACGCTGTATCAGGCGCAGGATGCCTGTACACAGAACCAGCCACAGGTCCTGCATTTTTTTCTTGTCAACGGGGGAGGCAGCCCGCTGCTGGCTGTTTTGGACCGCATATGCAGCAGCTGGATCCAGTTCCGGTTCTTCCAAAAGGGCATTGATATCATTTCCATAAATTGTTTTTAATGCCGGTTCAGCCAGTGCCCGGGTGTAAACCTGTTTTGCAATGAAATCCAGCCGCCCCTGATCCAGGAAAAGCCTGGTGAGCAACGGCATTAATTGTGGACTGGCGTGGTGGATCTCAGCCAGGCGGGTCAGCAGGTCCTGTTCCTGATCATTGACTGAACCGTCTGCGCAAAGGCGTTTGAGCCACAGAAGTGTCAGGGTTTCATCCCAGGGGTTGGTGGTGAGATACACGATAACAGCCTCTCTGAACACACCGTTTTCCCTGTTAAATGTCAAATAAAATCGCGCCAGAGCGCCGGTCAGCCGTGTTTTTATTTTCCCGGCGGATACCGGGGACAGCAAAAAGGAATCATAGATGCGCACGGCCTGGAGATAGTTTTTTTTGGCCTTGTTAAAAATTGCCGCCCGCTCCCACATCTGGGCTTTCCGGATCAGACCTGTAATACGTCTTTTCCCGAAAAAATGCATCATAAAACCGATTATGCCATAACATACTGTCACCACACCCAGTGCAAACGGAACAGGTCCCATACCCGGAAAAATCTGCCTGATCCCGGGCATTAGATAAAAACACAACGGCACCGCCACAAGGGTTGCCAGCCAGAGGCGGACAAAGACCGTGCGCAGCGCCCGGATCACGGCACCTCCTGACCACAGACAGTCTGACCGGTTTTCAAGGCGATAACAACAGGGTCATGGCCGTCCCGGGGCTTTGCCAGGCATCCGGTAACAGGATCTACCTGTTCAAACCGGATATTTTCAGGAATGGGAAAACTTCTTTCCGGTTCGCCTGCCAGGGCCTGGACCATGAAATTCGCCCAGATGGGGGCGGCTCCCCGGCCGCCGGTAATCCCGTTGCCATTGGCATCTTTCATGGGCTGTTTTCTGTCATATCCCGTCCATACAGAGGCACACAGGGTGGGGGTGAACCCGGTGAACCATGCATCGTTATAATCATCCGTGGTGCCGGTTTTTCCGGCACAGGGACGGCGAAACCCCTGTTCCCTGATATTCCTGCCTGATCCTGTTTCCACCACTGCCTGCATCATATCCACAACCTGGTACGACAGTGCCGGGTCCAGCACCTGCTGGTCCTGGACGATACGTTCAAACAGAATCCGGCCAAAAGCATCTTCAACCCGCCAGAACAAAACCGGTTCATGGTGCCTGCCCAGGTTGGCAAACACAGAAAATGCCTCCGCCATTTCCATGGGGGTGACACCGGCAGTACCCAGTGCGATGGAAAAGACATCTTCCAAAGGACTTTTTATGCCGCATTTTTGGGCAGTTTCCATCACCGCACGGGGCCCTGTAATCTGAACAAGCTGGGCTGCTATGGTGTTCACCGAATGGGTCAAGGCTGTTTTTAACACCATATCTCCCTGGAAGCTGTGTCCGAAATTTTGGGGCCGCCAGTCAGGGGCGCCGGCAACAGGAATGGTTACTTCCCGGTCTGTCATGACGGTTCCGGGATGAAGACCTGCCGATGCAAAGGCTGAATAATAGACAAATGGTTTAAATCCGCTTCCAGGCTGGCGCCGGGCCCTGGTAGCCCTGTTAAACGCACTGCGGAAATAATCACGCCCCCCCACCATGGCGCGCACCGCACCGGTTGCAGTTTCAATGGCCACCAGGGCCCCCTGGGGACGGGGAGAGGTGCCTGGGGGCAGGGCCATCATGGCATCCAGATTGTCAAGCCCTTGTTCCATGGCGGTCTCTGCCATTTCCTGGAGACGAAAATCAAGGGTTGCATACACGCGAAGCCCCCCATGGTATACCACATTTTCTCCATAGATCCGGACCAGTTCTCCCACAAGGGCATCCAGAAAATAGCTGCCACTTCTGGCATCTTTTTTTTCTTTGTACAGCAAAGGCTTTATGGCATCTGCTTCTGCAGCCTGGTCCCTTGAGATAAAACCAGCCGCAACCATCCGCTGCAATACAAGCTTCCGCCGTCGCATGGCCCTGTCATAATGGACAAAAGGGTTATAGGCACTGGGAGACTTGGGCAGCCCAGCCAGCAGTGCCGCTTCCGGCAGGGTCAATGCCTGTGCGGATTTTCCAAAAAATGTGCTGGCCGCCTTTTCAATACCCTGGGCGCCTGCACCAAAATAAATCTGGTTGATATAGGCTTCCAGAATTTCCTCTTTGGAAGAGGTGGCTTCAATCTGGAGCGCCACCAGCAACTCCTTGAATTTTCTGGCATAGGACTGTTCAAATGAAAAAAACAGGTTTTTGGCCAGCTGCTGGGTGATGGTGGATGCTCCCTCCACCCTGCCCGGCTTGAACAACGTAATATACAACGCTTTTAAGGTGCGCAGTTTGTTAATACCATGGTGCTGAAAAAACAGATGATCCTCGGTGGCCAGAATGGCATTGATAAAATCAGCAGACACCCGGGAGAGGGGAACACTTTCCCGCTCTCCCAAGCGCATGAGCATCTGGCCGGATGATGCATACACAATGCTCTGTGGGGTTTCAATAATCCGGCTGACGTCCCCGGGCAGTTTGGGCAGATCCGGCACCGTATGAAAGACCAGACACACAACACCGATAATGCCGGCACAGATAATGACCATGCCGCCCCAAAAAACACACCGGACCAAAGATAAAATTTTCGGCATCGGTTTCATGGGTGTTCTCCCTTGAGAACAAGCCCCAACTGCCATACCGCCCATTCACGGGCATTGACAAACAACACCCTGGGACGGCCCTGGTGAAAAAATTCAAACCCCAGCTGGATAAACCCGTCTTTGGCTTCATTCCAGATACCGATACGCAGAATGGTGCCGTCCTGATCCAATATCAGGTCCGTATCCGGCAAAAGATCAGGTATCATTTCCTGCGGCAGTTTGAATATTGCATTGAAAAACTGTTCCGCCGGATAAATCCTGCCGGCAAACCCGTCAAATTTTTCCAGCCGGCCCGGCTCCAGGTATTTTTTATCTGCAATCGCAGCAAGGGTATTTTCTTTCAGATCAATGTGCTGTACCACCCTGTTTTCAGCAGTGATAAAATATATCTTCATGCCGTTTTTCAGACCCTCACAAAAGATCCGGTCTGTCAGATCAGCGTTGAGCAGCCAGATCAGACGGGCCGGTTCCATTATCTGCCGGGCATGGGTCAAAGGCAGTGAACGGTAGAGGCGCTTGAACTGGTCCTTTTCCAGAATTACCCATTCTCCTGGTATCAGGCGGGCGGACAGATCGGAAAAAGATGCTGCCTTTTGGGCAAACCGGCGGGTATCACTTTTGCGGCTGATGATTTTATTCAGAGACTGGTGGGCATTGATGGTATCCCGTCCCAGTTCCCAAATCGCTCCTTTTTCAAGCCTTGTCTCATTGGTGGATGCCAGAAAGTTTCCCAGCAGCTTCTCGCACCAGTCGTATCTGAATTCAGAAAAGACCAGCACTGCTGAAAAAATAAAAAGGCCCAGGTTCAAAAAGGAAGTTGCGCGTTTTATCCATTCCTGAAACGTAACAGGTTCATACCACCCAGAGGTCATGCTGTCACTATGCCTTGCCGGCAGATTTCATGGCATCCATGTATACCCGGTAAAATTCTTTGTGCTCATGTAATGCTGCAGCCAGAACAGCCGGCAGGTGTGCAGTGCTGTCAGGCCCGGCAGTATAATTTGCGCTGGCATGCAGGGCTGCCATGGGGTCACCTGTCTTAACCTGCTGTCCCAGCAGGACAAGACAGCTCATGCGGCGTATGGACATGTCCAGGGCGTTCATGTGCCTGAGGATAATTGCACCACGGTCAAACCCCTGCTCCAGCAATACCAGGGGATAGACATGGTATGCTATTTTTTTTGCAGCAGCAGCCTGGTCAGCAGCCGTATCCACTGTATATCCCAGCTGCCGGACAGCTGCATGGGCCGCTTTTTGAAAAGGGCCTTCTGAAACCAATACCAGGGCACGCTCCCTGCCTTCAGGGGAGAAACCTGATTCAGATGTCACCAGATTTTCAGGTCCATCCTTTTCTGCAGTTTTTGCCAAAGATATCTGGATTTTTTCCTTGCATTTCGGACAGGTAAACACAGCATGCTTGTCTTTGGGCAGTTTCTCATCCGCAATAGTGAACTGGGATTTGCAATGCCTGCATCGGATATTCATGTTTATTTTTCCCCTTTATAGCCCCGGTCAATCTCAAGGGAATCTATCTTGGATGTGGCTTCTCCCCTGGCACTTTTGATGCTGTCCAGGCCCCGGCCCACAAGATCTTTTCTGGAAGCATAGGCCATGGCAACTGTTTCATCAATTTTTCCCTGTTTGTAAAGGGAAAGGATGAATTCATCAAAGGAAACCATTCCCTGGGCTTTACCCGCCATGATAATGTCATTAAAGGTTTTGCCCTCGGATTCACCGTTGAGGATAGAGTCTCTCACCCGCAGATTGGTGGCCATAATTTCAAAGGCTGCCACCCGCCCCCCCTTTGCTCCCGGCAGAAGACGCTGGGCCACAACCCACCGGATCGTGTCTGCCAGCCGGATGCGGATCTGTTTTTCTTCCTGGGTGGAAAACATTCCCAGAACCCGGTTGATGGTCTGACCGGCATCCACTGTGTGGAGGGTGGACAAAACCAGATGGCCTGTTTCTGCAGCAGACAGCCCTATTTCCACTGTTTCACGGTCCCGCATCTCCCCCACAAGAATAACTTTGGGTGCCTGGCGCAGGGCAGCCCGAAGGCCTGAAGCAAAGGAATCAAAATCCAGGCCCAGCTCCCGCTGATTAAAAGTGGATAATTTCTGGGTATGCTGGTACTCTATGGGGTCTTCCAGGGTGATCACATGCACGGATTTTGTCTCATTGATCTGATCCAGCAGGGCTGCCAGGGATGTGGTCTTGCCTGAACCTGTGGCACCGGTGACAAAAATAATCCCGTTTTTCTCTTCTGCCATTTTGAAAAAAGGATCCGGCAGCTTCAGGTCCGTAATGGTGGGAATGGCGGTTTCCAGTTTCCGCAAAACAATGGCATATTTGCCGGACCGGGAAAAAATATTCACCCGGAATCTTGCCTGGGTGCCGAGCTGGTAAGACAGGTCACAGGACCCTTCCTGCAGAAGGGTTTGGATAAGTTTCCGGTCATTGTTGATCAGATTCAGGGCAATGGTCTCGGTTTGAAAAGGTGTCAGTACCTGAAAATCAGGGGCAATTTTGACCGGTACCAGCTGGCCGTCACTTTCCACCTGAAGGGGTTTTCCCGGTGTCAGGTTTAAATCAGAAACATTGGTATGGGATGTCAGCATCCGTGACAAAATATGATCGATCTGGTGCTTTTTCATGCCTCCCCCTTATGGCATCCGGATCAGGCTTCGGTAAAATCCGAAGGCGTTTTTTTGAGGAAGGGCCTGAAAATGCCCTTGTTGTTCGCCTTGCTGTATGCTTCATCAGCACTGATCCAGCCTTTTTTGTACAAGCCCATGATGGCATCATCCAGCAGCTGCATTCCGTATTGCTTGCCTGTCTGAATCATGGAAGGGATCTGATGGGTCTTTGCCTCTCTGATGAGGTTCCGCACCGCCGGGGTTGCCACAAGAATTTCCAGGGCCGGGCACCGGCCTTTTTTATCGATACGTTTGAACAGCACCTGGGCCACCACGGCCCTGAGACCGTCGGACAGGGTCGAGCGGATCTGGGCCTGTTCCGTGGAAGGAAATACCTCAATGATACGGTCCACTGTTTTGGCAGCACTGGAGGTATGCAGGGTGCCGAAAACCAGGTGGCCTGTGGATGCAGCTTCAATGGCCAGGGATATGGTTTCCAGATCCCGCAGCTCCCCCACCAGAATGATATCCGGATCTTCCCGCAAAGCCCCCCGCAGGGCTGCGGAAAAGGTTTCTGTGTGGAGCCCGACTTCCCGGTGGTTCACAATACAGTTGTGGCTTTTGTGCACAAACTCGATCGGGTCTTCCACCGTAATAATATGGTCTTTGCGAATTTTATTGGCCTGGTCGATGATTGCTGCCAGGGTGGTGGACTTTCCTGATCCAGTGGGGCCTGTAACCAGCACAAGTCCACGGGGCAGTTCCGCCAGTTTGGAAATCACCGGGGGCAGCCCGAGTTTTTCCGCAGTCAGGATATCGGAAGGAATTTCCCGGAATACAGCTGATATGCCGTTTTTCTGCATGAAATAATTGGCCCGGTACCGGGCCAGTCCGGGGATTTCATAACCGAAGTCCACATCTCCGGTCTCTTCAAACACCTTTATTTTTTCCTGGGAGGTAATTTCATAGAGCATGCCCCGCAGCTTGTCTGAAGTCAGCCTGTCATACTTGATCCGCTCAATATCCCCGTTAAGCCGCAGGGCCGGCTGCTGGCCTGCGGAAAGATGCAGGTCGGACGCACCCTGTTCGTGCATGAGTTTGAAAAACGCATCAATCTCAGCCATTTGTATACCCCGTATATGATTGGCAATAGCGCATGGTCACATGTAAGCATCCGGGCAGTGTATATATCCGGTTTGTGAGAAACGGCTCAGGCTCTGTTGATAAACCGCAAGGTTGCATCGGTTTCATCGGCAGCCTTGTTTTCCTCTTTGGTCATTTCCAGCAGCTTGGAGTGGGACTCCAGAACTGCACTGATCTGCATTTCCAGTTGAATGCGCTGCCGCTTCAATTCAATAATGTCACTGTGAAGCTGGGAAAGCCGTTTATGGGCGCGGCTTAAAATTTTTTCCGCCTCCACCTCTGCATTGGCAATGATGTTCTGGGAAGATTTCTTGGCATTTTCCTTCATCTGATCCAGCACCTTCTGGGACTGGATCATGGCATTTTTCATGGCATTTTCCCGTTTCCGGTACCCCTGATTTTCCAGATCCAGCCGCCTTTTTTCTTCTGTCAGGCCCTGCACCGTCCGGTCAAGGGCATCCAGTTGTGCTGCCACATCTTCTAAAAAAGCATCCACCTCCTGGACATCAAATCCCCTGAAACGGGTTTTAAACTCCTTTTGTTTGACCACCAGCGATGTTACACCCATGGCACATCCTTTAATTTTATTATAATATAATTGACCGTGCCAGCCCGTGTAGGCTGTTCACAACAAAGGTTTGCAGAAATACGATCGCCAAAATCACCACAATGGGAGAGATGTCTATGCCGCCGAAATTGACCGGAAGCCTTTTTCTTATCTGATAAAAAACCGGTTCTGTTGCCGTGTTGATGAACCGGACAATGGGATTATAGGGATCCGGGCTCACCCAGGACAGGACAGCACCCGCAATTACAATCCACATGTAAAAGGTCAGTCCATAATCAAGTACCACTGCAACCGCCTGTAAAAAATTTGCCACTATAAGCATTCACATACCCTTTCTTATGGATAATTTCTTTTATTGTGGGGTTGTTATCAGGCAATCAGATAAAAATCAAGTATTTTTGCCTGGTTGGAACCACCGCATCCCGCGGATTTTGGCAAATACCGCTGCCTGAAAACTGATTGACAAGCCCGCTTCAATGCATTAAAAATGGTTAAACCATTGAAATGCAGTTGCCCCCCATTATAAATAACACCGCGGATAACAAGGTAATATGCCGTATATACTTGAACCCCGGCACATTGTATGGTAACACGTAAACACATACAAAACAACGCTATACCTCGGAATGCAAACGCACACACAAACTGGTTGCAGATGGCAGCATCCGATCTGGCAAGAAAAACTGTAACCGTGAAATAACAATAGAACATGACAATCTTAAGGAGCGCAAAATGGGTCACATGCAATTAAAAGAGATAAAAGCCGCCCCCTATGAAAGGGCTGAGGTAAAAAAAGGCTATACGGATCAGTCTTTGCATATCAATCTGGACAAAACAGACATCCGCATATCCCCCATTGATACCAGTGTAAAAGAAAAATTCATCGGCGGCAAAGGCTATGATTTATGGTACATGTGGAATGCTGTCACAGGCATTACAAAGTGGGACGATCCTGAAAACACCATCTGCATTTCCGCAGGTCCTTTAGGCGGCACCCCCGGATATCCAGGGGGTGGCAAAAGCATTGTAACGGCCATATCCCCGCTTACCGGTGCCCCCATTGACTCCAATGTGGGGGGGTATTTCGGACCGTATAAAAAATTCTCCGGATTCGATGTCATTGCACTCACAGGCAAGGCAGACCAGGACACGGTTATTCTCATTGACGGCATTGAAAGCAAAATCAAGATTTTTACCGCTTCTGACCTGCCTGAAACCGCCTATGAAATGTCCGATGCCCTGACCCGGTATTTTGATGAAGAAAAGCCGGTAAACATATCGGTGGTAACCGCAGGTCCCGGGGCTGAAAACACCTATTTCGGGTGTTTGAATTTTTCCTGGTTTGATGCGGGCCGCAAAAGGGTCCGGTACAAACAGGCCGGCCGGGGCGGCATAGGCACTGTTTTTGCCGACAAGAAAATCAAGGCCGTGGTTGCAAGGTTTGGAGCCATTTCCATGAAAACCAACAATCCGGCAGACCTTGAGGCCCTTAAAACCGTCACCAAGACCCACGCCAAAGAGATCAATGCACTGGATCCCAAGCAGAACCGCATGGCCCTGGTGGGCACCACCCACCTGGTTCCCATCATGAATGACCACGACTGCCTGCCCACCCATAATTTCAAGTTCGGGTCCCATCCCGGTGCGGCTGTCATCGGCGAAGATGTGTATGAACATATCTTTGACAAGGGATTTGACGGATGCTGGCGGGGGTGTGCGGTCGCCTGTTCCCACGGGGTCAAGGATTTTTCCCCGTTCACCGGTCCTTTTCAGGGCAAAAAAGTGTTTGTGGACGGCCCGGAATATGAAACCGTAGCCGGGTGCGGCTCCAACCTGGGCATTTTTGACGCACACACCATTCTGGAGATCAATTTCTACTGTGATGCCTACGGGATGGATACCATTTCCGTGGGCACCTCCATCGGATTTGTCATGGAATGCTTTGAAAACAAGCTGATCACCACAGACCATACCGGCGGTATGGACATCAGTTTCGGCAACCGGCACAGCACCATGGAGCTGATCCACCAGATGGCCAGGGGTGAAGGGTTCGGCGCCATTGTGGGCAAAGGTGTCCGGCAGATGAAACAGATATTTGCCACACAATACCATGCGGATGCCGCCTTTATGCAGGACATCGGCATGGAATCCAAGGGTCTGGAGTTTTCCGAATACATCACCAAGGAAAGCCTTGCCCAGCAGGGGGGATACGGGCTTGCCCTCAAAGGCCCGCAGCATGATGAAGCCTGGCTGATTTTTCTGGACATGGTCCACAATTTTATGCCCACCTTTGAAGACAAGGCCGAAGCCCTGCACTGGTTTCCCATGTTCAGGACCTGGTTCGGCCTGTGCGGTCTGTGCAAACTGCCCTGGAATGACATTGTCCCTGAAGACAACAAGGATACCGAAGAACCTGCCAAGGTGATCAAACATATCCAGTGGTATGCGGATTTCTTTTCCGCCATCACCGGCAAGAAAACCAGCACAGATGACCTGATCTCCATGAGCGAGGCTGTGTATAATTTTCAGCGTGTTTTCAACCTGAAGATGGGATACGGCACAAGAGATCACGATACCATCCCTTACCGGGCCATGGGGCCCGTCACTGCCGAAGAATATGAGAGCCGTCAGGAGCGCTATGACACGCAGTTGACTGAAAAATACGGCATGGATATTTCCGGCCTGGATACCAACGCCAAGGTGGCGGCCCTGAGAAAAGAAAGGGAATCCCAGTATGAACAGCTCAAGGATGCAGTATATGAACGCCGGGGATGGAACCGCAACGGCATCCCCACAAAAGAAACCGTGAAGCGCCTTGGCATCGATTTTCCTGAAGTACTGGAAGTGCTGGAACAAAACGGGGTAAAATAACACGGCATATGATTCAGGTGGATGAAAAGCCTGTAAAATGGTACCAGGGCATGACCATTGCTGACCTTTTGGAACAGATGGAAGATGTCCGGTTCTGTTCGGTGGTCCGGCTTAA
This sequence comes from Desulfotignum sp., assembly GCA_036351635.1. GTDB lineage: Bacteria > Desulfobacterota > Desulfobacteria > Desulfobacterales > Desulfobacteraceae > Desulfotignum. The sequence continues at coordinate 25,293 of JAZBPL010000249.1, forward strand.
CGGCAGACTGGTATCCAGTCCGAAATTTGCTGATACCCGCATTCCAAAAGATGCTGTCATCCAGCTGCTTCCTCTGGTGGCAGGGGGATAACCCCTGACACCGTAAAATTCTGCTTCACAAATAACTGCCTGTCTGTTAGTAACACACAGGCAGTTATTCTTTTTACAACCCTAAATACAGAGCATTCCATTGAAACCACTTATTTCGTTTTTTAAACAGCTGTTCAAAAAATCCCTGACACAAACAGACCAGCCGACAGCCGAAAAAACTTCCGGCAGTAACATACCACCTGACCCGGCACAGCAGGATCCCGATTTGGCCGTAACACAACCCCCTTTTCAAAAAAACAGCGGTCCTGGGCAGCCTTGTGTAAAAAATGATGCAAGAAAAAAACCCCCGCAAAAGGATATCCCCGGCAGAAGACCGCCAAAAAAATCTGACCGGGAGCAGGCAGCCGGAAAACCTGCCACAGAAAAACCCTGGTCTTTGGCCAGTTTTTCGGTGCCCCCCAAAGAGGGAAAAACCCGGTTCCATGATCTGGATCTGCCTGAGTCGCTCATGCATGCCATTGCAGATCTGGGCTTTGCATACTGCACCGATATCCAGGCTGCCCTGCTTCCCCATACACTCGCAGGCAAGGATGCTACCGCCAAGGCCCAGACCGGTACCGGTAAAAGCGCCACCTTTATTATCGCCATGATCAAGACATTCCTGCAAACGCCTGTTACAAACAAGGAAGGGTTTCCCAGGTCACTCATTTTGGCACCTACCCGGGAGCTGGTTCACCAGATTGAAAAAGATTTCAATGACCTGGCCAGGTATACCCCTTTGAAAATTGTGTCTGTATACGGGGGCACCGGCTATGCCAAACAACAACAGATACTCCAGGATAACCCGGTTGATGTCATTGTGGCAACCCCGGGACGGCTTCTTGATTTTATCCGGCAAAAACGCATCAATCTGTCCAAGGTGGAAATCGTTGTCATTGATGAGGCGGACCGGATGCTGGACATGGGATTTATTCCAGATGTCAGGCGCCTGGTGTACATGACCCCCCACAAGGACAAACGGCAGACCCTGTTTTTTTCCGCCACCCTCACCGAGGAAGTCCTGCGACTGGCTGATTCCTGGACCACGAAAAACAAGGTCCAGATTGAAATTGATCCGGAACAGACAACTGCCGACAGTATCCGCCAGGTGGTTTATTTGACCACTGAAGATAAAAAATTCCAGCATGTTTACAACCTTATCGTGTCGGAAAAACTTGACCGGGTACTGGTTTTTGTCAACCGCAAGGATACGGCAAAATATTTGTGCGACAAACTTTTCCGGTACCGTCTCAAATGCAAAGTCCTGTCCGGGGATGTCTCCCAGGACAACCGGTTCAAGGTGTTGAACCAGTTTAAAAACGGCACCGTCAATATCCTGGTGGCAACCGATGTGGCAGCCCGGGGCCTGCACATTGAAAACATCAGCCATGTGGTCAACTATGACATGCCCTTTGAGCCTGAACACTATATCCACCGCATAGGAAGAACCGGCCGGGCAGGCGCCTCAGGCATCTCTATCTCCTTTGCTGATGAAATGAGTTCTTTTCAGATTCCCCAGATTGAAGCGGTTCTGGGTCACAAAATCACCTGTGAATATCCATCAAAAATCCTGGAACAGCCGTTGCCCAAACCCCTTCCCAGGCAGCAGCAGAAAAAGGTCCCGGCAAAAGGCAGACCAAGAAAGAGACGGCCCAGGCCCGCCGGAAAATATAATAAAAAACCCTGACCATTGTTCAGGTTGACACGCCCCTGACATTCGGTGTAAAACCTTTACCTGTAGATTACGCTGCAAATAAAGGAGATATGAGATAAAATGTTTGGTCTTGGAATGCCTGAAATCCTTTTAATCCTGGCCATAGCCCTGATCGTCATCGGCCCCAAAAAGCTGCCGGAACTTGCCAAAACACTGGGACGGGCCATGGGTGAATTCAAACGGTCAGCCCAGGATTTCAAACGCAGCATTGACATGGAAACCACCCTCCAGGATATACATCCCGCTTCCCCGGATACCAAAGCGGTAACCCGTAAATCCCGCCAGGAAAAAGAAGACAAAAATCAGCAAAAATCGGGACAGGACAAAACCGCTCCCCCAGAGGACGGGCCTGGTGATGATTCTGAAGCAGCACCTGAAAATGATGCCCTAAGCAAAGGCGGCACCGGGGACAAAAAAAGCTGACAACCCATGGAAACTGAGACCAAAAGCCCGTTCACAGAGCATTTAGGAGAATTGCGCGACCGGCTTGTCCGCTCGTTTATTGCCGTCGGTGTTGGATTTGCCGGCGCATACGCCTTCAAGGAAAAACTGTTCCAGATTTTAACCGCACCTCTGGTGACGGCCATGGAAGCCAGCGGCAATGCCCGGATGATCTTTACCGGTCTGCCAGAGGCCTTTTTCACCTATCTTAAGGTATCTCTGCTTGCCGGTATTGTGGTGGCCACGCCTGTCTTGTTCTATGAATTCTGGATGTTTGTGTCTCCCGGCCTCTACAGGAACGAAAAAAAATATATGCTGCCGGTGGTGCTGCTGTCCATTTTCTTTTTTGTTCTGGGGTCATCCTTTGGCTATTTCATTGTCTTCCCATACGGCTTCCAGTTCTTTTTGGGGTTTGCCAATGAAACCATCCAGGCCATGCCCTCCATGAAAGAGTATCTCTCATTTGCCTCCAAAATGCTTCTGGCCTTCGGATTTGTGTTTGAACTGCCCCTGGTACTGACTTTCATGGCCCGCATGGGCCTGGTGACGGTACCGTTTTTGAAAAAGAACCGAAAATACGCCTTGCTGCTCTTTTTTGTGGGGGCTGCCTTGATAACCCCGCCGGATGTCATCACCCAGGTCATGATGGCCCTGCCGTTAATGATTCTGTATGAAATCAGCATTCTGGGCGCCCGGATATTCGGCAGGAAACCCCCCATTGAAGAAGAAACAGACGCTGATTCAGACAAAGCATCCAACAACAGCACCGGGTCATCTTCGGACAAAGACGACACAGATGAATAACCAAATGTGGTCATGCAGATTTGGTATTGACTTTGGCCGGTTGTTATGCAAAAAAACAAGCAGATTGCTTACATGAAAACCAACCGGTCCCGGGGTAGGGTACCGGTAAAAACAACTGTATAATTCAACAGCTAAAGGAGTAAACCGCGCTATGAACAAAAAACTGACTATGCTGCTGCTGGCTGCAGGATTTGCCGCGATCTTTGCCACAACCGGTCTCCAGGCAGGAACCGAGGTGGAAGACACTTTTCAAATTGTGACACCTGGGTATGATGATGTAAACCGCAAAAAAGGCCCCCCCCAGTTCAAACCTGTCACCTTTACCCACAAAAAGCACACCGAAGACTATGGTATTTCATGCGGCGAATGTCACCATGATGAAAACGGTGAACCCCTGGAACTTAAAATGGGGGATGATGTGCACCCCTGCTATGAATGCCACAATATTTTTGAAAAAACCAAAGAAAACAGAAGAGATATCATGGTCCATGAGAATGCCATGCATGGAAACTGCAGAGAATGTCACAAAGAGGTGAATATCGAAGCCGGTGATCCCAAAGGCCGCAAGGGACCAGCCCCCACTTCCTGCACCCAGTGCCATGAAAAAGCCTGATTACTGCAAATTCTGATACGTTTTAACTGACTGATTAATAACTATAATTCGGCTGAATACCAGGCGGTTTTTCGATTTTCGGAAAGCCGCCTGTTTTTTTTACAGTGAATCGGGCGTATCAGGCAGCACCAGCATCCGGTTGTCAATGAGCCGGGTTTTCCCCAGCCACACCGCCACAGCCATGAGTGCTTTTTCTTTAATGCTGGTGACTTCCTCCAGGGTAACAGGGTCACAGACGCTCACATAGTCCACCGTGATATCCGGACAGGACAATAAGACTTCCGTGGCAGCATCCACAATTTTCCGGGCATCAATTTCCCCATTTTCCACCATTTTTTCAGCGGCCTGGATACAGCGGTAAAGCAGCAGGGCATGGGGACGCTCTGTTTGCGTCAAATATTTGTTTCTCGAGCTTTTTGCCAGGCCGTCCGGTTCCCGGACAATGGGCACACCGACAATCTCTATGTCAAAATTCAGGTCGGTCACCAGCTGCCGGATAATGGCCAGCTGCTGATAATCCTTTTTTCCGAAAAGGGCAAAGTGGGGGTTGACAATATTGAACAGTTTGGTCACCACCGTGCCCACCCCTTTGAAAAACACGGGGCGGGAAAGGCCGCACAGGTGCAGGGGCAGTTTTTCCAGTTCCACATAGGTCTGGAAACCTGCAGGATATATATCAGCGGAATCCGGCGTGAATACGGTATCTGCCCCGATGGTTCTGCACTGTTCCAGATCCTGTTCCATGGCCCGGGGGTAGGTGGAAAAATCTTCGCTGGGGCCGAACTGGGCCGGGTTCACAAAGATGGATACCACCAGGTGATCCGCTTTTTTTTTCCCTTCCGCCATAAGGGCCAGATGGCCTTCATGCAGATATCCCATGGTGGGCACAAACGCAATGGTTTTGCCCTGACAGCGCAGATTTTCCGAAAACCGGGTCATTTCCCTGATTGATGTAATCACCTTCATGGGTATCGCCTCGCTTTGTATGCCCTGGCTTTTTCCACCAGGGAAGGGGCCCAGGACACCGATCCTAAGGCATGGATGTGGGTATAGGTACCAAAGGTATTGTTTTTAAAAAACCCGTCTTTTTTGTCCAGAATACCTTTTCCCCTTTCCATGGAAAAGGCCATTTCATGGTCCTGAAAATCGATTTTCAAAATTTTGGAATACCGGAATTCATGCCCTTTCAACATCTGGCCGATGCGATAAAACGGATTTTTATGCTTCACCAGAACCCGGGTATAGCCATGGCCCTGGGGCTTGATGGAAAGACCGAACCAGATGGGCAGAATACCGGACATGGGATATTCTTTGTCTTTCAGGCATATGCTCTGGCCAAGAAATATCAGGCCGCCGCATTCAGCATAAATGGGCAGTCCGCTTTGGGACAGGTGTTTCAAATGGTCCCTGAAGCTTGTATTTTCTGCCAGCTGCGGGGCATGGGTTTCAGGAAATCCCCCGCCCATGTAAAGTGCATCCACGTCAGGCAGGGTTTTCTGGAGCAAAGGACTGATGAACACAATTTTTGCCCCCAGATCTTCCAGGGCAGCCAGGTTGTCCGGATAATAAAACTGAAACGCAGAATCCCGCACAACCCCTATAACCACCTTGTCACGTGCTGTCTTCTTTGGCGGAGAGTATGGTTCTTTAAATCCAGGGCCTGGCGGAATCTTATCCAGACTGTCACTATCGGCATGTATCTTTTCTGCAGTGTCGCAATCATTGATGATTGCCCGGTACAGGGCTTTGAGGTCAATATGGTCGTTGGCCATTTTTTCTACTGATGCAAGGGCCTGGCTGGAAAATCCATGCTCCGCCGAGGTCACAAGCCCCATATGGCGCTCTGGAAAATCTTCAGACCCAAGTTTGGGCACCGCCCCGAAGACCGGTATCCTGCAGAACTGATCAATATTGTCCGTCACTTTTTTCTGGTGGCGGCTGCCGGCCACCTGGTTAAGGATCACCCCGGCAATCCGTATCCTGGGATCAAAATGCATGCAGCCAAGCAGCAGGGCTGCCATTGTCCGGGTACTTTTGGTGCAGTCCAGCACCAGCAGTACCGGCAGATGCAGCAGCAGGGCCAGTTCAGCCGTGGAGGTTGAGCCGTCTGTATCGATGCCGTCGTACAGACCGCGGTTTCCTTCAACAAGGGCGATATCACAGGAATGGGAATGGGTGGCATACGATTGCTGCACAACAGCAGGGTGACACAGATAGGTATCCAGATTGTAACAGGGGCGGCCGGCTGCCAGAGAAAGCCAGCCGGCATCAATATAGTCAGGCCCTTTTTTGAAGGGGGCGACCGCAAGATTCATGCGTTTCCATGCAGCGGTTATCCCTAAAGAAATAATGGTTTTGCCTGATCCACCCCTGAGACCTGCTACCACTATGCCCGGGACACTTTCACAACTTGCCTGCATGGGTTTGTATCTTTTATCTTTTCTTAATTTTCGCCTTCAGAAGAATGCTGGATGCCCCCGCCTTTAAGGCCATACATGGTGGTGGAGCCGGATGACCAGTATTCAAGAATACCGTCTTCCACCATTTTGTTGACCACTTTTTTGATCATCCGGGGTTTGTCATCCGGGAAAATCTTGTAAAAATCCTTGATATAGAATTTGGATTTTGTTTTGGCTTTTTTGTTCAGCCATTCCAATACCGCATCTTGTGCCGCTTCTTTGTTGTCAAGAAGATCACTCATTGTCTTAACTCCTTTATATTAAAATGGATGAGCCGGGGCAACCTTGCGGAAAGCCCCGGCTTTTCATCATATGCAGCAGGATCTGTTCAAAAACAGAAAATACACTAGAATTTGAACTGGGAAGACTGGCGCCAGCTCATGTATGCCTGCTGACGGAAATCATCAATCAGGTGGTGGGTAAAATCAAGCTCACACACCTCAAAGAATTTTTCCCATCCGATTCTATCAGCCCAGTCACCCAGGCGTTCATATTTGTTGGCACCTTTTGCGTAGGCTTCCACCATTCTCTGGATGGCATCGGTCATGGACGGCCACCTGGGCATTTCATTGGGCAGGAACGCCACGACCACCTTGGAAAACTTGGGATCGGAAATCCGGTTGGACACCTTGCCCCCTGCCATCAGAACGATACCATCCCCTTCGGTGTCAGCCAGGGGCATGGACGGGCACATGGTGTAGCAGTTACCACAGTACATGCACCGTTCATTTTTAACATCAACAGACTTGACCTCTTTGCCGGAATCCAGCTTCACCTTGGCAGGCTTGATGGCTGCGGTGGGGCATGCAGCAACCGCCAGAGGAATTTCGCAGACCTTGTCAAGGTATTCATGGTCCAGCATGGGCGGTTTTCTGTGATATCCCAGGATGGCGATATCAGAGCAGTGAACCGCACCGCACATGTTCAGGCAGCAGGCCATGGATACCCGGAGCTGGGCCGGCAGTCTCATGTCCTGAAAATCGCTGAACAAAACGTCCATGGCAGCCTTGACCGTACCGGAGGCATCGGTTGCCGGGGTATGGCAGTGGATCCAGCCCTGGGTATGGATAATATTGGTAATACCGGCACCGGTGCCGCCAATGGGGAACTTGAAGGATCCGCCGGCAAACTTTCTGCCAGCCAGATCATTTTTCAGGGGCTCCAGCTTGTCTTTGGAATCCACCATGAACTCTACATTGTTTCTGGTGGTAAACCGTACATATCCGTCACAATGTTTGTCTGCAATATCGCAGATTTCATTGATCAGGCTTGTGGACATCAGCCTTGCTCCACCCACTCTTACCGTATAGACTTCGTCTCCTGAATCAGCCACGTGCACAAGTACGCCGGGCGCAAGGATTTCATGGTGAGACCATTTGCCCTTGTTTTTTGCGATCACAGGAGGATAAAATTCGTTATAGTCTCTGGGACCGATGTCGGTGATTCTGTTTTCCATCGGTTTTTCTGGATTATAACCAGTCGAAATAAATGCCATTATTATTCTCCCTTTCTATCTCAGATGGTGTTTTCTGTATTCGTCAACATCACGTTCCCAGCCGCCGGGTACTTCATCTTCTTTCCAGAAGATATACGGGTTGGTTCTGGGATAGGCCACATGCTGGGGCATAGGATCAATACCGGTCACTTCCAGAAGTTTCTGGAAACCCTGCCGCATGATCAACTCACCAAGACGTTCACGGTTCTTGCCTTCTTCCATCCACCAGTCCCAGATATTTTCAATGACTTCGGTGATCTCTTCATAATCATTGTCCGGGTTGACCGGCAGGAACGGCACCAGCAAAGACCCCATCTGGGCGCCGTCAAGGATCGGTGCCTTGGCACCCACCAGGATGGAAACACCAGTGTCTTTTCCAATTTTTAACGCCCTTGGCATGACATTGATGCAGTGCATGCACCGAGTGCAGTTGGCATTGTCGATGAACAGTTTTTTGTTTTCAAACTTCATGCACCTGGTGGGACAAAGGCCCAGTACTTCTTTTTCAAGATCAAAGGGGCCCCAGTCTTTGCTGCCTTTGTAGGCGCCGGCATTGGCCGGATAGGCAGGATCGTTTTCGACATATTTGTTTACCGCATCCTGATCAATGCGGATGTCGTCTTTCCAGGTACCGATAAAGGACATGTCAGACCGGGCAATGGATGCCACGCAGCAGTTGGGGCAGCCGTCCAGTTTAAACTTGAACTTATAGGGGAAAGCGGGCCTGTGGAGTTCATCCTGGTACTCATTGGTCAGAAAATACACCAGGGCATTGGTGTCATAGCAGGCATATTCACACCGGGACTGTCCCAGACAGTCGGAGGGTGTTCTCAGGTTGGAGCCGGAGCCGCCAAGGTCCTGGTTCATGTCATGGGTCATGGTCCAGAAGATTTCTTCCAGCTGTTTGGTGGTAGTTCCCAGAAGAATGATATCACCGGTGGACCCATGCATATTGGTGATTCCGGATCCCCTGAAATCCCACAGGTCACAGAGCTCCCGGAGATAATCAGTTTTGTAGTACTTGCCGGCAGGCTGGTTCACCCGCATGGTGTGGAAGGCCTCAACGCCGGGATAGTTTTTGGGCTGGTCACAATACCTGCCGATAACACCGCCGCCATAACCGAAAACACCGACAATACCACCGTGTTTCCAATGGGTTCTTCCGTGTTTGTAAGAAAGTTCCACAATTCCCAGAAGATCCTCAACAACATCCACCGGAATTTGGAATTCAATGCCTTCCTCATTCTTTGCTCTCTTTTCAGCCTGAAATTTCAGGTCAGAGACAAAGCTAGGCCATGGGCCGGATTCCAGCTGGTCCAGTAAAGGAGTTTCATGCTTAGCCATTTACTTACCTCCGTTAAAAGTTAAATTACATTCAATAATGAAAAGAATTTCCAAACTTTTCATTCAATAGTCTGATCATTATATCATTTCAGATAATTGCCCTGCAGATACCATCCGCTTTTAAGGCACACCTTCAGCAAAATACCATTGCAGATATAGAATTTCTGTTTGCACATGTCAATAAAAAAACCTGCGGTTCACCGGTTTTTCGTACTCTGGCCATGAAAATCTGACCATGGCATCTTCAATACCTGACAAATTCGGGCGCAGTGGAAAAAAAGGTTTTCATGAACCAGTTCCCGTTCAGCAGCATCCGAAGGCCAGGCATCCACAAGATTTGCCATGATATCCTTCAGCTGTGCCTGACTGAACCCGTTCACAAAATCAACAAAAACAGGGCAGATATCTTTGGGTACCCGTGGATTCTCTGCCCCTGCTCCAAAAAACCCCTTTGCCCGGTTATCCAGGGCTGTGAGCACACCTTTGATTGTTGCATCCAATACGCTCTGGGGCAGAAAAACCATGGGACCGGTGCCATCCACCCGGTCTAAGCGCATGCGCAGCGTCAGGTTCAAAAAATAAAAAAGCAGGCAGGAAAGCAGGTGTGCGCCCGGGGCAGACATATCCCGTACCGCATCATTCACAAGGGCTGTTCCCCGTATTGTAATCAGCCGGACATCCCATGTCTGGAAAGCCCCTGCAGCCGCAACAAAATCACCGGCCGCATGGTGCCAGGGATAAATTTCATGCCCGGTGTGGATGTCATAATAGGCTGTCAGGATATAGGCAATTTTTTCGTATATCCCGGCTGCATTTTGCCAGGGAATCACCATCTGGGTGCCGTCATCCTGCCAGACAGCCACCTGGTTTCCGTTAGATGTCCGGGTCACATGGAATTCACAGAATCCGGCAAACCATTCCCCCAGAAAAAATGCCGCAACGCTCCCGGCTGATCTGATTTCACCAGCACCAAATACCCGGGGGATAAAAGACGGAACCACCCGGGAGGCCATGTTTGCAAGCAACTGGCATTCTGTTTTGACAAGGGTGAGCCCCGGTTCTTTTACTGCACCATTGAGTACCAGATACAGGGGAGGACAAGACTGGGTTGCGATGGTTATTTTCAGGGGGTGATAAAAGGCACCGTGTTTTTCCAGGCTGATGTCAAGGGCCTGGATGCGGCCGCAGTTCTGTACAAGGGATGTGACAGCCCGGTACAGCATGTCGCTGTCATCTCTGATCAAAAAGTTTTGGGCTGCCAGAAAATATTCCCCCACAGTAAATCCTTCACAGGGATTTTGGAAAAATCTGTTTTCAGCAGCAGGTTTTGTGTCCTTCGGACTGGCTCCAGTTTTTTTTCCGGACAGGGGGGTATCCCACAGGGGGTTGCCGGGACCAACCTGGCCATTGTGCCCCGGCACATAAAAAGATATCTTTGGCCTGGAACTCATGCCTCCCTGTAGGCTGACAGTTCTTCGATAAGTTGCGGGGCCACCTCATAGCCCAGCTCCCGGGCTTTATCACAATGGTAGATGGCCTTTTTATATTCTTTGAGTTCCAGAAACCCCACGGCCAGATTATTGTGTGCAACAGGAAATTCCGGCTGCACCTGAACCGCTTCCTGACTGGCTTTGACCCCTTCTGCATGCAGGCCTTTCATGAAATAGGCCGTACCCAGGGTGGCATATGCCTGGACAAAATTTTTGTTGTGGATAATGGCTTTTTTCAGGTGTTTAATGGCCTTGTCCACTTTTTCCTCATCCTCTTTGGGATCCTTGCCGTCCACCAGCTGAAGCAGAACAAAAGCCATATTGGCATACCCTTCGGCAAATCCGGCCCGGGCTTTGGTGGCCCGCTGGTTGAACCGGTAACACCCCTCCAGGTCCCCCCGCTGCAGACAGATCCCGCCCAGAAGCACATAGGCCTCGGCCAGGGTAGGACTGTTCTCAATGGCTTCGTGCAGCACTTTCTCCGCTTCCATATACTCTTGTTTTCCCAAAAGGGCCACCCCCAGGTTGTAATGGGTGGTGCCGCATTCAGCGTTCTGGGTCAACTGGTATCTGAGTCTTGCAATATGCTCATCCGCATTCCGGGGCAAATGGTCCCTTTGCTGCGCTTCTGACATGAACAACTCCTTAATATTGTATACATTTATATCTTGTTTTCCGGGTCAAATCTTATATAATAGACTTTTTGCCGCAGGAGTCAAGATCTTTGGGGTCCGGTCTTCGGACAATAATTTTTCTTGCACCAGGATTCCGCCTGTGGTAGCACCTGAATCTTTATTTTACAATTTCAGGAGAATACTTCCATGGAAAAAGGATGCTTTACCGCGCTCATCACCCCGTTTACCAAGACCGCAGAACTGGACCAAAAAGGCCTGGAACAGCTCATTGATTTTCAAATCCACAACCAGATCACCGGCATTCTGATCACAGGCACCACAGGAGAGAGCCCCACATTCAAATGGCAGGAACACAACCATGTCATTGCCCTGGCTGCCAGACAGGTGAACCGCAGGTGCCTGGTCATCGCAGGGACGGGCAGCAACAACACAGATGAGGCCCTGTCAGCGGCAGGACATGCTGCCAAACTAGGGGTGGATGCCATCCTCATGGTGGATCCCTATTACAACGGCCCCTCTTCTTTAGAAATCCGCAAAGAATATTATGCGGCCGTGGCAGCCCGTTACCCGGATCTGGAAATTATCCCCTATATCATCCCCGGCCGCACCGGGGCCCAGATGCTTCCCCAGGACCTGGCCATTCTGTCCAGATCATGCCCCAATATCACCTGTGTCAAGGAAGCCACCGGCAACCTGGACAACATGAAACGCACCCGCAATTACTGCGGCCCCGGTTTTCATATTTTTTCCGGTGATGACGGACTGGTTTACGATATCATGACCGACCCGGATATTCTGGCCTGCGGGGCCATATCTGTCATGTCCAATATCGTGCCGAAATCCATGACACAGATGGTATCTTTGCTCAATCAGGGCAAAACCGATGCGGCCCGGCAGCTCCAGGCAGCGCTGAAACCCCTTCTGGACCTGGTGGTGGTCACCACCACCGAAGATACCAGTTTCGGGCCGGTCCTGTGTCGGGCCAGAAACCCGCTGCCGTTGAAAACCATGATGCAGCTGCTTGGCATGCCCTCAGGCCCCTGCCGCAGGCCCCTGGGAAAAATGACCAGACAGGGGCTGGATACGGTAGTGGCTGCCATGCAAAAAGTTTTGGCAGCCAATCCGGAAATATTTGCACCCATCGAAGAATTTTTCGGCATTGACATTGACGACAGGCTGCACAACCCTGTCCACCAGGAAGGCCTGTGGTACGACTATGAATAAATCAAAATACGTTGAATTCAACCAGAAACCTGCCATGACCGCCACCCTCATAGAAGAAACCAGACTGGAGAATGGCCAGACCTTAGTGCTTTTTGACCAATCCCGGAAAATCAGTGCAGATGCCTGGGTGGTCATCATGCGGGCATCCATGGAGATCAAGGTAACACCGGATCTGTTCACACATGAACCCCTTGCCGGAGTCACCTATGAACAGATCCGGCAAACCCTGGGTGAAAAAGTCGTGTATGAATACCGCCTGGAGCGCAACTTTATCATGGACCATGAAAAAGTTGCCGTGCTTGAAGCCCTGAAGGACACCTTTTTGAAAAATATGGGCCGGTATATCTCCAACCCCAGGTTTGCCCCGAAACTGGTATTAAAAGAATATAAAAAACGGCAGTGAACCCAAAAAAAGTCACGCTTTTTTGCTGTTTTTGGCCTGAAAATTCTTTCTGCCGGCATGAAAAAGCGCCGATTTCAGCCATTCAAAACCGAACTGCAGCAGTTTGACTTCATCGGACCGGATCTCTTCTGTCTTGTCTGCCGGAATCTCATACCGGTCCAGAAAGGATGAATTAAAGACAAAATCTCTGAATTTATCAATGTTATAGCAGACCATGAAAAACATTTTCTTGCTCTCTTCAGACAGTTTCATGCTGGGGGGCAGAGATTTTTTCCGGACCATAAGGTCCATCCATCCCTCGTTTACCGCATCCCGCAGATCAATTCCCTGGTCCTGGCGCCATTGGGCCACCGTCCATTTTTTGTCCTCCTCAAACCCCAGGCAATGGGCCTCTTTTACCGTGAAAAAAAACGCATCTTTCTCTCCTTTTTCTCCGGAATAGCTCAAGGCCCCCACGCCTATGGGATAATACCGGCAGGTGGTGGGGCGGTCTTCATAGATAACACACCCCTCCTTGTCTTCCACAAACGGGCAGGATCTGCGTTCATCATCCAGCAGTTTCAAAGTCACCACCGGCATGTCCGCTTTTTCCAGAATCTTTGGCTCGGTAAACACAGCCAGAAACTCTTCAGATGACAGGTCCAGTTTCCGGCGCATGGTCAGAATATCATAGGGGGTGAGCATGATATCAATTCCCCTGCAGCAGTCGGTAAAACATTTTACCCCTTTGTGGCAGTGAAAGGTGAACCGGGAATTGGGACCCATCTGTTCAGGCGGAATTTCAGATATCTTGTGGTCATTCATGTTTTCTTCCTTAAATAAAAATTTATTGCGTGTATCAAAGGCCCTGGATACTATAAAAAAAATACAATAATGTCAACCGGATACACACACGCTTCCAGGGCTTTGCCTGCAAGGCGGAAAATATTCCCAAAATTAGGTTTGACACGGCCAAGAATCCCCATTAAGACAAAAGGCATGAACATGCAGCCAAATGTCAACCCGTTAGATCCAAAGGAGGGGGTATGAAAATAAAAAAAGCGGTTTTTCCTGTGGCTGGTCTGGGAACACGGTTTATCCCGGCCACCAAGGCCATGGCAAAGGAAATGCTGCCTGTGGTGGACAAACCGTTGATCCAGTATGCAGTGGAAGAGGCTTTTCAGGCAGGGATCGAGCAGATCGTCTTTGTCACTGGCAGGGGGAAAAAAGCCCTGGAAGACCATTTTGACCGGTCCTATGAAATTGAGCATGCCCTGGAACACAAAAAAAAAGCGGACCTGCTCAAACAGATCCGGGAACTGGTCCCTCCCACAGGCACCATTATCTATACCCGGCAGCACGAACCGCTGGGCCTGGGGCATGCCATCTGGTGTGCCCGGGATATCGTGGGGGATGAACCGTTTGCGGTACTGCTGGCAGATGACCTGATCCAGACAGACAGACCGGTACTCTCGGAAATGATACAAAAATTTGACCGGCTCCGGGCCTCCATGGCTGCTGTCATGGAAGTGCCGAAAGACCAGACCGACAAATACGGCATCCTTGATGCCACTGCAGTGGAGAAAGATATTTACCGTATCAATGACATGGTGGAAAAGCCCACCCCTGATCAGGCACCTTCCAACCTGGCCATTATCGGCCGGTATATCCTCATGCCCAGAATTTTTGATCTTTTGGGCAAAAAACAAACCGGGGCAGGCAATGAAATTCAACTCACCGACGCCATGAAAACCCTGCTCCAGGAACAACCCATTTTTGGCTATAAATTCCACGGTAACCGGTTTGACTGCGGAGACAAAGTGGGATTTCAGATGGCCAACCTGGCCTTTGCTTTAGAAAGGCCTGACATGAAAGAGAGGCTTTTGGCCTTCATCAAAGAGGTTCAGGCCGAAGAACAGGGCTAAGCCTCTTTATACCGGGTGTACAGGGCCATCACTTTCTGGACATAGGCCCGGGTTTCTTTGAAAGGGGGAATGTGCTGGTATCGGTCCACGGCCCCGGGACCGGCATTATAGGCAGCCAGGGCCAGGGACAGCTTCTGGTGATACCGGTCCAGCAGCTGTTTCAGGTACCGGGTGCCGGCCATGATATTCTGGGAAGGATCAAATGGATCAGCCAGGGACAGGAAGGCATCATTTTCCGGCATGATCTGCATCAGTCCCCTTGCACCTTTGGCAGATACCGCCCTGGGATTGAATGCAGACTCCACCCCTATCACCGCCTTTATCAGGGCAAAGGGCACCCCGTAACGCCGCTGGGCATTGCGGATAAAGTCATCATATACGTCTGAATCCCAGGATTTGCCCTGATTTTCCGACTGTTCCCGGATATACAGCTCATAACCGGGTGTGGTGGGGGTATTGGTAAAATGCACCACCCCGTCTGTATCGGTATATTTGTAAATATCAGCGGTGACACATTGGGGCATATGCCAGAAAACCCCGGTCAAAAACAGGCAGGCCAGCCAGTACCTGCACATGGACATGCAACGGACGGCCCAAAACCGGTTTGTGCTGGGAAAACACGGCATTCCGGCACCGGCCAGGCTTTTCTTCACAGGCAAAATATCATTCTCCCCTAAAACAGTTCCAGCTGGATCTGCGCCTGTTTGGGCGGCTGTCTCTTTTTTTGTCTTTCATGCAACGCAAGGCGCCTTTCAATATCATCCAGAAAAACCGATTGCTGCCGGTTTTCCATCACACCGAAAACCTGTCTTTTTCTGGCATAGGTCAGACACAAAACATCCATGGCCCGGGTCATGGCCACATAGAACAGGCGGCGTTCCTCTGCCGGGTTCTCACAGGTATTTTTATCCCGTGCATAAGGGATGAGTCCCTGTTCACACCCGGTGACAAACACCACGGGAAATTCCAATCCCTTGGCTGCATGCATGGTCATGAGAGACACCTTTTCCACTGCATCGGCCAGATGGTCCGGATCCTGTTCCAGGGCCAGGTGGTCCATGAAATCATCGGGATCGGCAAAGACGTGTGCCAGGTGTTCAAGATGGGCCCTCATGTCTGCTGCAGCCGGATCTGCCGCCAGGGAATGCCCGATTCCCAGAAAACAGATAAATTTATCCAGGCACGCAGAGCTGGATCTGTCCCGGATCTGCTCTGTCACCGCCCCAGGCATCTGCTCCGGGGTTTTGGGGATATTTTTTGTTTGCCTGTTTTTGGAAAAATGGGTGTGCAACACCTGTACATCTTTTTCATCCCACCGGCCGGTAATGAACCGAAAACAGCTTAATAACGGGCGGATGCCGTCCAGATCCAGTCCTGATTTTTTGTCTGCCGCCTGAAAGGGGATCCCATGTTTTTGAAACACCTCTGCAAATATCTCTTTCTGCCTGCGGGTGCGGAACAGTACGGCAAAATCAGAAAACCCATAAGTGCCGTCCAGAAAATCTTCATTTTTCCGGGTATCCATGGCAAAAAAGGACAGCCCCCCCACCCCGGCTTCAATCATTTTTCCCACAGCCACCGCTTCCGCTGTTTCTGAACCGGTCTCCTTGATAACCAGTTTCCTGGTTTTGGTATCTTTTGAAAAAATTTTTTGGATCCCCTTGTCTTTTCCGGACCGGGAAATCATCTGAAAAGACGCATCCAGGATGGTCTGTGTAGACCGGTAGTTTTGTGTCAGAACAATCTGCTCACACCCGGGATAATCTGCGGCAAACTGCTTGAAATACCGGTTGTCCGATCCCCTGAAACCGTAAATGGACTGGTCCGGATCACCGATGACAAAGATATGGCTGTTTTGTGCCAGCAGTTTCACCAGTTCATACTGGCCCTTGTTCAGGTCCTGGTACTCATCCACAAAAATATATCTGAACCGGTTCTGCACCTGGTGCAGCAGCGCCGAAGACCGGGCGAGCAGGTGGTAAAACCGGAGAATAAGGTCCTCAAAATCCATGAAATCCAGGGTGGAAAGCTGCTTCTGGTAAGCGGCATACACCTTTTTGAGCAGTGCCTGGTCCTGTGCCACACAGGACAGGTCATCTTCAGGGCCCAGCAGCTGCTGTTTGCACAGGCTGATATCCATATCCATCCGGGCTGCCTGGCGGGAAAAGCCGGTCTGTTTTTCCATACTTGTTTTCAGGGCTGTTTTTACCAGTTCTTTTTTGTGGTCTTCTTCCAGAATACGGGCCCTGCAACCGTCATATTCCTTGAGCATGGCCAGACAAAATCCATGAAAGGTGGCTGCGGTCACCCCGGGTCTTTTGGCAGGCAAAACCCCTTGTATGCGCTGAAAAAGTGACTGGGCTGCCTTGTTGGTGAAGGTCAGGGCAAGGATCTGTCCGGGAGGAACCGTGTCTTTTGATATCAGATGGGCGATTCTGGCTGTGAGGGTCCGGGTTTTCCCCGTGCCCGGCCCGGCTGTGATGAGGATGGCACGGGATGTGGAATGCACAGCCTGGCGCTGTTTTTCATTCAAAGCCTCCAGCATTTTCTGTGTACCGGCAGACGCAATTTCAGATGTTCCGGCAGCACCGGATGCAGGCAGCGTGTTTCGGGAGGGTACCTTTTTGGGTTTTCTGGTTTTTATTTCCTGCTGTTTTTCTGCAGGCGGCAAGGTTTTTTCCACCTCTTCAAGCGGTTTTCCGCCCAGGGTCATCTGCAGCTGCAGCTCTCCTTTGCGCTGTTGTTTTTCCCCGGCACTGAACACATGCACTTTGCCGAACTGCCCGTCGAATCCGGGTTCCACATGGATATGTTTATTGCGCATCCGGTATACAGCCGCAGCCAGAAGCGGTATGCCCGCTGCCTGGATGTCATCACAGGAGCGGTCCAGAAGAATGTCAAGTTCCGGCCCCAAAGCCTGCACCGCTTTTTCATAATACCGGGCAACTTTTTTTGTTTTGGGGCCCACCCCGAAAATCTCAGACAGCATATCTGTGAGCGGAATGATACTGGTATATCCCTGGCGGTCAGAAGGCACAAATCCCTGGGGCCGGTCAGCCAGTTCTCTTACCCGGTGCAGCACCCCCAGGGTCAGCGGCCTGCCGCATTCCGGGCAGATCCCGTCCAGCCTGGCAGTTTCATCCGGATCCAGACTGACACTGCATTTTCTGTGGCCGTCATAATGGTATTTCCCCTGGTCCGGATACATGTCCAGGGTTCCTTTGTAGGCTGCAGGATCAAGGGTTTCAAGGGATCTGCGCATGGCAAAATAATCCAGATCTGTATTGAACACGCAGGCATTGCGGCCCAGATATCCCGGTGAATGGGCATCTGAATTGGACATGAGCCGGACATGGTCCAGGTCAGCCACCCGCCAGTTCATGGGCGGATCAGAAGACAGACCGGTTTCCACTGCAAAAATGTGGGAAGCCAGATCCCCAAAGCACTGGTCTATCCGGTCAAATCCGGATTTGGACCCAAAAAGGGAAAACCAGGGGGTCCAGATATGGGCAGGCACCAAAAACCCCTGGTCAGAGGTTTCCAGCATGATCTCCAGAAGATCCCTTGCATCCAGCCCGAGAATAGGGCGGCCGTCTGACGTGATATTGCCGATGGCATCCAGCCGGGCATTAAATTTTTTAACACTGGTCAAATCCGGAAAGTAAATGATATTATGATTTTTTCTGACTTTGCCTTCTTTTTTATAAATATTGGATATTTCCGCCTGGAGCATAAAACGCACCTGGTTCCGGCAGGATGGGGGTATGGCATCATCGATGGCTGATGCGATCTGTTTTTTCAACACAAACAAGCCGGGCTCAGCCGGTTCCAGCTTGGATTCCATCTCCTGGACCCAGGCCGGATGGGTGAAATCGCCTGTACCCACGACACTGATGCCCTTGATCCGGGCGGCATGGTAAATATTTTCAAAATCCAGGTTCCGGGCCGTTGCCCGGGAATACCTGGAATGGATATGAAGATCTGCATAAAAGGTCATAATATTCAGCCTGAATCAAAAAGTTGGGGTCTTTCGCATGTTATGTACATGATTTTCACTTAATTTAAAAGCCGGATTCTGATAAAGGAAAAGGAAGCCATCTTGATTTTCACCTGCAAGAAAAAGGAAAGGGCCATGACAGCCACCTCTTACACAGCGTTACTCATCGCACCCACAGACACTGCTGCGGCTGTAAAAACAGCATTGGCAGAAACCCCGGAACTTGTGACTATCCAGGCAGAGACAAATGGCGATGCCATGGAACACATTTTTTCCCGGTCCCTGGCGTTTATTGTCATGGACCTGTCTTTACCGGAAATTGATCCCCATGCCCTTGCAGACAGCCTGTTGCGCCTTGACCATACCAAACTCCCCCCGGTTCTGCTGGTAACAGATACCCCGGGAGTGCCGGATATGTATGACAAAGCACCTCCTTTGCTGCTGGACCATATTGCCAAACCCATTGAACCGGTATTGATCAGGGCCAGGCTTCTGTTTTTTATGGCACTTTTCCGCCACCGCATTGCCGTTGACCAGAGCATCCAGGAACTGGAAAAAGTGTATGCCCGGTTTATGGATCAGCACCAGTCCTCTTTATCTGAAACCACCCTGAAAAAAAACATTCTGGCATTATCTGCTGCATTTACCAATCAGGTCCAGCCGTTTTTATCCAAAATCCAGGCCAGCACCTATTTTTTGCAGCAGGCACCGGACATGCCCCTGCGCCTGCGGCAGGGCGTCACCCAGATCCGGACAGCCGGCGACCATATCGCACGGGTGATCCGCCAGCTGCGCAGATCCCAGGACCGGGGATTGGGCAGCCAGGTCAGTTTCCAGGACAAAAACGGCCAGGCCAGGCCCGGCAGAATCCTTTTTGCCACCCATTTTACAGATGAATTCATGATCTTTAAACATTATCTGGCCGGCAGGATACAGGCCGACCTTATCCAGGCGGATACCGGTGATCAGGCCCTGGAATATGTGGCCTCTCACAGGCCGGATATTATTTTTATCAACCACCTGCTGGCGGACGGGTCCGGCCTGCATCTGCTTGAAAAACTGGTACGGCTGAGAACCAGGGCCCCGGTGATCTACATTGTTGACAACCGCCATACTGATGCCGGGGCAGCTGCCATTGCCACCGGGGCGTATACGTTTCTGGTCAAAGAACAGACATCAGCCATGGATGTGGTGGATACCATACAAAAAACGGTTTCCCAGGCCAGACTCACCCATAAAGTCCAGGGTGCACGGGACCGGATTGACCTGATTTCCCGGCGGGATCAGCTGACACGGCTGTTGAACCGCAACTGGTTCAACCAGACCCTGGCCCTGGAAATATCCAAAGCCAGGCGGTACGGCCTTCCTCTGTCCATACTGTTGATGCAGGTTGACCAGTTTGCGTCCTTTAACGAACGGTACGGATACAAGACCGGAGATATCATTTTATCCGCATGTGCCGCAAGAATCCAGGCCATGGTAAGGGATCTGGATGTGGTGTGCCGGTTCGGGGCGGAAAAATTCGGCATTGTTCTGCCCAACACCCAGGCAACCAGTGCCCGGATCCTGGCCGAACGTATCAGACAAAACATTGGTGAAAACAAAATCTCCGTGGGCACCCATCAGCTCGGGCTCACCATCAGCACAGGAATGGCCTGTTATGCAAAAAAAAAGGCAGCCACACAAGACCCGGCTTCAGCAGCAGCCGAGCCGGCACCCGTATCAGGGCCGGAACTTGTCCACCAGGCCCTTAACGCCTTAGAGACTGCTGTCCAACAGGGAGGCAACCAGATTCAGCCATGACGCCCGCAGACAAACAAACCATTCAGGCATGGGGCCGAAACCAGATACACACCATGGAAATTTATATATCCCGGAGCAGCCGCCCGGAACAGCCGGCCTTTGATGCCTTTGCCGGGGAACTTGCCCGGCTGGCCCCGTGTGTCCGGGTCATGCCGTCAGACAAAAAATCGGACCTGCCGGCACTCTGTATTGCCGACAACATCCTTTTCAGTGCCCTTCCCCTGGAAAAAGAGCTGGCCCCTTTTCTGGAAGCCCTGACCTGCCTGTCTGCTCCGTTGCCATCTTTGGCAGAAAATATTGACCATATGCTGGGCCATCTGGACCATCCCTGCCGCCTGACACTTTTCATAGCCCTGCAATGTCCCCACTGTCCCGGCATGGTCAGCACCCTTGTACCATTGGCAGTCCATTCCAAAAAAATTTTTCTGCACATTATTGACGGAACGCTTTTTCCTGAAACAGCCCGGGAATTCAAGGTGCTTTCCGCACCATGTCTGATCCTGGACCAGGATTACCGATGGACAGGACAGACATCCCAGAGAGAAATTCTTGACATGATGGTCCGGCCGGACCCATCACAGCTGGGCCCTGAAACCCTGAAAAATATTCTGGAAAAGGGGGATGCCCAGTGGATCTGTCAACAGATGATCCAGGCCGGTCAGATTTTCGAAGGATTTGCGGCACTTTTGCTGCACAGCACATGGTCGGTACGTCTGGGGGCCATGGTGGTGGTGGAAACACTTGCAGATAAAGCCCCGGATCTGGCAGCACAATTGTGCCCCATTCTCATCCAGGCATTTCATGATCAGGATATTTCAATCCAGGGAGATATTTTATACGCCCTGGGAGAAATCGGAACCGCTGAAACAAAGGCCTGGATTCAAAAAATTCTGCCCGGCCTGGCACATGCCGACCTTACAGATGCTGCCCAGGATGCCCTGGCAGCCATTGGAAACAGGAGCTGATCTGTTACTGGGTCTGATAACCGCTTCGGGACGGACTAGCACCCAGTGCCTGGATACGGTCCCTTGCCGCCTGCACCACTTTTTCGTCTTCATCTTTTTCGGTCATCTGTTCGAGAAGATCCAGGTCCTGGCATTTGTTGATGAATTTAATCCTGACCTTGGGATTGGAATGTAAATACTTTGGAACAAACAAATCTGAAAAACCCATGACGCCTCCTTTCTTGTGGTTATCATCACAGAAGGCCGGATGCTTTTTTCACATACTCCTCAATCAGTTCAATGGTTACAGCACCCATGGATCTTCCCTGTTTTACCGCTGTCAGTTTAAACGCTTTGTGAAGATGGTCTGGCATCCGCAATGTCAGTTGCTTGGTCTTGTTTTTTTCAACCACCGCTGCAATATTCTCCTGCTCATAATCCCGCATCTTTCATCCGACCCCTGATTGTTATGTACATATTACCATAAAACTGCAAAGACATCAAGACATAACACAATATTTGCCATATTAAAACAGCAAGGGAGGATACAAAATCTGATGCGGTTATGGCAAATACCTGGCTGAAAACACAGAATCTTGACAGATTCCAGGATATACGGTATCAACCGGCCATGAAAGATTTGATCAGACAATTCGACCTGGCCCCCCATCCGGAAGGTGGTTTTTTCCGGGAAATTTACCGGTCAAAGCAGATGGTATGGTCTGATGCGGTATCTGCCACCCGGGCCGCAGTCACCCAAATCTATTTTCTGCTGCCAAAAGGACAGGTAAGCCGGTTTCACCGGGTTGCCCACGACGAAATCTGGCATATCTACCAGGGGGATCCCCTGCACCTGATTCAGTTTGACGGATCACATCTGACACAAACCCGTATTGGCAAAGGCTGCCCTGATTATACCGCAATTGTTCCGGCAGGGGTCTGGCAGGCGGCAGCCACCACAGGCACCCATACCCTTGCGGGCTGCACCGTGGCACCGGGATTTGATTTTACCGACTTTTGTTTTCTTTTGGATCACCCCATCCACCTGGAACGGTTCCGCTCCCTTGGCAGCGGATTAGATGCATTTTTATGACCAGGGATATAACAAAAAATACCTAAGGAGTTTATAAAAATGGCCGCCAATGATACCAATGCCCGGCATGGAGCCATATCATTTTTGCGCACCTGCGTCAGTCCAGGCGGACGCTTCCGGGTGGGCATCCATGCGCCTTTTTTTGATGTGGACAATCTGCGGGAAAATGATTTTACCGCCTGCTTGGGACAGCTGCCCTCAGGCACGCAGGTATGGAACCATGCCAACTTTCCCGGCGCAGATGTGCGGGAACCTTCAGCAGACGTCATATACGAGATTGCCAATCCGTTGCCTTTCCGGGGCACCACATTCATCAATTCGGCCTGGGCCGACCCCAGGGCCGGGCGCCCTGAAAAAATCGGCATTCCCCGGCCAGGGCCCTGCTCTTTGTCCGCCAGCCTGGATACCTGGAAAAACGATCTCACAGCCAACGACAAGATCCGGCTGATCCAGGCCCTGCCCCATCCTTTGAAAATTGCCCTGGCCCAGGCATCCACCGACCCGGAAGAGCTGTGCGCCCTGGCCTGCCATGCCTGTACCCTGATCTTTGACAAAGACGGTGCCGCTCCTGCAGGCATGGGCTTTTGTCCGGGACCTTCCGGCTTTCCTGTACCGGATATAAAGTGCCATGACCTGTTTGAGGTGCTGGTGAACAACCCCCATCTGCCTGACGCATACAAAGAGGCCATGGTGCTTCGCCCCGGCATTCAGGGAAACAGTGAAATCGTCGGGGAATACACCGCCGGCGCCACCCACGTGTTTGAATACCTGCGCCGCAACTCCTATATTCCCTGGGGACATTTTGCATCCAACATGGCCAGCGATGCCATCCGGTACCGGGCACAGGAACTGGGTGCCGCAGACATACAGGGCCTGCGCCATCTGTATTACCAGCGGGTCTATATCCGTGTGGCCAAACAGCTGGGTATCAGGGTGCCCAAAAAACGCAGCTGCATGTCAGAACAGGCATTGGAAAAGCTGCGCCTTTCAATTCAGGCAGCCCTGGACAGGGGCCGGGGCCGGGAACTGGATTTCAACGGGGCTTTGTGGGGATGGAACTTCGGGTTCGGGTTTGCCCAGTCCGGCACCAGGCTCCATGCCTCCCACCAGATGATACACCAGCAGAACGCCCTGGTTCCCAGGCAGGTGAATGACCCTGCCCACGGCCCCCTGCCCGCCTTTGCCTGCGGTGATCTGGTGTCAGAATTTATCAGACAATATGAAACTGCGCATGACAAACCCTTTTTTGATGCCTATATTGCAGCCATAAGGAACAATTGCCGAACAGACGGCAAAAGCAGGGGGGAGGATTCCCTCATTATCCATGAGGATGACCATATTATACTTTTTGCACCCAAGGCACAAGTCAGTGAATGGGAAATGCAGCTTGTGACCAAAGACAGCATTCCCCATGTGCTGGCAGCTGACACCCCCACAAGAACCGCTTTGGATCTGGCCATGTTGAAGGCGGTGCAGGTCCTGGAAAAAATGGGGGCTGACATGGTAACAGGCATGGAACTGTCCGGCAGGTTTGATGAAAAAACAGGGCAGCATCTGATCTATTCTTTTATTCCCAGGCTTCCCTATGCCCCGGCAACGTTTTCCGAGGCCCAGCTGCGGTGGATCAGCGGTGTCTATCCGGAAGATTTTGCCCATGCCTGCCGCAGGTTCCTGTCCTGAAACAAAAAGGAGATGCCGTGATTCTGCATGACTTCACCTATGAGTGGGATGGAAAAAGCCACTCGGGCAAAAAGCCCATTTCCTGGTGGCCGGGTTCTTACCGGGTAAGAATTCTCAAATTGGGGGATGAAACCAGCAGTGTCCAATACCTGTTTCCCTTTGCCGTGGTATTCAGGTCCGCAAAAACCAACGCGGTCATGAACACATCCCTGGAAAACTATATCCACAACTTTGCGGAAAAAATCAGCCGGGCGTACAACCTTGATATGGCAAAAGTGATGTGGGTAAAAATGGATGACCCGGTGATGGTGGCCCATCTGACCCCTGACCGAAAACTGTCCGGTGCCCCTTTGTATACCATATCCTGGCGGTCTGCCCGGCCCAATGAAATGGCTGTCATAGCACCGGACATCACCGATTTTTGATCACACGATCCCCTGGTCCATCATGGCATCTGCCACTTTAACAAATCCGGCGATATTGGCACCGTTCACATAATTACCCGGTGTGCCGTATTCTTCGGAAGCGGTCAGGCAGTCTGCATGAATGCGCTGCATGATGCCTTTGAGCCTGGCTTCCACTTCCTGCCTGGACCATTTGATGCGCATGGCATTCTGGGACATCTCCAGACCGGAAACCGCCACCCCTCCTGCGTTGGCAGCCTTTCCCGGGGCGAAAAGGACATGGCTGTCCAAAAAGATATCAACCCCGTCCGGGGTGGTGGGCATATTGGCCCCTTCACACACCACCTGAACCCCGTTTTTCACCAGGTTTTGGGCATCTTTTTTGTCGATTTCATTCTGGGTGGCTGATGGAAAAGCACAGTCTGCCTTATGGTCCCACAAAGGATTGTGTTCAGATCCTGGATCCAGAGGGGTATACACCGCTTCCGGATATTTGTCTGCATATTCTTTTATGCGGCCCCGCTTCACATTTTTCAGATACATCACATATTGCAGTTTTCCCTTGTCAATGCCTTTTTCATCATAGATGTACCCGGAAGAATCAGACAGGGTGACAACCTGTCCACCGAGATCGGTAATTTTTTCTGTGGTGTACTGGGCCACATTCCCGGAACCGGAAACCAGGCAGATTTTGTCCTTCATGCTCTGGTCTTTGGTGGCCAGCATCTCATCGGCAAAAAACACGGATCCATATCCTGTGGCTTCCGGCCGGATAAGGCTGCCGCCCCAGCTGAGGCCTTTTCCTGTGAGCACGCCGGTGAATTCATTTTTCAGCTTTTTAAACATGCCGAACAGGTATCCGATCTCCCGGCTGCCCACACCGATATCCCCGGCCGGCACATCTGTATCCGGTCCCAGGTGGCGGTAGAGTTCCGCCATGAAACACTGGCAGAACCGCATGACCTCATGGTCGGATTTTCCCTTGGGATCAAAATCAGATCCCCCTTTGCCGCCGCCCATGGGCAGGGTTGTCAGGGCATTTTTAAACACCTGTTCAAAGGCCAGAAATTTGAGAATGGACAGATTCACCGACGGATGAAACCGCAATCCCCCTTTATAGGGCCCGATGGCTGAATTCATTTCAATGCGGAATCCCCGGTTCACCTGCACCCTGCCCTGGTCATCCATCCAGGGCACCCGGAACTGGATGGTCCGTTCCGGTTCCACCATCCGCTCCATGATACCTGCATGGCGGTATTCGGGATTCTGGTCCAGAACCGGCTTTACCGATTCAATCACCTCTGTGACCGCCTGGTGAAATTCCTTTTCAAAGGGATCCCGCCCATTGATAACATCCATAATCGTGGTCATTTTTATCTCCTGTCTCCTGTAATTAGCAGATGCCGTCCATCTCTTTTATAACACAATTTCAGCTGCCGGTGTCGAACAATTGTTTCATGGCACCGACAAAATCCGCTTCAACCGATGCCGCATATGCATCCCAGTCGCTGCCGTACCGGTAAAATGCCGTGGCTGCCAGTTTCTTGGTCACAATGGCATTGCGGTATGGCCGCAGTTTTTTTGCATTCATGATGCCCAAAATGGCATCCCTGCCCAGAATCTTCACCAGTACCCCGGGGATATAGGCAACCAGGACCTGCCAAAGCAGGTCCTCGTCGCCGACAATGGCATCCAGACTGTCGGCTACCCGGGCCTGGAAGGTGAAAATCTGCTCGCTGGTCTGTTCCGACAGCACAAACAAGGGGATACCCGGATTTTTTTCATGGATCTCCAGGAGCATGGCAGATTCCGTGCAGGCATAGGTATGCACCAGATGCAATATATCCCGGATCAATGCCCACCGGGTGGCGGCATCCTCTAAAAGCCGCTTTTCATAGTCATCTTCAAACAAAAAAGCGGTGAGCACTTCCGCCACTGCCGAAGAAAATACCCCGCCCTTGTTGGCGGAAGAATCCTTGATCTGTAAAATACCGGTGTTTTTTGCGATATACCGCCGGGCAGCATCATCAAAAAACACATTGGCCCCTTCCACAATGAAGCGCAGTTCCTTGAACAGGCTGGTGAATGCCTTTACATTGCGCTGGTTGATGGTATCTTTGAACCCGCCGCAGGGAATAAATGCCTGGATATCGGCCTGTTGGATATATTTGCGGTTGGCCGGATCAGTGATGAAATTGCGGTGGAACATGGCCCCGTCCGCCACCAGGGTGCCGTCCGGAAGGGTGATATTCTTGCCTTTCAAGGGCACCTGGAATCCGTTTTTCCCCAGTTTTTCTTTTGGAAATGCCAGGGAATTTGCCCGGGGGCTGGTGTGGCGCATGAAAGCGATCTGCATAAGGATTTCTTTGTCCAGCCCGTCTGGATCAAACAAAACAGATCCGCCGTCCACCACCAGACATATCCTGCCTTTGTAACACTGGATTTCATTGCTGCCCAGGTCCCCGTCCGGACCGCCGGTCATCATCAGGTTCAGGTCCTGTTCCTTTTCATTGCTGTGGGCGATCAGGGTCCGGAAAGCGCCCATGACCGAGGTGGTGGTCATACCGCTGGTATCCACCTGCCCGCCGATGCGGTCATAAATGTCTGCCATGTTTGTAAAGGTGCCGCAGGATTCCCCATTGATGAGCAGTTCCGTGCCGGCTTTTCCATGGGACACCAGACCAAAAAGGTCCTTGTTTTCCAGCATGCCGTAGGTGTCGTGGGGGATGCCAAAGCTTTTGCCCGTGGTAATGGTCCGCCAATACGCATATCCCCGCTGCTTTGCCCGGAACGCCACAGCATCCATGAGCGGGGCAGTACCTTCATCCGGTCCGAAAAACACCATCTCCGGCCGGCCGTAATAATCTTTTACATGGGCATCGGTGAGCATGAGATCCATTATCCCCTCTGTATAATCAAACAGGGCATCCATGCTGTAGCCGGCATATAACGGATAGGGCACCACCACCCCTTTGGATCCGCTCTCACAGATATCCTTGTGCTTGAGGCGCTGGGCTTTGGGGCCCAGGGCATAATTGAGAAGCACGGCATTGTCCAGCTCCATGCCATGGTTGGCCGGGGTCACCCGGATCATTCGCAGCCCGCCCCTGGCGATGTCATCGGCCCGCAGATGGGTGCCGCAGGCATAATGGCCGTTGACAAAAAACAGGCCGTATACAAACTGCTTGAACACCAGCGGATCCAAAACCTTGTTGTCCAGGCGGAAAGAAAAGGACCGTTTTTCCGGCTTGTAAAAATTGGTTTTCAGGCAGGAGGAGATCAGCTTGGTCATGAAAGTGAAGACATCATACCCCATGGGGTCGTCCATAAACCGCATTGCCAGCATCTGTTCAAATTCAGCCGCTTTTGTATCAAACTGTTCCGCTGTCAGGCCCTCCTGGCCGGCCGGGTTGAACTTTCGGTCAAACAGCGCAAACAGAAACCGGATCAGGTCCGGATGTTCCATGGCGGTATCCAGTATCATTTCTGATACATAGGTAAACTTGTTGGATTCATGGATCCGTTCTGAAAACGCCTCTTTGTGGTCCACGGAATCCAGGCTTTCCATTATCTCCCGGTCGGTTCTGGTTCCCTGTTCCTTGAAAATAAACAAGTGGGTGAAATCCACGGCATTGCCGGCAAACAGCATTTCCTTGAAACTGAGGACTCCCTCCACGTAAAGCCGGGTGATCCGGCTGATGCGGAAACTCAAAAATGCCTGCAGGTCATCGAGCAAAAGGGCTTCCTGGTTCCTGGACAGTTCCCCTGCCACATACAGAGAACAGATGGATGTGGGCACCCGGGTTTCGGTGAAATAGGGTTCCCAGTATGCCCGGGTGATGGTCAGGCCGTGATCGGCAAACAGTTTTCTCAGGACCGGCAGCTGGGGACGTTCAAAATCTGAATTGAACATGAACCGGATCTCACCGATATCCGACAGGTTGAAAACCTCCACAAACGGTGTCACATGCTGGTCCACCCGGGCCAGAAATTTTTCATACCGGTTCCGGGTCAGCCGGGGAATGGCGGTATAATCCTGGTTCCTGTTGAACAAAAACCGGGAATCGGCAAAATCATCATCCGGAAAATCCGCCACAGTTTCCGGCCGGAACACATAGGTGAAATATTGTTTTTCCGGGTTGTAATAATATTCTCTGCGATGCCCGGACAGCAGTTTATCCAGGATCCGTTCCATTCTGTCACGGGTTTCAGCCGTGGCAATGCGCACCCGCTGGACATTGCTGTCCTGGTTCAGGTCAAAATCGATATCCGCCACCCAGGAATGCAGTGCCACTTTGTCGCCTTTGAGGTGAATGCCTTTGGCAATGGATGCCAGAATACTTTTCAAAGATTCCTTGGTAATGGTTTCAAAAAAATAAACGGGAAGCCCCAGGTCGTCGAGAAGAATGCCGGCTGCCAGGTTGATACAGTTGGCAGTGATAAACCCTTCCGATGACAGGTCAATCACCGCCTCGTACAGCAGGCTGGGGTTAAGGTTCACACGTTTTGCTTTTTCTATGATATGGGCGCCTGCGGAGACACTCAGTCCACCGCTGGATGTGATATGCATTCGGATCTCCTGATTATATGATTAAAAACCGTCTGTATCGGTCTTGCTAGTATACCCTAATGCCGGCCGGGTCAACCCCAATCCGAATTTTTCAATAACAAACTTTTTTCAGCACCTTTGTTTTCAACCTGTTTGTATTTCAGCAAAATTACCCTGCCTGTATTGACTTCATTCCCAAACAAGGATAGTCTCAAATCCTTTAAACTGGATTAGCAAATTTTGTACAAACCCCATGTTAAAGATATGGACTGTAACACCCCCCATGAAAACAGATATCACCCAGATTCCCCTGACAAACGCGACCCATTGTGTTCACCTGAAAACCCTGCCTTTTATGCCCGCTGTTTTCTGCAAACTGCTGGCCCTGTCCCTTGTGCGAAAGCCGGCCCTGCCAGAAGATACCCGGGTGTGCAGAGGAAAACTGCTTCTGCCCGGATTTGTGCCTGATCCGGACAAAGTTGACAGATACTGCAAGGTGTGCGGATTTTTTCGTACCACGGAAGACAACACCATTCCCCCCAGCTGCCTTCAAACCCTTTTCATCGGCATGCTGGGCAGGTACATCACCGCGAATTTTTTTCCCATCAACCCCATGGGACTGATCCAGACCGGCCAGTCTTTTGCATCAAAACACCCGGTGATGGTCAATGATCTCCTGGACCTGTCCTGCACCCTTCAGGAAATGACCAGAACCCCCAGGGGCATCGTCACCCGGTTCTGTCTGGAAATTCACCGGGAAAACGCCCTGGTGTGGCAGGGCATCTCCACCTATCTCACCCGTGACCCCGGCCGTGTCCCTCCCAAAAAAAAGCCGATCTCAGATCAGCCCCTGCCGGTAAAAAGAACCATCCTGGTTCCCGAAAATACCGGCCGCAGATATGCACGGGTATCAGGGGATTACAATCCCCACCACCTGTCTGCCGCAACAGCAAAGCTCATCGGCTTTAAACAGGCCATTGCCCATGGCATGTGGAGCCTGGCCCGGACCATGGCCTGCCTGGAAGAAACCATGCCCTTTTCCCATCCCTTTTGCGTGGATGCCGCCTTCAAACTGCCGATTTACCTGCCCGCAACCCTGACCCTGGGATATGAACGTGTTCCCGGCACCAGAGGGCAGGTAAAATTTGAGCTTCGGGATGCAGACAAAGGTCTGCCACACCTCAAGGGCACCTTGCTTTTTCAGGATCAGGAAAATAGGCTATGATGGGTTCGGTGTTTGCCCTGGGCTCGGCATTTTTCTGGGCTGCTGCCGTTATTTTGTTTAAAAAAAGCGGGGAGGTGTTCTCCCCTATTTCCCTGAACATCTACAAAAGCCTGGTGGCCATGGTGCTGGTAACCATCACCATGCTGGCACTGCAAATTCCTTTTTTTCCGGACCAGCCACTGAACAGCTGGCTGATTCTTTCGTTGTCGGGATTCTTGGGTATTACCCTGGCAGATCTGTTCTTTTTCATGGCCCTGAATCGCCTGGGAGCAGGCCTTGTGGCCATTGTAGAATGTCTGTACCTGCCCTGTGTGCTGTTTTTTTCTTTTCTTCTGCTGGATGAAAGTCTGGGCATCGGGGGTATCATCGGCGGTCTCATGGTGCTGTCCGCCGTTCTGGTGGGATCATTGAAAAAAAAAGATCTGGCTCTGGAAGAGGTTGTACCGCCCACGGACAACCTGGCCGGCATCATCGCCGGTGTGCTGGCCATGATTTTTCTCTCTTTAGGGATTGTCATCATCAAAGAGATTCTGGAATATACCGATGTATTCTGGGCCACCCTGGTGCGCGTGAGCGCCGGAGTGGTCACCCTCATGATCATGGTGGCCTGCCACCCGCAAAAAAAGCGCTATCTTGCAGAACTCAAATGGTCCAGATCCTGGCTCATTGCCCTGCCCGCATCCATCTGCGGCAATTATATTGCTTTACTTCTCTGGGTGGCGGGCATGAAATATACCACCGCATCCCAGGCAGCCATCCTCAACCAGATGTCCACCATTTTTATTTTTATTCTGGCGGCGGTATTTCTCAAGGAAAAAATCACGGCCAACAAGGCTGTGGCCATCTGCATGGCAGTGTCCGGGGCTCTGCTCACCATTTTTACCTGACGGGTACAGCCTTTGCATCCGGGCACAGACAGCTTCTGCGTGATGCCATGACCGGCAGCATGCCTGTATCCCCGACGGGCAGACCTGTCCGCCCGGACCTGGATATTTGCTATAGTAGCGTGCACTTCTATAGGAAGCCCCTGGTGGTGTTCTGTGAACGGACCGTCAGATCCGGAGGGGGCCTGGTAAAATATGCCGGGATGGTTTCCAACCTGAAAGCGGGTTGCCCCACGCCATTGTTCTTATGTAAACAGGCCCCCGCAGATCTCGGGCCGGGCACAGGACACCACCAGGGGCGGGGCTTGTGACAGAGTGCTGCACAGAGCGATCGAAAATCCGGCATGCTTATGGCAAATATCCAAGCCCGGACATAAGCACTTGACTATTGCATGAATTTCCGTCTAAATAGGCCCGTAAATCTATAATACCAAGGAGTTGAAATGGCTAAACAAAAAGTGGTCCTGGCCTACTCAGGCGGACTGGATACCTCGGTCATCCTCAAATGGCTGCTGGAACAGGGATATGAAGTGTTTGCATATATGGCTGATATCGGTCAGAAAGAAGATTTTGCAGAAGCCAGAAAAAAAGCTTTGAAAATAGGTGCTTCTGACGTTTTCATTGAAGATATGCGCAAAGAATTTGTCACCGATTATATTTTCCCGGTGTTCAAGGCCAATACCCTGTATGAAGGCCGGTACCTTCTGGGAACCGCCATTGCACGGCCGTTGATTGCAAAAAAACAGATCGAAATCGCCCGGAACGTGGGTGCAGCCTATGTCTCCCACGGTGCCACCGGCAAGGGAAACGACCAGGTGCGGTTTGAGCTTTCCTATTATGCCCTCAATCCGAAAATCAAAATCATCGCCCCCTGGAAAAACACGGCGTTCCTGTCGGCTTTCAAAGGCAGAAGCGATCTTCTGGCCTATGCAGACAAACACGGCATCCCCACCAAACAGACCGCATCCAAGCCCTACAGCGAAGATGACAACCTCCTGCACATCTCCCATGAAGCCGGCATCCTGGAAGACCCGGCCCATGAATGCGAAGAAAGCATCTACTCCCATACCGTGTCCCCTGAAAAAGCCCCGGATGTCCCCACCCGCATCAAAATCCGGTTCAAGGACGGCATACCGGTAGCGGTGGTCAATCTGGAAGACAACACCCGGAAAACCGATGCCCTGGAATTGTTTGAATACCTGAACCAGCTGGGAAGAGAAAACGGTATCGGCCGCCTGGACATGGTGGAAAACCGGTTTGTGGGCATCAAATCCCGGGGGGTATATGAAACCCCGGGGGGCACCATCCTCCACGAGGCACACAAGGACATCGAAGGGATCGCCATGGACCGGGAGGTGATGCGGCTGCGGGATATGCTGGGGGCCAAGTTTGCCGAACTGATTTACAATGGGTTCTGGTTCAGTCCGGAAATGGAGTTTCTCATGGCAGCCATGGACAAGAGCCAGGAGGTCATCGACGGCGAGGTCACCCTCAAACTGTACAAGGGGGTTGCCTATCCTGTTGCCAGAACCAGTGCATCCTCTCTCTACGACCAGGACCTGTCCTCCATGGACATTGCCGGCGGGTACAACCAGGAAGATGCCGAAGGGTTCATCCGTATCAACGCCATCCGCCTCATGGCCCACAGAAACATCATCAGCAGAGGGTAGACCAAAAATTTTTCCACAAAAGCCTGGCTATCTGCCGGCAATGGGCGCAACAAACCGGTGTTCTGCATCCCAGGGAAACAATATCCAGGTATCCTGGCCCACCTCTGTGACATAGGCATCCACCAGAGGCTTTCCTGCCGGCTTGGCATAGACCGTGGCAAAATATGCCTTTGGCAGCATGTCCCTGACCACCCGGGCCGTGGCACCGGTATCCACCAGGTCATCTATGATCAGACACCCCCTGCCCGTGCCTGCCGCCTGTTTGAGAATGACGGCATCCCCCTGGCGCTGCCAGTCATAACTGGCAACACAGATGGTATCGATGTGAAGGATGGCCAACTCCCTGGCAATAATGGCCGCCGGCACCAGCCCGCCCCGGGTCACTGCCACAATTTTTTCCCAAAGGATCCCGGTGTCATGCAGGCGCCATGCCAGGGCTCTGGCATCACGGTGCAGCTGTTCCCAGGAAACGGGATAATTTTTTTTATACCGGTCATGGTCGTTTTCCATGAAGATCTCTCCTGATTTGTATCTTCCCGATCCTGTTTTGCGGATGCGGGCTTTAATATCTGAAATTTTTGTTGTATGCTATCCTGCATAAAAGTAAAAGATGAAAATGCCTGCCAAAACATCTCTTTTTAAACACGCGATATCTGCCCCGCTCATGGCAGGTGCTCAGATTACAGGAGGATGCATGCCTGACCCGGTAACAAAACACGCCCCCCGAATAATTGTCCTTTTCCTTGTATTGTGGCTCGCTGCTGCACTGCCTGCCCTGGGAACCACATCACAGCCTGCCCGGATTGCACCCGAAAATTTTCCTGTCTGTGATGCCATTACCCCCAATGTGACCTTCTGGATAAAGATTTTTACCCAGTACGGCCGGTCCCAGGGGGTAATTCATGACGCCCGCCACCTGGACCGGATATATGGGGTCATAGACCTGAATCCGAACCGCACGGCAGCGGCTGCCCGGGAAAACAGACAACAGCAGAAGGCTGCGTTTAAACAATATAAAACCGTTTTGCTTGCCCTGGCCGGGGGAAGGGCACCTGCCACAAATCTGGAAAAACATGTGGCCGGCCTGCTGGGCCCTGATGCAGCCCCGGCAGATTTCAGGCAGGCAGCTTTCCGCCTCCGGTGCCAGACCGGCATCAAAGAGCAGTTTCGGGCTGGGTTGATCCGGTCCGGGGCGGTAATTGACGAATTCAAGCGGATCTTTGTGTCCCACGGCCTGCCCGTGGATTTGGTGTACCTGCCCTGTGTGGAGTCATCCTTTGATTTCAATGCCTATTCCAAATTCGGTGCTGCCGGGATCTGGCAGTTTACCCGGGGAACCGGGAAACAGTTCATGGAAATCGGGTATGTGGTGGACCAGCGCAGGGACCCCTATATCTCCACCGATGCTGCCGCCCGTCTGCTCAAAAGAAACCATGCCGAACTCAAGGACTGGGCCATGGCCATCACCGCATACAACCACGGCCTGGCCGGCATGAAACGGGCCAAAAATGCCATGGGCACATATGAAAACATATTTTTACGCTACAAGAGCCGCTCCTTCAAGTTTGCCTCCAGAAACTTTTACCCGGAATTTCTGGCGGCCAGACAGGTGGCCAGAAACCATCAGCAATATTTTGGAGAGCTGCATTTTACCAAACCCGTGAATTATACCCGGTTTACAACCAAAGGCTTTCTCAGTGCCAAGGTTTTCACCCGGGCACTGAACCTGGATATCCAGGAATTTCACACCCTGAATCCATCCCTGCGCAGCCC
The DNA here is from genome assembly GCA_036351635.1 of Desulfotignum sp. Classification (GTDB taxonomy): domain Bacteria; phylum Desulfobacterota; class Desulfobacteria; order Desulfobacterales; family Desulfobacteraceae; genus Desulfotignum. The sequence continues at coordinate 59,931 of JAZBPL010000249.1, forward strand.
GGTATTCAAAGGCCAGAAATATATCCCCGGGAATTTTGAGATCCGGCTGCCCGCCCATATACCGCTCCATGATGCCAGGCAGACAGCCATAAGCCTTTACCAGAAAAAACAGAAACCCAGCCGGTTCCACGTGGTGGTCAAAGGGGATACAGCCGGCGCCATTGCCCGGACCCACAATGTGTCTCTCAATGACCTGATCCTGGAAAACGGCCTCGACCGCCAGGCCGTAATATTCATTGGCCAGAATCTGCGCATACCGGTGAAAACGCAACCCGCTGCCATGGCCGGCACCATCCTGGCAGGCCAGGCTGATACAAAAAAACCGTCTGCCCCTGACACCCGGCAGACCGGCACCAGAACCATTGTCAAAAAAGTGACAAAACCCGCCCGGGTAAGTCCCCCTGTTTCCCTGCTGACAGTTGCAGCGACACAAGAACCGCAGGCGGGGGCAGCAGCAACACCTGCAGTACCAAAAGACAAATCCGGTGATGTGGCAGCCCTGCCGGCGCCAGGACCCGACAGAATCAATCCCCGGGTTGATTCCAGCAACCTGAAAATCCAAAAGATTGTGACCGATGACAACCATGCCCGGATAGGCATTATCCATGTGGAAGCAGCAGAGACCTTAGGCCACTATGCCGACTGGCTGAAAATCCCCACCAGCCGGATCCGGGCACTGAACCGCCTGGCCTTTGGCAACCCCATCGCCATCAACCAGACCATAAAAATTCCGTTGACTGCCTTGGATCCGGACAGGTTTGAAGAACAGCGGTTTGAATTTCACCGGGAAATAGAAGAAGATTTTTTTGCCTCGTTTGTGGTCGCAGAGGTGGAAACCTATGAAATCAAACCCGGAGATACCATTTGGTCCCTGTGTCTCGGGCAGCTGGAAATTCCGTTCTGGCTTTTGAAAAAATACAACCCCAGAACCGATTTCAATGCCCTGCACCCGGGACATACGCTTAATTATCCGCTGGTTGCAGCCAGGCAGGAAGACCTGATTTTATGATCAGATGCCCAGGCGTTTTTTGATGCCCCGGAACTGGTCATAGGAGAGCCCCAGAAGGCTTGCCGCTTTTTTTTGGTGAAACCGGGTCCGGGCCAATGCCTGTTCCATCCGCCGGGATTCCAGGGCCTGGACTGCCTCCTTTAAGGGCATTGTCAGCAGATCAGTGACCCATCTTTCCTGTGTGGTTGTTTCCAAAGATACTTGCTGTTCCGGTGTTTCAGGCATTTTCCGATCTGTCTGGGATTCAGGGGATACCGCTTTCTGCTGCCCGGCGGTTTGGTCTTTATTTTTTGCCAGGGTTTTTCTGGTGCCGGCATAGGGATTATCAAACGGGTCAAAAACAATTTCCTGTATACGGGGGTTGGTACTCTTGTACACCGCCCGTTCAATCACATTTTTCAATTCCCGGACATTGCCGGGCCAGGGATAGGCTGTCAGGGTTTTTCTGGCACTGGCAGTAAGTTCCGGCACTGTTTCCCACCCCAGTTCAAAGGCCATGCGGGAGGCAAAGTGGTTGGCCAGCAGCAGGATATCCTCCCTGCGGTACCGCAGGGGCGGCACATAAATCACCTCAAAAGACAGGCGGTCCAGCAGGTCCTGTTTAAAGGCCCCCTGCCGGGCCATGGCTGTCAGGTCAGCATTGGTGGCGGCAACAATGCGTACATCCACCCGGACGGGCCGGGAAGATCCCACCCGTTCAAATGTGCCGTATTCCACGGTGCGCAGTATTTTTTCCTGGACCTCCATGGGAATGGTGCCGATCTCATCCAGAAACAATGTGCCGTCTGCAGCCTGTTCAAACCGCCCGGTGTGACGTGTCTCAGCCCCGGTAAATGCCCCTTTTTCATACCCGAACAGCTCAGACCCGATAAGGGTGGGGGTCAAAGCGGAACAGTTAAGGGTCACCAGCGGTTGCTGCCACCGCCTGGATAAAAAATGGATCCGGGCGGCAGCCAGCTCCTTGCCGGTTCCCCGCTCTCCAATAATCATCACCGGCCGCTCAATGGGCGCCACCCGGGAAATCTGCTCCTGGAAGGTGATAAATGCCTCAGACTGCCCCACAGCCCCATCCATGGATACATGGTGATGCTCCATGGATTTGTCAGAATCTGCATATCCCATGCGGTTGCTGCCCCCCTTAAAAAAATATGGTTAAACATACAATAAAATGGTTATTTTATTCACTTACTGGATTAAATTACCACAAACCCGGCCTTGTGTCAATCCTGACCAATGCCTGCAACCCCTTGAAACAAAACATTATTCCATCTTTATCCTGCAATGGCACATTTTGTGCTTTTGCATGGGGTCAGAAGTTAACTTTTGACCCCAACACCAAATAAGGAGAAGATTCATGGGTATTTTTACACGGTTCAGAGACATTGTCTCTGCCAATATGAACGCCATGCTGGACCGGGCAGAAGACCCGGAAAAACTCATAAAACTGATGATCCGGGAAATGGAAGACACCCTGGTGGAGCTTAAATCTTCCTGCGCCGGCACCATTGCCAACCAGAAAAAAGTGGCCCGCCTCCTGGAAGAGACCCGAAACAAAGAAGCGTTCTGGGACAACAAAGCCGGCCTGGCCGTGTCCAGGGGCAGAGACGATCTGGCCCGGCAGGCCCTGCTGGAAAAAAGACGCTTTGCCCAAAGGTGCGAGGCAGTGGAGCAGGAGATGGATGAGCTGGGTGCCATTGTGGAACAATACAAAGATGATATCCAGGAGCTGGAAAACAAGCTCAAATCCGCCAGGGAAAAACAACGCATGCTGGTCCAGCGGCATATCCGGGCCCAGCGCAAAAAAAAGGCCCACCAGGAAATCCGGCGCGTGGATTCTGCAGAAGTCATGCAGAAGTTTGAGGAGATGGAATCCCATATCGAACGGATGGAGGCGGAAGCCGACCTGGTGAATTATGGCAAAAAAACCAGCCTGGAAGAGGCATTTGAAGAACTCAGCGCAGATGATGACATAGAACGCCAGCTGCATGATTTAAAATCCTCCCAAACAGCGCAAAAAGATGATACTAATACGCTGTAAATTATCCACAGCACAGGGAGGCAGTTTATGATGCATGGTGCGACAATCATCGGAATCGCCATGGGAGGATTCATCCTGTTTCTGGCCACCGTGGGACTCATTGTCATTGGTATCATCCGGGCCGCCAAAACCGGCGGCATCAGCAAAAAAGACCGCAGGGCCCACGACGAGGAAACCCAGATGATCCAGGATCTTTACCATGGGTTGTCAAAAATGGAAGCGCGTGTGGAAGCCTTGGAAACCATATTGATAGAACGCCGGAAAAAGGATTGATAAAAACATGAGACGCCATTACAAACGCAGACAGAACTCCGGGTATGCCCGGTGCAGAAACCAGTACACCAGGTTCCGTGACCGCCTGGATGACATTGCCGGAGACCACCGCATTTACCGGTCCAGAAGGGGCATCCTCATGGGGGTGTGCCGGGGTCTGGCAGAACATTTCAATTTAAGCGTGTTCTGGGTGAGGATGATCACCCTGCTGCTCTTTTTGTTCACCGGTTTCTGGCCGGTGGGGGTGCTGTATATTGCGGCGGGACTGATTTTAAAACCTGCCCCTGTGGTGCCGTTCCAGAATGAAAGGGACCAGGAGTTCTACCAGTCCTATACCACCTCCAGGGAATCCGCCCTCCAGCGTATCAAACGCAAATTTGAAAACATTGATCAGCGGATACAGCGCATGGAACATACGGTCACTTCCCGGGATTTCGACCTGTAGAAAGAGACTGTTTTCACATGGCCGTTCAAAGCTGGAAAAAGCCCAGCAGGGACAGTCCGTCTTTTACCAGGACCAGGGCCAGAACACACAGGGCAAGGCCCAGCCCCCGCATGGTATATACATAGGCCCTGCCCGTGATAACCGCCCTGGACCGGCCCGCCAAAAGGGCCAGACACACTTTGGAACCCACCAGCAGCAGGTAGAAGCTGGCAATGAACGCAGCAGCTGCCCCCGCATGCACGGCCATGGCCTGGTGGACCGCCGGGGCCCCCACCGATATCCAGAACAGATACGGGTGGGGGCTCAACACATTCACCAGAACGCCCTTTGCCAGGGCCTTGTTTGTTGAAACATCTGCGGTGACAACCAGGGCGCTTGTCTGCAGGCCCTTCCACCCCATGCGGAACACCACCCCGCCCCCCACAAGGGAAACAGCACCCAGCACCGCCGAAAAATCCGACATGGTGGACAAAATCCCCACTGACACCAGGATAATGGGCAGATCACTGATCAGGGGGGCAAGGGCCACCCGTATGCCCGCACCCGCATTATGCCGCAGGGTCTCAGACACCACAAGGGTCAGCAGCGGACCGGGTGCCAGCCCGGCTGACAGCCCCAGCACCAGCCCCATGATCAAAAAATGCGCCATCAGCCCGACAAATCCTTCTGTTAAAAATCCTTCCTGAACATCTCCACCAGAATCACTGAACGGGTTTTTATACCGTGTGCGCTCTGCTTAGGCAAGGCATTATAACAATATTCCGTGCAGCCGCTAAATTATGTGTTAGAACAGCGTGTGCTTATGTGGGGAACCCGGAAAATCGTGCTGCACAAACGATCAAAAACCTGGCCTGCATATGGCAAATATCTTGTTCAGCCAGGAAACACTTGACACACACCCATGAATATACTTAGAGTTTGTCTGGATTTGATCCAGACAACACAACGGCCATAACAAAAAAACCTGCGGGGGCTGTGTCATCACTTATATCAACAAACAGATTCTCACAGCGGTTGCAGCCGCTGAAAACGGGGAGATATTTGAACTGGACGGATACGGCGCAGCCGGATATTCCGGTGATATCCCTGTGGTGCTGACCAGAACCGATACCATTGCCATGCCGCATGGCAGCGAACTGATGATGCTGCCGGGCCGGTCCCCGGTTGTCTTTAATGTGGTTTCAGACCAGTTTGAAACCCTTTACAGAAACCCTTTTGCGCCGGAAGAAAAAATTTATCCGGTGGCGGTTTTCAACTCTCCGGGATATGTAAACCAACATTTCTGCGCCTACGCCTGTGGAAAAACCGCCGCCCCCCTGCCCCTTTTTTCTTACGGGGCAGTGGGATTCGGCAGAAACGGATTCCGGTCTGCCGCACTCCAGGTGGATGCCGAGCCCAGACAGGACCTGCGGCTGATGCCCCGGGCCAAAGTGATACAGGGCGTGGGCCGTATGGGCCAAAAATATCCGGACAACCGCCTGATGCGCCACCTGGAAACCTGCGCCCTGGAATACGGGTGTCCGGCCGGGAAAAATTTTTTTCTCCAGCGGTATGAAGCCCCGCTGCCCACTTCCAGGATCTGCAATGCCCGGTGCCTGGGGTGCATTTCCCTGCAGTCCGACACCCGGTTATCAGCCTGCCAGGACCGGATCGCTTTTACCCCCACAGCCGAAGAAATTTTCCAGGTCAGCCTGGAACACATCACCCATGTACCAAAAGCGGTGGTCAGCTTTGGGCAGGGCTGTGAAGGCGAGCCCCTGACCGCATTTCAGGTTATCCAGCCGGCCATTGAAATGATCCGGGCGGCCACGGACATGGGCACCATCAACCTGAACACCAATGCCAGTATGCCGGACCGTGTAAAAAATCTGTGCAGGGCCGGTCTGGACAGCATGCGGGTGTCCATGAATTCGGTACGCAAAGATATCTATACCGCCTATTTCAGGCCCCGGTCCTACAGCTGGAATGATGTATGCAGAAGCATAGATACTGCCCGGGAACAGGGCCGGTTTGTGGCTGTCAACTACCTCAACTGCCCCGGGGTTACGGATGCGCAACGGGAGGTGGATGCTTTGTTTGCCTTTATCCGGGACCATGACATCAACATGATCCAGTGGCGCAACCTCAATTATGACCCCCAGGCATATTTTGCCGCCATGGAAGCGGTTGCACCAGGGGGGCCTGCCATGGGCATGGCACAGTTGATACAGTCCCTGAAAAAGGAATTTCCAACCCTTGTCCACGGGTATTTCAACCCCCATCTCGGGGTCAGAAGGTAACTTCTGACCCTTAAAAACCAAGGAGGCTTGCCCCCATGCCTGATTCCCGGGAAAACAGGCTGATCCGTATCATTGACCAGACCATAAGAGAAGGCATGCAGTTCCAGGGCCTGGTGTTTTCCCTGGACCAGCGCATGCAGATCCTGGCGTTTCAGGAAAAACTGGGTGTGGATGTGTGCCAGGCCGGATATCCCCCGGCCCATCCCAAGGAAGCGGCCATGGTGCAGCATATGGCAGATCATGCAGAAAAAAATGGGTTCCGGATACGGGTGGCAGCCCTGGGAAGGGCATTTTTGCCGGATGCGGCCATCCTTTTGAACACCCGGATCCATGATGTACACCTGCATCTGCATATGAAAAACACAGCCTCCCATGCTGAGGTAAAAAAAACAATGGCCAATCTTGGTACGGTTATTGACCATATCCGCAGCACCAGGCCGGATGCTGCCATCAGTGTGGCCATGCTGGACATGGGAAAAACAGGGCCTGATCTTCTGGACAGATGCATCAGGTTTCTGTGCTGTGATCTGCAGGTTGATGTGCTGTCCCTGCCGGATACTTCAGGCATCATGGCCCCCAACCAGGTGGCTGAACGCATCAGACATGCGGTAGGCCTGGCAGGGCATACGGCTGTTTCCATCCACTGCCACAATGATCTGGGCATGGCATCGGCCAACTCAGTCATGGGGATTGCTGCCGGGGCAGATGTACTGGAGGTATCGGTTCTCGGCATCGGCGAACGCAACGGCATTGGTGATATGTATACCGTGGTCCGGCTCCTGGCGGATCAGGGCATAACATCCGGCTTCAGACATGAAGATATGGACCTGGTCCATGCCTACTATAGCTTTGTGGACGGCATTGTCAAAGACCAGACCGGTCAGGGCCTGATATCGCCCTCCACACCGGTGTTCGGCCGGGCAGTACACACCCATGTGGCCGGCACCCATGCTGATGGCCAGTTCGGCACGGCAGCTGCACCAGACTTTTACCTGAACCTTTTGTGCGGCAGGCAGATGGTGCAAAAATATCTGGATCTGCATAATATTGCCTGCAACACCGCCCGCCTGGATGAGATAACCTATGCCATAAAAAATGCAAGCATTGAAAAAAGCCGGCGCCTGGAAAAACCGGAAATACAGGATATTGCGGCATCCCTGGTCTGACTTTTTGTTAAAACCCACAAAGTGCACAAAGCAAGGGTATCTTGGATAGCCTTACTTTGATTTGATTTTTATAAAAAACCACGAAGGTCACAAAGAAAGGACGTCTTCGTGACCTTCGTGGTAAAACAATTTGACAGCCCTGCGGTTTTAAAATAGATGGATTGACGGTTAGAATGAATGCACCCTGGGGAACCTGAAAAAAAAATTGCAAAAATATGGCATATCTGATTTAATAAAAGTTTAGCTGATTTTTTTAAACCAACAAAGGAAAAACCGTGGGCTTGGATTTTACAGGCATTGTGGTGGTGGCGGGCAATTACGGGAGCGGAAAAACCGAAACCGCCATCAATCTTGCTGTTGCCTGCCGCAGAACCGGCATGGCCGTGAATATTGCAGATCTGGACCTGGTCAATCCCTATTTCAGGACAAGGGAGGCCAGAATCCCGCTGGAAGCGCTGGGCATACAGGTGATCCTGCCGGACCGGCAATATATGTTTGCCGACCTGCCCATTTTGGCCCCGGCTGTGGCTGATATTATCCGGCAGCCTTCTGATCTGACCATTCTGGATGCCGGCGGAGATGATGTGGGGGTTACCGTGCTGGGGGCGCTGGCATCTGTTTTACAGAACAGCCCGGTACGCATGCTCCAGGTGATCAATGCATTCAGACCCTTTACAGGCGATGTGGCAGGGTGCATCAAAATAAAGCAGGAGATCGAAACCTCTGCAAAACTGACCGTCACAGGGCTTGTGTCCAATGCCAATCTCATGGACGAGACCTCTGCCCGCCATATCCATCAGGGATATGATCTGGTTAAAAACGTGGCAGACCATGCACAAATCCCCTTGGAATTTATAACCGCTTCCCCAGGGATATTGACGGAAAGTGATCTGGCCCATTTTTCCTGTCCGGTGCTGCCCATTGACAGAAAACTGCTGTTTCCCTGGAAACGCGCCTGAAACATGACCCAACCGCCACACAATAACAACACCAAGACAGAGACATATAAGGAGTACTTCACATGGCATTTCAACACATAATTGACGAGGAACGCTGCAAAGGCTGCGGTCTGTGTGTCAATTTCTGCCCCAAAAACGTTCTGGAAATTACTGACAAAGTGAATGCCAAAGGGCATTTTCCCGCCTATCAGGCCAGGCCTGAAGACTGCATCCACTGCACCATATGCTGTATCATGTGTCCGGATGTGGCCATTAACATTGTCGAAACCCAGAATGCCTGAGAAAAAAGGTAAAAAAATTAACTTCTGACCCCAAGGAAAAAGATAATGGCAAAGGTATTAATGAAGGGAAACGAGGCCATCGGTGAGGCTGCCATCCGGGCAGGCTGTAAAAATTATTTTGCATATCCCATCACCCCCCAGTCGGAGGTGGCGGAATACCTGGTGAAACGGCTGCCCGAAGAAGGCGGGGTGTTTCTCCAGGGGGAAAGTGAAGTGGCAGTGGGGTATATGATTTTCGGCGCAGCCGGTGCCGGCGAACGGGTCATGACCACCTCCTCTTCTCCGGGCATCAGCCTGATGAGTGAAGCCATCTCCTATATTGCAGCTGCCCAGTGCCCGGCAGTGTTTGTCAATATTGTCAGGGGCGGCCCGGGATTGGGCGGCATTCTGCCCTCCCAGGGGGATTATTTCCAGGCCACCAAGGGCGGGGGCCACGGAGATTACCACCTGCTGGTAATGGCGCCGGACGGGGTGCAGGAGGCTGTTGAAATGACCATGCAGGCATTTACCCTGGCGGAAAAATACAGAGGCCCTGTCATGATTATGGGAGACGGTCTCATCGGCCAGATGATGGAGCCGGTGGAGTTTCCCGATGATCTGAAAACCGAACCCACAAACAAGGATGACTGGGCCACCAGCGGCATGGATTTCCGCAAAAGCAAAAAACGCAACCTTGTGAAATCTTTGTTTCTGGATCCCACGGCCCTCAATGACAACAACCTGGCCCTCAAGGCCAAATACGCGCAGATGAAAAAAGAAGAGGTGCGGTTTGAGCTGTACAACGGGGACACAGACTACCAGGTATTGATCACCTCCTACGGCACCATGAGCCGGGTGTGCAGAACCGCCATTGACATGCTCAAGGAAGAGGGCATTGAGGTGGCCATGCTGCGGCCCAAAACCCTGTTCCCATTTCCGGAAAAAGCCGTATTTGAAGCTGCATGCAAAGACAGCTGCAAAGCGGTCATCAGCATTGAGATGAGCATGGGACAGATGGTGGAAGATGTGGAACGCTGCGTCAAGGGCCGGCGTCCCGTGGAATTTTACGGGGAGTGCGGCGGGGATATCCCCTCACCGGAAAAAATTATCGACATTATCAAAGGACTGTTATAGGAGCACACCATGGGAAAGACTTTTACCACGCCAAAGGCGCTCAGCAAAACCCACACCCACTACTGCCCCGGATGTACCCACGGCATTGTCCACCGCCTGGTGGCTGAAGCCATCGATGACTTGGGGATACAGGGGAAAACCGTGGGTATCGCCCCTGTGGGGTGCGCCGTGCTGGCATACAACTATTTTGACTGTGATTTTCAGGAAGCAGCCCATGGGCGGGCCCCGGCCATGGCCACCGGCATCAAGCGGGTACGGCCGGATCTGATGGTATTCACCTACCAGGGGGACGGGGATCTGGCCTCCATCGGCATGGGAGAAATCATCCATGCTGCCAACCGGGGGGAAAAATTCACCACCATCTTTATCAACAATGCCATCTACGGCATGACCGGCGGCCAGATGGCCCCCACCACCATGGGCGGACAGCGTGCCACCACCGCCCCTGCCGGACGAAATACCGCTGACACGGGCATGCCCATCCGCATGGCAAACCTGCTGGCCGAACTGGTGACCCCGGGGTATATCACAAGACAGGCCGTGCTCAAACCCCAGCAGGTCAACAAGGCAAAAAAAGCCATAAAACAGGCATTTCAATACCAGATGGAAAACAAGTGCTTCAGTTTTGTGGAAGTGGTTTCCACCTGCCCCACCAACTGGGGATTAACACCGCTGGATGCCCTGAAATGGGCTGAAGACACCCTGCTGCCCTATTATGAACTGGGTGATTTCAAAGTGCCTGAATAGATCCATTCTAAATATTTTTGGAGAAACCAATGCAGACAGAAATAAAATTTGCCGGATTCGGCGGCCAGGGCATCTTGCTCAGTGCAAAGCTTTTGGCCTATGCAGCGATGAAACAGGGATCATTTGTGGCCTGGATACCCTCTTACGGCCCGGAGATGCGCGGGGGAACCGCCTATTGCACCGTGGTGATCAGCGACAGGCTCATTGGATCGCCCATCATAAAGAACCCCACCCATCTTGTGGCCATGAACCTGCCGTCCCTGGAAAAATTTGAAAATGACGTCAAACCGGGTGGCATCATTTTCATCAACTCCTCTTTGATTCCCGTGACAAGCAAACGCACCGATGTCACCCAGCTGGTGGTGCCGGTGAATGATATCGCCATCAAGGCCGGCTCTGTCCGGGCTGCCAACATAGTGGCCTTAAGCGCGTTTGCCGCCAAAAGCAAACTGGTGGACCTGGATCTGCTCAAAGCATGTGTCAAGGAGGAATTTGCCGCCAAACCCAAAATCATTCCCTTGAACATGGATGCCTTTGACCGGGGGGTGGAGATTGCCCGGGCCGATCAGGCGCAGCCAGCGTAAAGGATTTTACCAGCTGCGGTTTGCACGTCAAATTTGGAAATTATAAAGGGGGCATCACCATGATCAGAATTGAAATTTCGTTGTTTCTTAAAAATGTGCCAGGTGAGCTGGCAAAACTCACCGACCTTTTTGGACAGGCCAATATCAATATTGATGCCATCACCATCCAGGATGCGTCAGCATATGTCCAGAACCTGTTTGAAGCCAGGGGCAAATCCCTCAAGCGGCTGGCCTCTTCCGCCAGTTACAGCTCCATGCGCAGGGATTCTGCGGAATTTGCCCTGGTCCGCCTGCTGACAGACAACCCGGATGCGTCAGTGGCCCTGTTACGGGAAAACGATTTTTTGTTTGACACAAAAGAGGTGGTGGCGGTGGACATCACAAACAAGCCCGGGGAATTTGCCAAAATCACCAAAAAATTCGGTGAAGAACAGATCAACATCAATTATGTGTATGGATCTGTGTCCGATGCCGACGGCAAGTGCCTGTTTGTGTTCTGCCCCGAGGATGTGGCCTTTGCCGAATCAATTTTCAAGGACGGCGTCTACTAAAGCTTGCGCTTGTCCCTGAGGATATTGTTGGATATCACGATGCGCTGTATCTCGGATGTCCCCTCATATATGGTGAACACCCGGGCATCCCGGTACAGCCGCTCCACCACATAATCTTTGGTAAACCCGTATCCGCCGTGCATCTGGATGGCCCGGGCCGTAATTTCGTTGACCATTTCAGAGGCAAACAGTTTGGCCATGGAGGCTTCTCTGGTATACGGTTCTTTTCTGTCCTTCATGGAGGCGGCGGAAAACACCAGCTGCCTTGCGGCCTCGATCTGGGTGGCCATGTCTGCGATCTGAAAACGGATGGCCTGGTGCTTGGTGATGGGCACCCCGAACTGCCGTCTTTTTGCGGCATATTTCACTGCCGCGTCAAAGGCGGCCTGCGCCACCCCCAGAGACTGGGCAGCAATGCCGATGCGGCCGCTGTCCAGGCCGGACATGGCAATTTTGAAGCCGTCTCCTTCCTTTCCCAGCATCTGGGATGCCGGCACCCGGCAGTCCTCAAAAATCAGGTCTGTGGTGTCCGAGGCCCGCAATCCCATCTTGTCTTCTTCATGGCCCACGATCAACCCTTTGGTGCCCTTGGGCACTATAAAGCAGGAAATGCCCTTGTGGCCGGCATCAGGATCGGTTTTGGCGGTCACCAGTACCAGTTTGGCATGTTTGCCCGAGGTGATGAACCGCTTGGTGCCGTTGATAACAAAATGGTCCTTGTCCTTAACAGCGGTGGCAGCCTGGGAAACCGGATCTGATCCGGCATCCGGCTCGGTCAGGCCGAAGGCCCCGATGATTTCCCCTGATGCCAGGGGGGTTAAAAACTGCTGTTTCTGGTCTTTGGTGCCGAAGTTATACAGGCTTTCACACACAATGGAGTTCTGTACAGACATGACAACGGAGGTGGAGGCACAGGAATAGGCAATTTCCGACAGGGCCAGGACATAGGACACCGTATCTGCGGATTCTCCGCCGTATGCTTCAGGAATCATCATGCCCATGAGGCCCAGTTCGCCCATCTGCCGGAAATTGTCTGCCGGAAACTCCTTGGTCTGGTCCCGTTCCGCTGCCTTTACAGCCACCACTTTTCTGGAAAACTCCCGGACCATGTTCTGGATCATTTTCTGTTCATCTGTCAGTTTGAATAGCATCGCCGGATACCTCCATATTTAGGGAACATACACAACCACAATCAACACGGCATCGGTATCTGCCGGATTGCGCAGGTCGTGCCTGACCCCTGAATTAAAATGAAGGGAATCCCCGGCATCCAGGACATTCACATGATCCCCCACCTGGACTTCCACTTTTCCTTCCAGCACATGGACAAATTCCTCTCCCTCGTGCTGGAACCCCACACCCTCATGACGGGTGCCGGCTTCCACCACAATGCGGAACGCCTTTAAATGTTTGTTTTCCGCACCCGGTGTCAGGGGGGTGTAGGCATATTTGTCGGTTCTTTTGGTGTATGCATCAGAGCGTTTTTCCCGGGCCTCTTCCGTTTCCTTGAGCAGAAAATCGGAATCCAGCTGCAGGACCCTGGACATCTGAAGCAGGGTTCCCACAGACGGCCGTTTTTTTCCACTTTCTATCTGTTTGATGACATCCTTGGACAACCCGGTCTCATTGGCCATGGTATCCAGGGTAACTTTTCTGTCCAACCTGGCCCGTTTGATCCGTTTTCCAATGGGGGTGGTTTCTTTTTTCCTGGCCATTGCATCTCCAATCATCTGACGGTCATTGTCACATTGTTCTCTGCCCGGGACATACCGGCATCAATCAACCTTTTCAATCCAGTTTTCCGTATCTTCTGTTTTGCCGTACTGGATGGATGTCAGGGCATCATAAAATTTCATGGCGGTTTTCCCGGGTGTACCGTCACCGATGTGGATCTTTTTTTCTCCATAGCAGATTTCACCCACAGGGGATATCACGGCGGCTGTGCCCGATCCGAACACTTCAATGAGATTGCCTTTTGCATGGGCATCAAACACCTCATCTATGCTGATTTTACGTTCCGACACCTGCATGCCCCATTTTTTTGCCAGGTCAATGACGGAAAACCGGGTGATGCCGGGCAGGATGCTGCCGGTGAGATTGGGGGTCACCAGTTCATCGCCCACAAGAAAAAAGATGTTCATGGCCCCCACCTCTTCAATGTATTTGCGCTCCAGGGCATCCAGCCAGAGCACCTGGGCATATCCCTGTTTTTTGGCGATCTCACCGGCATTGAGGCTGGCTGCATAATTGCCTGCGGTCTTGAATTCCCCCACCCCGCCGGGAACGGCCCTGACATGGTCTCTGGACACCCAGATTTTCACCGGTGCCAGACCCCCGGCATAATAGGCCCCCACCGAGGACAGGATAATGAAAAACTTGAAGGTAAAAGAGGATCTCACCCCCAGAAAAGGATCTGTGGCAATAATAAACGGCCGGATATACAGCGAGGTTCCCAGGGTCTCAGGTATCCAGTCTTTTTCCAGTTTCAGCAGCTGTTTCAGGGCATCCATGACAAAATCCACATCAATTTCCGGGATGCACAATCCCCTGGCAGACTGGTTCAGCCGGGCAAAATTGTCCCGGGGCCGGAACAGCTGGATTTTTTTGTCCGGTGTCTTGTAGGCCTTGAGTCCCTCGAAAATGGCCTGGCCATAATGGTACACCATGGCAGCCGGTGACAGGGCAAAGTCTGCAAACGGTTCAATGCGCGGATCATGCCACCCTTTTTCAACTGCATATTCCATCACAAACATATGGTCGGTGAAGACCGTACCAAAACCGAGCTCTTCATCCTTTGGCCGGGTACCGGGCGTATCCACCCGGGTTACTGCAATTTTCATCCTGTCCTCCTGACGTGCAGAAAAGAGTATATCTTCTGCATGGTAAAAATAATTATAAGACTTTTCGTATAAGAGCGTTTCACAGATGCTTTGTCAAGCACATTTTATCCAAAATCCCGTGCAACTGCATGATAACATGCCAACTGCCGGGCAGGTATCCGGCCGGTTTCAGGCAGTCCTTCTCAGCCCCATGCGGGTGACAGCAGAAATTTTGACTGGCCAATGGTGCAGTTCCGTATTATGATGTCTGCATGACAAATACATATCCCCTTTTTGGGGCTGACAGATGCATCTGCTGTAAAAAGCGGTGTTATCAGGGAGAAAATCATGGCTGAAAAAAAAATTACACAGGTATGTACCTGCGAGAACTGCGGCAATGAAGCGGAAATGATCGTCACCTGCCAGTGGGTTGAAGAAGAGGCGGCACAGGAAAAAAGCAAGGCCGGCAGCAAACCCCGGAAAATCAAAGGCACCGGCACCTGCACCAATTGCGGCAATGAGGCGGAAACCTGGGTGGACCTGTAATTCACCTGCATACAACCAAAGGACATTGTGATGGATGACCGCGGGATACTGGAAGGCAAGCGCATCCTGGTGGTGGATGATGAACCCGATATCCTGGAAACCCTGGAAGAACTGCTTTCCATGTGCCAGGTGCATACGGCAGGCTCTTTTGCAACCGCTGTGGAAATGTTGAAAACCAATACCTATGATGCCGCCATTTTTGACATCATGGGGGTGCAGGGATACCAGCTGCTGGAAATCACCCGGCGGTTGAACATACCCACCCTTATGCTCACCGCCCATGCCCTGACACCGGAAAATCTCAAGACTGCCATTGAAAAAGGGGCAGACGCCTATGTCCCCAAAGAAAAGCTGGTGGATATCACCCTGTTTGCCGCTGATGTTCTCACCGCAAGGCAGCAGGGACGTCAGGCCAATGCCGGCTGGTTTTCCTTTGTAAGACCGGTGTTTGACAAATTATTCGGCCCGGGCTGGCGAAAACCTGACCAGGATTTCTGGGACACCTTTGACAAAAAAACATAGGAGAAAACATAGGGGTCAGAAGTTAACTTTTTTACCTTTTTTGGTTCAGCCTATGCTATCTGGACCATTTTGTTTACCACCAAGATAGAAACAAAGCAGCTTTTCTGCGAAAAAAGGTAAAAAAGTTAACTTCTGACCCCTACAGAGGAATGACCACCTTGAACTCAGCTCCCTGCCCGGAATCTGAATCAAGCACCAGTTCACCGCCCATGTCCCTGAGCAGCACCATAACGCCGGCCAGTCCCAGGCCATGGCTCTGGATGGCATCTTCAATGGAACCACCGGTTGTAAAATAGGTTTCAAATATCCGCTGCTGGTCTGATCTGGGTATGCCCCGGCCGTCATCTTTCACCCACAAGGTAAGCTGGCTCTCTTGAATCAGGCCCCTGATATCAACCCTGGCGCCCCGGTGTTTGAATGCGTTTGTAACAAGATTTCTCAAAATCTGACGCACCTTGGCCGCATCCAGGCACACACTGGCTTCCCAGGTCTGCCGCGCAAAATTCAGACTGACCCCGGCATTTTCAATGGCCTCCTGCAGCTGCACATATGTCTGGGCCCTTCTGACATCATCTGCCACGCCCGGATCTGCCAGATCAAACACCTCCACCAATACCCCCACAACCAGAGATGCCACAGTGAACTGCGAACAGATATGCACCCCTTCCCTGGAGCGTCCCAGTTCCAGAACATCGTTCACCAGGCGCTGGGTGGCAAGGGTGTTGCGCACAATGCGTTTGAGCACCTTGATCTGTTTTTCCGTCAAAGGGCCGTAGGTATCCTGGCGGTCCAGCAGGGACCTTGCCCCGGCATTGATCACAGATATGGGCACCTTTAAATCATGGATGAGAATCTCAGTCTTGATATTGGTGTCAGGCATCTCGTTGGTCACCTTTTAAAATCCTTGCAATTTGATTCAATGATTTTATATAGTGGCAATATCACACCACCAGATGTTATACGGGGATACGGGAATCTTGTAAAGCCTTTTGGAGTTTTTATGCGCAACCAGACCAATGACACGGCTGCCCTGGAAAAAAAGATCACAGCCCTGGAAGAGGAAAACCAGCTGCTCAAAAACATCATTCACAAAGCCCCCATCCCCATATTTGTCCTGGACAGCACCCACAAAATCAGCCATTTCAACCAGGCCCTGGAAGAGTTGAGCGGGTTGCAGGCACAGGATATGATCGGCACCGACCGCCAGTGGAAGGCCTTTTATGCCAGAAAGCGGCCGGTCATGGCAGACCTGATCATCGACAATGCACCGAATGAGCAGATCGTTGCCCTTTACGGCCCCAAATACAAAAAAGCGTTGTCCGACAAAAAACTGTTTGCTGCCACTGATTTTTTTTCAGACCTGCCGCCTGCGGGCAAATGGCTGTTCTTCACTGCAGCCGCCATATTTGACAGCAGAGGCAACATTGCCGGGGCCGTGGAAACCCTGCAGGATGTCACTGCTGAAAAAACAAAAGAGCAGGAGGTGTTTGAGCTCTACCAGACCTATCAGAAGGTGCTGGAATTTATTCCCTATCCCATTATCCTGTATGATGAAAAAGGGCGGGTATCCTATGTGAATCCCTCTTTTACAGCAGTGTTCGGATGGGGACTGGATGAACTCAAAGGCGACATTCTGCCCTTTGTACCGGAAATCCTCAAAGATGAAACCAGCCAGATGCTGGACCGGTTCAAAGAGGACCAGCGCCTCACCCGGTATGAGACCCAGCGGCTCACAAAAGACGGCCGGCACCGGGATGTGATCATCTGGGCCGCATCCCATACCTGGTACAAAGACAGGCCAGGGGAGCATTTTGTCATTCTCCGGGATATCACCGAAGAAAAGCGGCTGGCTGCCAACAACCGCACCATCATGCGCATCAGTGCAGCCCTGCCCCAGTACCCGGACCTGGAAGATCTCATGGATTACATCACCCGGGAGATCAAGGGCCTTTTAAATACGGAAGGGGCTGTGGTGCTGCTGTATGATGAAATCAAAAACGACCTGTTCTTTTTAGGGGCCTCCTATGATGACTCAGACACGGAGCAGCGGGCCAGAAAAATCCGGTTTGCCCTGGATGAAGTGCTTGCCGGAAAGGTATGGAAAACCGGCCGGCCGGCTGTCAACAACCAGGCCGCCACATCCTTTGAATCCTATCCGGAAAGAGACCGGAAACTGGGCTATGAAACAAAAAGCATCCTGTGTGTTCCCATCAGAAGCGATTCCCGCATCACCGGTATCCTGTGCGCCATCAACAAAAAGCAGAATCCGTTTGACGACAATGACATGGAATTGATGACCATGATTGCCGGTACCGTGGGCATATCCATTGAAAATGCCCGGTTTTCCGAAGCCCTGAAAGAGGCCTACCGGGATGTGGCCTCCATGAACCGGGCCAAGGACAAAGCCATCAACCACCTGTCCCATGAACTCAAAACCCCGGTGGCAGTGCTCACCGGATCATTGCAGATCCTGGAGAAAAAACTGGCGGACCTGCCCCAGGTGAAGACCGCCTCCACCCTGAACCGTATCCAGCGGAACCTGAGCCGCATCGTGCAGATCCAGGAAGAAACCGCTGATATCATGGACAAAAAGGTCTATGCAGCCCGGGATCTCATGCTGGTGATGCTCCAGACCTGCAGGGATGAACTGGAAACCCTGATCCAGCAGCACCTGGATGAAGAAGACCCCATGGAGGTGGTGCAGGCGGTGATTGAAAAAGAGTTCGGCTCCCCTGCCCTCAACTACAAATATATCCACTGTGCCCAGGCCTTTGACACCCTGTTTGCCGGCATGCAAAAATCCTTTGATTTCCGGGACCTGGAAATATCTGTTCACATGGACGAAAATCTTCCCAGAATCCACCTGCCCAAAGATGTACTGGAAAAGACCATAACCGGCCTGATTAAAAACAGCATTGAAAACACCCCGGACCATGGCCGGATCGATATCTTCTGCCGCAGCAAAAACAACGGCGTTCTTTTTTGCGTGCATGATTTCGGGGTGGGCATTGAAACCGATGACCAGAAGCGCATATTTGAGGGATTTTTCTCCACCCAGAAAACCGCTGACTATTCCACCAAAACCCCGTATGATTTCAATGCCGGGGGCAAAGGCGTGGATCTGCTGCGCATGAAACTGTTTGCCGACCGCCTGGGGTTTTCCATTCACATGGAATCCCAACGCTGCTGTTATCTGCATGACAACCCCGGGGAAACCTGCCCGGGAAACATTTCTCACTGCCGGTTCTGCAACGATCCGTCAGACTGCCTTGCGTCAGGCTATTCCATATTTTCGGTACATTTCCCCCATGAAAAAAAAATATAAAAAAGTCTTTGACAAACCCAAATCAATTGCATTACAACTAAAGTTGTGTTGAGACTGAGCGCTCGTTCTGATTTGAGATTGCGGCTTCTGTGTGCGCGTCAGCACCCGACAAAAATGCGATATTTTGGGGTGAATCCTTTTTTTCAGGGGGGTATGGTTTCATGAACAGCAACAGGGTGCGCCAGTTAAGCTTTTTTGATATGTATGAAAAAAATGCCCGGAATCTGGAAAATATGACAGCCCTCCACTGGAACGGCCAGGATATCTCCCACGCAGATCTTTTCTCGCATACGGCGCAACTGGCCGCCGGCCTGTCGTTTCTTGCCCCCAAAACCCGGGTGGCTGTGCTGTGCAAAAACCTGCCGGTGTTCTTTCACCTGTTCGGGGCAGCTGCTGCCCTGAACCTGACCCTGGTGCTCATCAACCGGCGGCTGTCCGACAGCGAAATCCGGCATATTATTGAAGACACCACCCCCTGTTTGATCCTGTGCGACAATGAGATGGCAGCCCAGGCAGCGCAGATGACTGATGCCTTTTCTTTTGTGGAGCAGTGCATTGTGGTGGACGGACCGGATGAAAACCTGTCCCCGTTGTATCAGGACGGCAAAAATTTCACCCCGAAACCGTTTGAAAAAGATGATCCCTATATCATTATCCACACTGCCGCGGTCCACGGCAAACCCAGGGGGGCTGTGCTGAGCCAGGAAAATATTCTGCTGGCCAACCTGCAGCTGATCCAGTACTACACCCTTGACCAGAAAACATGCCATGCCGATATCCTGCCGCTGTTTCATATCATGGGTATCAACATGGCCCTGGCAACCCTCCAGGCAGGGGGCAAAAATGTGGTGGTGGAAAAATTCGACCCCCTGCAGACCCTCACCCTGATCCAGGCGCAGAAGGTCACCCTCCTGGGTTCCTTTCCCCCCATACTGGCCACACTTTCAGATGCCCTGGAAAAAGAAACTTTTGACCTGACATCCCTTTCGATAACAGCCGGTCTGGATGCCCCGGACACAGTGAAAAAATGGGAAGCTGCCGCCGGGACCACCTTCTGGACCATGTACGGCCAGACAGAGACGTCCGGCTTGATCACCTTTGCCCCATACTTTGAGAAGCCCGGCTCAGCCGGCAGGATATCCCCTTTGGCCCATGTGAAAATCGCTGATGACCTGGACAATTTTCTGCCGGCAGGTGAAACCGGTGAGATCCTTGTCAAGGGCCCCCTGGTATTTCAGGGATATTGGAATGCCCCTGACCTGAACGCCCACACCTTCAGACAGGGCTGGCACCATACCGGAGACTTGGGAATGATCGATGCCAATGGGTTTTTGTTTTTCAAGGGCAGAAAAGCGGAAAAAGAACTGATAAAGCCCGGTGGAGAAAACGTGTTTCCGGCGGAAGTGGAAAAAGCGATCATGCAGCATGACGCGGTCAGGGAGGTGTGTGTGTTCGGTGTGCCTGATCCCAGATTCGGTGAAGGCATCAAAGCGGTGTGCAGCCTGCATCCGGGAAAAGAACTCACAAAAGAGGAATTGATCCGGTTCACCGGGTCTTTGATTGCCGGTTACAAAAAACCCCGGTATGTGGCATTTGTGCCGGATCTGCCCAAAACCGCAGACGGAACCATTGACCGCGCACAGATAAAACAGACATTTTCCTGATAAATAAAAGAGACCCTGTCTTTTTTACATGAAACATGGTTTGTCCTTGACACCGGACCAGCCATTTACTAAGGAAATTTTCCAAGGGGCCGGACTGAAAACGGTATTCAGACAGTTTTGTTTTTCAATGCATCACCATGGCAGGATAATCTGCCACATGCGGCAGGGGCAGGCTTTGTCAACGTAACCCACAGCATTTGGATGATTTATGGCGCATCTACAAATTTCAGACGTGACGCTTTCTTTTGGCGGGCTCAAGGCGTTGTCCCATGTGGACATGACCATTGAGCCAGGACTGATCACCTCCATCATCGGGCCCAACGGGGCGGGTAAAACCAGCATGCTCAACTGCATCTCCGGATTTTACCACCCCACCAAAGGAAAAATCCTTTACAAGGACAAGGACCTGACCCATGCTTCCCCCCACCAGGTTTCCTCCATGGGGATCGCCCGGGCCTTCCAGAACCTGGAGTTGTTCTCCGGGCTGTCGGTTTTAGACAACCTGCTGCTGGCCCGGCACCAGAACCTGACCTATTCGTTTCTCCAGGCCGCCATTTTTTATGGAAAAGCCTCCCGGATCGAAGCGGAAAACAGGGCAGCTGTAGAAGATGTCATTGATTTCATGGAACTGGAGCCGGTACGCAAGCACATGGTGGGGAGTCTGAGCTACGGGTTTCAAAAAAAAGTGGAGGTGGCCCGGGCCCTGACCATGGATCCTGAGATTCTGCTGCTGGACGAACCCATGGCCGGCATGAACATCCAGGAAAAAGAAGATATTGTCCGGTTTGTCATGGATATCCAGAAAGAGCGCAATATCACCGTGGTTCTGGTGGAACATGACCTGGGGGTGGTCATGGATATTTCCGACCGGATCTATGTGCTGGATTTCGGACAGGTCATCGGATCAGGCACCCCGGAGGAAGTCGCCAATAATCCCAAAGTCATTGAAGCCTATATCGGGGAGGACTGATCACCATGAGCAATAATGAACACCTGCTGAATTTCTCCATCCCCCAGCTGCTGCGGTGGCGGGTGGCTGAATCCCCCAAACGCACCGCCCTGCGGGAAAAGGATTACGGCATCTGGAATGCCTACACCTGGGAAGAATATTATGATTATGTGAGAAAAACCGGCATGGGATTGCGGGCCCTCGGCCTGGGCAAGGGAGATACCATTGCCATTATCTCGGACAATATTCCGGAGCTTTTGTTCATGGCCATCGGGGGCCATGCCATCGGCGCCATATCCGCCGGCATATACCAGACCACCATGCCCGCTGAAATCGCCCAGATCATCCAGTACCTGAAAATCTCTGTCGTATTCTGCGACAACCAGGAACAGGTGGACAAGGTTCGGGAGGTTCGGGACCAGATCCCCAATGTAAAAAAGGTCATTTTCGAAGATCCCCGGGGCATGCGCGATTACATGTCAGACGACTGGTTCATCAACATCCGGGACCTGTTTGGAATGGGGGACGCCGCCCATGCCAAAGACCCGGACCTGTTCGAATCTTTGGTGGATCAGGGCAAACCCGATGATGTCTGCCACCTGTGCCTGACCTCCGGCACCACAGGACTGCCCAAGGGCACCATGATGACCCATCAGAACTATATCAACATGGGCGTCAGAATCACCCAGGTGGACCCCCTGGAAGAAACCGATGAATATGTCTCATTTCTGCCCTTTGCCTGGATCGGGGAGCAGATGAATTCATTCGGTGTTGCCATGGCCACGGGCATCACCATCAATTTTCCGGAATCCGTTGAAACCGCCATGTCGGATTTAAAGGAGATCGGCCCCCATTTCATGTTCGGGGCCCCCAGGATCTATGAAGGCATCCGGTCGGA
The DNA here is from genome assembly GCA_036351635.1 of Desulfotignum sp. Taxonomy (GTDB): domain Bacteria; phylum Desulfobacterota; class Desulfobacteria; order Desulfobacterales; family Desulfobacteraceae; genus Desulfotignum. The sequence continues at coordinate 82,099 of JAZBPL010000249.1, forward strand.
AATCTGGCTGAAAATCGACCAGTCCTACTGGTTCAACAAACTGATGTACAATTACTTTATCCGCATCGGCATTGAGGCGGCAGGTTTCCGCATGACCGGCAAACCCATGCCGGCGATGCTCCGGTGCAAGGCCTGGCTGGGAAAACAGTTCATCTTCCGGCCCCTGGTGAACCAGATCGGGCTTTTGCGCCTGCGGCGGGCCTATACCGGCGGGGCCGCCCTGGGACCGGAACTGTTCACCTTTTACCAGGCCATCGGGGTCAACCTCAAACAGATTTACGGCCAGACAGAAATCACCGGTATCGCATACATGCACAGGGACGGGGATATCCGGCCGGAAACCGTTGGCAAGCCCCTGCCCGGCACCGAGTGCAAAATTGCCGATGACGGAGAGATCCTGTCCCGATCCCCCTCGGTATCACCCGGATACTTTGAACTGCCGGAAAAAACCAAAGAACTGCTGGAAGGCGGATGGCTGCACTCCGGAGATGCCGGATTCATCGATGAACACGGGCATCTGGTGGTCATTGACCGGGTATCTGATGTGATGCACAACAACAAGGGGGAGATGTTCTCGCCCATGTTCCTGGAAAATGCCCTTAAATTCAGTCCCTATATTAAGGAAGCCGTCATTTTCGGCAACAAAAAGGATTTTGTGGCAGCCCTCATCAACATCGACCCCATAGTGGTGGGCAAATGGGCCGAAGACAGAGGATTGTCCTACTCCACCTACATGGATCTGTCCAAAAAAAAGGATGTGGCAGACCTGATCATGGAGCAGGTGATCGATGTCAATTCCCGGGCGGAAAAAGAACACTTTAAAATCAAACGGTTTGCCCTGCTGTACAAACTGCTGGATGTGGATGACGGAGAGCTGACCAAAACCGGCAAAATCCGCCGCAAATTTGTCCAGGAGCGGTATCAGAACCTGTATGAGGCGTTGTATGATGAAACTGTCAGTGAAAAAGAGGTCGAGGCGTCCTTCCAGTACCAGGATGGACAGTCGACCCTGGTGAAAACCCGGATCGCATTTTACACGGTGAAAGGAGTCTGATGAGTTATTTTTTTCAAATTGTGGTCAGCGGCATCGTGGTGGGCTCCATCTATGCCCTGGCCGCCCTGGGACTGGTACTGGTCTACAAATCCAGCCGGGTGGCCAATTTTGCCCATGGACAGATCATTGCCGCAGGTGCGTTTATCACCTTTTTCCTCACGGTCCGGCTGGGGGTGCCCATCTTTTTCTCATTCCTGGCCTCCATGCTCATCACCTTTTTTCTGGCCATGAGTGTGGAAAGAATCTTTTTACGACGGCTCATCGGTGAGCCCATCATCTCGGTGATCATGGTTACCATCGGTCTGGCCTCTATTTTTGACGGCCTGATATACCTGACACCATTCGGCTCGGAAAACTTTTCATTTCCCGACTTTCTTCCCACCGAATCCATTGTGGTGGGCGGGGTGTCCATCTCCTGGACCCAGCTGGTGGGGGTGATCATCACCTTTGTGCTCATCGGATGCTTTTCCTGGTTTTTTAAAAAATCAACAGTGGGGATCTCCATGCGGGCCGTGTCGGACGACCAGTTCGGTGCCATGTCCGTGGGCATTTCGGTTCCCCGGGTCTTCGCACTGGCCTGGGCCACGGCAGGACTTTCCGCGGCGGCTGCCGGGTGTATCATCGGCAACATCACGGGCCTCAATTTCGAGACCCTGCATGCCTTCGGCATCGTGGTGTTTCCCGTGGTGATCTTAGGCGGTCTGGATTCCATATTAGGGGCGGTGGTGGCCGGCATCATCATGGGCCTGATCCAGCAGTTTGCCTCGGGATACCTGGACGGCAATTTCGGGCTGCACGGCACCGGCGATGTGATGCCCTATATTATTTTGTTGATCATCCTTCTTTTTAAACCACATGGATTGTTCGGTGTCCATGAAATTGAGCGGGTGTAACCTATGTCACAGAATCGGTGGTTAGCCACAGGAAATTTTTTCACCTCCTACAAACAAGAACAGAGAACCTTTTTCACCCAC
>JAZBPL010000250.1:0-7783 GCA_036351635.1 Desulfotignum sp.
TCTCGGGCCGGGCGCAGGACACCACCAGGGGCGGGCCTCCGGCAGGGGCTATTTTCCGACTATATGGGACACTGCCTTGAATGCCGATGCAATGGCAATGCCGGACCCGGATTTTTCTCTTTTCCAGTCCTGGTGGGCAAGGATGCTGCCCGCAGCGTACAGTCGGGGGTGGAACACAGATCCTGTTGCATCCAGGGGACGGAAACAGTCATCGGTTTCAATACCGGCCAGGTTCACCGGGTGGCCGGAAGGGTCAAAAAAATCAGAACTCAGCCATCCTGAACGGGTTGCAGGCTGGGTCACCGGCAGATCAAACAGCATCTCTTTTATCTGTTCATCCCGGACCCCCAGGCCTTTGCCCATGAACCGTCCGGTGGCCAGAACCAGGTGGTCCGCCCGGACTTCTTTGGTCTGCAATCCCTGATTCACAAAAAATGAAAACCCGTTTTTATCCGGGACAATGTCTGAAACTGCCACAGGGAAATGGTGCAGGCCAAGATCTGTCATTTTCCCCAGAAACGCCTCTTTCATGCGCATGCCTGTCACGGATGGTGACAGGGTGGGAATTTCAAACACCGGTTTTTCCAAGGCCTGTTCCAGTGTCCGGCGCAGTTTTTCAAACCGGTATATTCCCAGGATGGCGGGCAGGCCCAGTACATCTGCCCGGTCTGCATGGGGTTTTAACAGACCAGCAAACTGTTCCAGAACCTTCGGGTTCTCAAGGTCCCAGGCAAGGCGTTCGCACAAAAGGTCCCCTGCGGTTTCCCGGCCGGGAAATGCAATGGTGGCACCTGTTACACGGGGCAGCTGCGGCTGCAGGGTCTGGGCCATCTGCCTGGCCCCGAATCCTTTCAGGCCCTTGATGTCAACGATGCATATCCGCTGATTGCGGGCAATGGCAAGGCTCCCGGCATGCATGGCTGCAGGAACCTGCCAGGTGGGTTTCAGGGTGCCGGCCGGGGTGATAATGTGCTGGTTTTTCAATCTGTTCTGACCATTTTGTTCAGGACCGTGGAAACAAATGCCGGCAGATCCCATAAAACCGGTGAATTCTGCAAACGCATCCCGGATCATGGCATGTGTCAACCGGCTGTAAGGGTGATGGGGCTTTTTTTTTATTAGGGCATCAATCCCCGCAAATGGATCGGTAAAACCCTGTGGAAACCTACCGGGCAGAATGCTGAACAGATCCAGGCACCCGCTGGAAAAAGCGAGTTCCGATGCCTGCCCCACCTGTACAAATGGGATAGCCCGATTATATGCGAATATGGCCGCACCCATACCGGCCATACCTGATCCCACCACTGCCAGTGTCGTATGCAAAGGGTTTTGGTTCACGGATCCACTTCCATGTTGAACAGGCCGCATAAAAACGCCTCCTGCATTTCCAGACGCGTAAGTTCCCTGTCCCGCACCAGGGGCATAAACCCTTTCCACCGCTCATTGACAAATTCCCTTACCTGGAAAAAACCCTTTTTTTTATCCAGTTTCCCGGTCCGGTACAGATAGGCTGCCAGCCGAAAAGAACAAAAAGTTCCCTGGCAGGGGCCTTTGCCGATGCGGCTTCTGCGGCCCACCTCCTCCAGTGTGGGGGTGCTGCCTTCTGTCAGAAGGGTGTCTACAATGCGGTCCACCATGGACTCGGACACCATCTCACACTCGCAGATCAATGTATCTTTCGGCCGGGGCCGGGCAGTCCAGGCCCGGGACGATCTGCCCGGCTCTGTCCACTCCCCTTTCAGGCTGGCGGGCAGCGGCAGCTGTGCGGTTTCACAGGGTTTTGTGTTTTTCAGACGGCCGGCCACGATATCAGCGGTCTTTTCCGCCATGAGGCGGTAGGTGGTCAATTTGCCGCCGGTGATGGTGACAAAATTCTGCAGTCCTTCTGCCTCATGGTTTTTGAGGGTATAGTTGCGGCTGATTTTCCGGCCCTTTTCACTGCCGTTTTTCACCAGGGGCCGGACCCCTGCATAAGCCCGGATATAGCGGGTAGTGGCAAGCTCGGGGACCATGACAGATCCCTGCTGGATGATGGTATCCACTTCATCCATGGTGGGCCGGATATCATCCAGATTGTCAATTTCCACGGAGGTGGTGCCGATGATGGACACGGTTCCGCCGGGTACCAGGATATCAGCATCCGATGCCGGGCGCAGCCGGTTGATCACCCGTGTGTTGATGCGGCTCTGGGTAATGAGCAAAGATCCTTTGGAATACAGCATGGAAATATGGGCCCCTGCCATGGCAGCCACCTTATCCGCCCAGGCCCCTGTGGCATTCACAAACTGCAGCGCCCCGATCTGAAAGGTGTCATTGGTTCTGGTGTCCCTGACCCTGGCCGCCTGAATCCTGCCCTTATGGGATATGAACCCTTCCACCCGGGTATTGCGCAGGATACGGGCCCCCTTTTTCTGGGCATCTGCAGCATTGTCCAAAGAGAGCCTGAACGGATCCACCACTGCATCCTGGACGGCAAAAACTGCTTTGAGATCCGGGGCCAGGCAGGGCTCCATTTGCAATGCCTGTGAAGCATCAACCGGCTTGCAGACAATACCGCACCTGCGGCACAATTCTGGAAACCGGGCAATATAGGCATCATCATCTTCAGGCAATGCCACAAACAACCCGCCGGTATCTTCCATGCACTGGGGTGCCAGGCGCTTGAGCAGAAGGCTTTCCTGCCGGCATTCCACAGCTGTTTCACTGTCCTTTAAAATATACCGGGCCCCGCTGTGGAGCAGCCCGTGGTTGGCGCCTGAGGCACCGGCATTGATATCTTTTTTGTCAATGAGAATACAGCTGATACCCCGCAAAGAAAGATCTCTGGCTATGCCTGTGCCGGTTGTGCCGCCCCCTATGACCAATACCTGGGTTTCCACGGTAATCTCTTAATATCCTTTCTGAATGAATGCCAAATCGTTTATGTTCCTGAAAACGGGCGCTTTGTATTTAAATGTTTCTTTTTTATTCTTTTTACCATTTAATTTCAACTTATTTTATTCTTTTTTATCTTTTTTTTATCTTTTTTTCTTGACTTCCCCTTGGAAGTCTAATAACAAATCAACACAATGAAAACATGCATATCCGAACAATGCACAACCAATCTCTTTGCAGTCGTTCGGGCCCAACCCCTTTTTCAGGAGGCATCAGCAGACGCATGGGGCTTATTCTTGACCAGGTGAATAAATATGTGGAAGGCGAGATGCACCTTGCCGACATCAGCTTGGACCTTGCATCCGGATCCAGAAATGTTATCCTCGGCAGGACCCTTGCCGGGAAAACTTCCCTGCTGCGCATCATGGCGGGCCTGGACCGCCCCACCACCGGAAAAATTATGATGGACAGCAAAGATGTCACCGGCATATCCGTGCGTAAACGCCAGGTGGCCATGGTGTATCAGCAGTTTATCAATTACCCCTCCTTTACCGTTTTCCAGAACATTGCCTCTCCCCTGCAGATCAGCGGGGTGCCCAAAGCAAAAATAAAAGAAAAAGTGATGGCTACCGCAAAGCTTTTGCACCTGGAAGAGATGCTGGACAGAATGCCGGCAGAACTGTCAGGGGGACAGCAGCAGCGGGTGGCCATTGCAAGGGCGTTGATGAAAGACAGCCAGCTGCTTTTGCTGGATGAACCCCTGGTCAACCTGGATTACAAACTGCGCGAAGAACTGCTGGAAGAACTGACCGCCATATTCAAAAAACGGGATTGTGTGGTGGTGTACACCACCACAGAACCCTCGGAAGCTCTGAAACTGGGGGGCAATATTGTGGTCATGGACCAGGGCCGGGTGCTCCAGACCGGGCCCACCTCACAGGTGTACCGCAATCCTGCCACGGTACAGACCGCCCAGCTGCTCTCGGATCCTCCCATCAACCTGTTTACAGCTGAACTGAAAGACGGGCGCCTGACCCTGGGTGATGACCTTGCCATTGCTGTTACAGATCCCATCGCAGCCCTTGCTCCCGGCCGGTATCACATCGGGATCAGGCCCAACCATCTGTACCTGCACCAGCAGAATCCCGGAGATATAAAAATTCATGCAACTGTGGAGATATCAGAGATAAACGGGTCTGAAACCTTTATCCATTTCCAGTACAGCGGCTGCAAAACCGTTCTCCATGAAGTGGGCATTGACGCCCGGAAAATCGGTTCTGATATCACCGTGTATATGAACCCTGCAAATTTTTTCGTGTTTACTGAAAATGGGGAACTGTTGATATCCCCTGGCGGAACAAAAACCGCTGAAAAGCAAACATCTTAAAGGAGACCTGGATGGCGCAAATATGTCTGGATGAAATTGCCCACAGTTATCTGCCGTTTCCAAAAACCGATGCTGACTACGCATTAAAGCGCATTCACAACACCTGGGATGACGGCGGGGCCTATGCCCTTTTGGGACCTTCTGGTTGCGGAAAGACAACATTGTTGAACATCATATCAGGCCTGCTCAAGCCCAGCAAAGGGCGCGTCAGATTTGGAGAAACCGATGTTACGGACCTGCCGCCGGAAAAACGCAACATCGCCCAGGTATTCCAGTTTCCGGTGCTTTATGACACCATGACAGTATTCAACAACCTGGCCTTCCCCTTGAAAAACCGCGGCTTTGACAATGCCTATATCACCCCCCGGGTAAACGAGATAGCCAGAATACTGGAACTGGAAAACGTGCTCCACAAAAAAGCAGAGGGGCTGGGGGCGGATGCAAAACAAAAAATTTCTCTGGGCAGGGGCCTGGTGCGGGAAGATGTGGCAGCCATTCTGTTTGATGAGCCCCTCACGGTCATCGATCCGCAGCTCAAGTGGCAATTGCGGTGCAAGCTCAAAGAGATCCATGAACAGCTCAAACTGACCCTGATTTATGTCACCCATGACCAGGTGGAGGCACTGACCTTTGCCGATCAGATCATTGTCATGTATGAAGGAAAGATCGTCCAGATCGGTACGCCCCAGGATTTGTTTGAATATCCCAACCACAAGTTTGTGGGGTATTTCATCGGCAGCCCGGGCATGAATTTTCTGCCCTGCACCATGGAAAACGGCAGGGCCAGGGTGGGGGAATTTCACATTCCGCTGGATGACAGCACCGCAGAGCTGGGAAACAGGGCGACAGGGTCCCTGGAAATGGGCATCCGGCCCCTTTATCTGAAAATCCATGCGCAGGAGAAAGCCGGCTGTTTCCAGGTGCCGGTCCATTCAGTGGAAGACCAGGGCAGCTACCGGGTGGTAACCCTTTCATTCGCCGACCAGATTATCAGGGCCAGAATTGCAGAAAATGACCCGGTTCCCGGATCCATGGCCTGGGTTTCATTTCCGGAAAAATGGATCCGGCTTTTTGAAAACGACCTTCTTTTAAAATAAAAACCCTGTAAATCAAGGAGATCCTCAAAAGATGAAAAAATGGCAGGACAACAAAGGGTGGCTGTTTATCTTACCGGTCTTTATCATTGTTGCCTTCAGCGCCATTATCCCTTTGATGACCGTGGTCAACTATTCCATCCAGGACATATTCGGCCCGGGCCAGCGGATATTTGTGGGAACTGAATGGTTCAAGGAAACTTTGACTGACCCGCGCCTCCATGAAGCATTGTGGCGGCAGCTGCTGTTTTCCGGACTGGTGCTCCTCATAGAAATGCCGCTTGGTATTGCCATCGCCTTGACCATGCCCACCAAAAAAGGACTGGGCGCATCTGTGTGCCTGGTGTTGATTGCCCTGCCCCTGCTGATTCCCTGGAACGTCATCGGCACCATCTGGATCATCTTCACCCGGCCGGATATCGGGCTGATGGGGGCGTTCATCAACAACATGGGAATCACCTTCGATCATACCGCATCCGGACTGCATGCATGGATCACCCTCATGCTCATGGAGGTGTGGCACTGGACCCCCCTGGTGATTCTGCTGGCCTATGCCGGGCTGCGGTCCATCCCGGAAGCCTATTATCAGGCAGCCAGAATCGACGGGGCCTCTGCCTGGGCTATTTTCAAATATATCCAGCTGCCCAAAATGCGCGGGGTTCTTACCATTGCCCTTTTGCTGCGGTTCATGGACAGTTTTCTCATCTATGCCGAACCCTTTGTCCTCACCGGCGGGGGACCCGGCAATGCCACCACTTTTTTGTCCATCTATCTGGTCAAGATTGCGGTGGGCCAGTTTGATCTGGGACCGGCCGGGGCATTTTCGCTGATCTATTTTCTCATTGTCCTGCTGTTCTGTTACCTGTTTTACCAGGTACTGCTCAACGTGGGGAAAGGAGAATCTTCATGAAAAAACGCTATATCATCCTGGCAGCCTATCTGGTGCTGATCATGCTGCCCATATACTGGATGCTCAACATGTCCCTGCGGACCAACGCCGATATCATGGCAAGACTGGTGTTCATTCCCACGGATATCACCTTTGACAACTACATCACCATCTTTACCGATTCTGCCTGGTACTCCGGTTATATTAATTCCATCATCTATGTGGTCTTGAATACCATCATCTGCCTGGTGACGGCACTGCCTGCTGCCTATGCATTTTCACGGTATTCCTTTATCGGTGACAAGCATGTGTTCTTCTGGCTGCTCACCAACCGCATGGCACCGGCCGCTGTTTTTCTGCTGCCGTTTTTCCAGCTCTACTCCACCTTCAACCTCATCGACACCCACATTGCCGTGGCCCTGGCCCACTGCCTGTTCAACCTGCCCCTTACCGTATGGATACTGGAAGGATTTATTTCAGGGATACCCAGGGAAATTGATGAAACCGCCTTTATTGACGGGTACAAATTTCCCAGGTTCTTCTTTTTCGTGTTTATCCCGTTAATCCGGTCCGGCATCGGGGTGGCGGCATTTTTCTGTTTCATGTTCTCCTGGGTGGAACTGTTGTTTGCCCGGACCCTGACCACCACGGCAGCCAAACCCATTGCCGCCACCATGACCCGCACCGTCAGTTCCTCAGGTCTGGACTGGGGACTTCTGGCTGCTGCCGGCTTTCTGACCATCGTTCCCGGTGCCCTGGTCATCTGGTTTGTCCGCAATTATCTTGCCAAGGGATTTGCCCTGGGCCGGGTATAAAAGGAGGCGATATGAATCTTGAATGGATGGCCTGGACAGTGCCCACCGCAGCCTTTTTCTCTGTTATTGCCCTGATGCTGGTGGGCATGACCATCTGGGAAATCAAAAGTCCCACCATCAAACGCAAAGGCTTTCTGCCCATTTCCACCACCAGGGGGGACCGGCTTTTCATCGGCCTTCTGATTTCCGCCTATATCCACCTGGCCTGGATCGGTCTCACAGATCTGGCCATCTGGTTTGCCCTGGGAATTGCTCTCCTCTGGATGGCGGTGGTAATGCGCTGGGGATAGCAGTTCTTGGAAAGAGATCGGTTCCAGGGCTTTTACCAAAGGCCTTCAGTTCTGGACCGGCGCTTGCTTTAATCATACCAATGAAGGCCTGGGAGGAATCACCCATGAAAAAAAAAGTAGCTGGAAAACGTCCGGGCAATGGTGTCCTGGCATGCCTGCTGGGTTTGGCATTTCTTTTGATCTCCCTGCCGGCCCAAGCAGGGGTTGACGCGGCAAAAAAATGGATTGACTCAGAATTTACCCCCTCCACTTTGACCAAAGCAGAACAGCTTACAGAAATGGAATGGTTTATCAAAGCGGCCGAACCCTTCAAGGGAATGGAAATCAAAGTGGTGTCTGAAACCATTCCCACCCATGAGTATGAATCCAAGGTCCTGACCAAAGCCTTTGAAGAGATCACCGGCATCAAGGTCACCCATGACCTGATCCAGGAA
>JAZBPL010000251.1:0-5122 GCA_036351635.1 Desulfotignum sp.
CTCAAGGATATAAACGGCACGGGCCGGTCATCCCAGATCTCATCCAGGATGTTGTTGGCCTGGACCACTTTTTTGATAATGTGGTCGATCTGCCGTTTGACGGCTGCAGCAAATTCGTCATAGGTCTTGAACTGTGTGGGATCGCCAGTGTCGATGCCCAGCATTTTTCCGCTTTTCCGGTGAACTCCCCGGAACAGCACAAACTCAACCAGGGAGGGCAGGTTGACGTCCGCGCTCACATATCCCCTGATCTTGCCGGCCAGGTTGGTTTCCACGCAGCCGCAGGGATTCCAGTCATAGGCCTCATGCAGTGGCACCCCTTTGTTCTGTACCATGCGGATGCCGACTTCGTCGTTGTGAAAAGCCGGAAACCCGTTGCCGGTGTTGATGCATTCCGCACATTTTTTCAGAAACGTATCCGGGTTTTTGGACAGGTTGTACCGCACGGACAAAGAGGGCTGGTAGAGCATGGTGTCCATGGAAGCCTGGATCACCATGTAGGACAGGTCGTTCACCGCATCCTGCCCGTTGGCATCGATGCCGCCGGCGCAGACGTTCTGGAACATGGTATATCCGTTGGCGTATTCCGCCGTGGTCTCATCCTGGAACAGGCAGGGCTCTGCCAGTTTGATCCAGGTGCAGTCCAGCAGTTCCTGGGCTTTTTCAGGGGTGATGCGGCCGGCGGCAAGATCTGCCTTGTAATAGGGATACAGGTACTGGTCGATCCGCCCGAGGTTGTAAGAGGCAGCATTCTGCTCCATGAAAATACTGGAGTGGTAGAGGTAGACAAACTGGAGGGCCTCATAAAAAGTGGCGGCAGGCTGGGCTGGAATCCGGGAAAACACCTCTGCGATTTCCAGTAATTCCTGTTTCCGGGTATCGTCGGTTTCCTTTTCCGCCATTTCAAGGGCTTTTTCCCGGTACCGTTCCCCCAGGATAATCATGCATTCCGCCGCGGTTTTCATGGCATCCAGATAGGCGATTTTCGGGTAGTGATTGGGCTTGTCCAGGTCGTATTCGGCTCTTTTCTTTTCAATATAGGCGATGATGCCGTTCATGCCTTCGGCCAGCAGTTCCCTGTAGTCCGGGGTCAACTCTCCCGGACCCCGCACCGCTTTTCTGTCAATGTAGATCACGGCGTTTTCCTTGAGATCAACGATATCCTTAGGGGCCTGGGCTTCCCATTTTTCAAAATTGGACCGGCCCAGCCAGTAGGGCTTGATGACCTGGCGAAACAGTTTTTTGTCTGCTTCACTGATATAAAACGGGTCATAGGGCCGGGTGGATATGGTGTCCAGCTCCTTGTCCAGCACAGACCAGCATACATCCGCACACAGCACCCCGCCCCGGGCCATTTTGCCGGAGCAGCCGACAATGAGTTCATGGTCCCAGATGGTGATGGTTTTTTGGGCGCAGACGTCCCTGAAGGCTCTGGCTTTTCTCATTTCCCGGGGCAGCGCTTCTGTCTGCCGGAAGCTTTGGGTTAAAATCAGGGCATTTTCAATATCCATGGTAGGGGTGGCATTGACCACCCGGTCCCGCAGTTTTCTGATTCGGTCCATATAATCGGCGTTGCTGTTCATGATCTCTCCTTATGGTTTCATGGCGGGTAAAACCCTGGGGGACAAAGAAATGCGTGCATCGGGTTCCCGCTGTGTTACCGCCTCACTGATCTTTATCTCAAGGAGTGTGCCAGGATAACAATGCGCAGAAAAAATGCAGAAAATATTAACATAAATATTTGATATAATGATATATATTGGATATTAAATAACGGTTTGCAACACGTGTGAATGCTATCTGAATAGAAAAGAAAATTTTCAATACTTTAAAAAATTTTTAAATATTGAAAAAAATTATTCTTTTGGTATCTGGATGCCCAGTTTGTAGATTTTGTACCGCAGGGCCTGGGGAGACAGCGACAGGAAACGCCCGGCTTTGGATATGTTGTAACCGGCCCTGATCAATGCCTTCTGGATATACAGGGTTTCCAGGGAGGTGAGGGTGCCTGCCAGATCAATGGTTCCGGATGCAGCCAGAACGGGGTCTGGCAGCCCGGACAGCATAGCAGGGGGGTTTTCGTGGGTAAAATCGGGACCGGGTTCTGATGCAGAACTGGTTTTGCCTGTCTCAGCGAATTTTTTGACATTGTTCATGAAATAATCGGACAGATGGTCCGGTGTGATCATGCCCGGTTGTCCCAGGATAGCAACGGCGGCTTTTATAGTATGTTCCAGTTCCCTGACATTCCCCGGCCATGGGTATTGGTTGAAAATGTCGATCACACGGGGTGAAAGGGTTATGGTGCCGGGGGCGGATAGCGGCTGGGGGGGTAGAGACAGTTTTTCCAGAAAATGGTCGCACAGCAGAGGGATATCGGATCTGCGCTGCCGCAAAGGGGGAATTTCCAGCACCACCACGGCCAGGCGGTAAAACAGATCCGCCCGGATTTTTCCCTGGTCCATAGCCTGTGATGGCGGGATGTTGCAGGTGGAGATAAAGTTGACATCCACAGGAATTTCCTTGAGAGCACCCACCCGGCGTACTTTTTTCTCCTGGACCACGCGCAGCAGCTTGGCCTGCAGTTCCAGGGACATGGAGTTGAGTTCATCCAGCAGCAGGGTGCCGCCCTGGGCTTCCTCCAGCAGTCCGGCCTTGTCAACTGCGCCGGTGAAGGCCCCTCTGGCTGTCCCGAACAGGGTGGTTTCCAGCAGGTTGTCCGGGATGGCCGCACAATTGACGGGAATAAAAGCATGCGATGCCCTGGGAGATGCCTGGTGAATGGCCTGGGCGAACAGTTCCTTGCCGCAGCCGGTCTCAGCCCAGATAAACACATTGAACAGGGCATGGCTGGCGGATCGGGCTTGTTTGACCGCATTCTGAAACCGGGGATCCCGGCCGATCAAAGTGTCAAAGGTGTATGGTTTTTCTTCCGGCGGGCGTACCTGTTTGTCAGGGGCACCTGTCTGGTACTGCGCCAGCAGTGCCTGACTGGTCTGCAGGTTCAAAGAAAAATGGATCACCCCTTCCACGATCCCTTTGGAGACAAGTGGAAATGTCGAACACAAGGAGTTGACCAGTTTTTTTTTCCCGGTGTAGTAGACAATGGTTTTTTTGATCTGGGGCTCTCCGGTTTTCAAGGTGTGGATGGAGATGTGCCGGTCCCGTTCCATGGGGTAGAAATCCACCATTTTTCGGCCCAGAACGGTTTCATCCTGGAGATCATCGGTGCGTATCAGGAGGCGGTTGATATAACGCACAAGTCCCTTCCGGTCAATGACCAGCACCCCCATCAGGGAGTTATCCCAGATGGCGCAAAAAGCCGGGGACAGAACGGTTTCCATATTCAGTTCAGGCATGGGTTGTATCCTTGCTTCATAAAGGTCAATCCCTGAGACCGGTTTAATCGGCATCATCCGGCAGGCGCAACATGCCGCTGGACCATTCAGCCTGTCCTGAACCATAGCACAGGCTTTTCTGTATGTGAACCCGAATGATGTATCATTTTGAACGGCTTATCAAGACAGCTTCAGGGACTGCAGGGGTAATTTCATGATGAATCTGCGCTACCCGATATTGACACCGTTCCCTGTTGGTGCTTTGGGGCCGGTTTTTCGCAATTCTAACGGATCATGAAAGCCCTTTTTCAGCGGGGAACTGATTGACGACCAACATGCCCTGGTCCGTCTGATAGGGGACCATTTACAGCCGGCCGGACCCGCCGGGATACGCTTTGTCATTCTGGATGAGGTTACTTATATCCGCGGCTGGGACAAAGGTGTGAAATACCTGGCTGACAGTGGTGCTCTGGAAGATGTGGTACTGGTACTTTCCGGTTCAGACATGATCATCATCAGGGAAGCCCGGATGGGTTTTCCCGGAAGAAGAGGGATGGCCAACCAGGTTGATTTCCAGGTTTTTCCCCTTGGTTTCAATGAGGTGGTTACTTTGAGCCGGATCCTGTCAGATGCGGAACATGAAGCCCTGATGGCACCCGACCCGCAAGTTGATGCCGGGGTTATGGCACGCCTGTTTACAGCATTTGACAATTTCCTGATGCACGGCGGTTTCTTGACAGCCCGGAGCACTGCGGAAAGCTGGTTGAAGCATGTGTGGCCGGCCTTTATCGCCGACGTTTTCCCACGTATTATATCAAGGCCAAAGGCGAAGTCGATGTCGCTTATGTGGACAAAAAAGGGTTTCATCCAATAGAAATCAAATGGACCGGTCAGCTTCGGCCCGGCGATCTAAAACAGATCTGCAAATACACCAACAGCCTGATCCTGACCAAAAACCCCACCCCGGGAAAGATCCAGCAGATTGCCACCGAACCGCTGCCCCTGCACCTGTTCAGGCTGGGTCCGGATCAATTTTGAACTGAACAGTGAGTGCCTTGTGAACGGCACGAAATTGGCTTCTTCCGGTCCTGTGGCAAGACACCCGAAGGGGGGGAGGTGTCGGGCAGCTGAAAAGGACATGGTTACATGCGGTTGCCCCGGGGAACTGCGGCAGGGGAATGGGCAGTGCAATCCGGATGTATCTTAAGGGCTTGTATTTTTCTGAAATGCCTGGTACATATCATCAACAATAACTGCGGCTGAAGCCGCTGGTATATCAGAAAGAAGTGCCGCCCGGCGGCAGAACAAACAGAATAGAAAACCAATAAAACGGCCATGAAGGTCCATTTTTTTGAAAAAAAGAAGATGCCCTTATGGCCTTTTTTTGTCTGGAGAAAAGACAATCCGGGTCATGGGCAGGAAAAGTGTTAATCGTGATGAAATTTTTTACCAAATTTTTCAGCAACAAGGAGTTACATTCCATGCGTACAAAAATCATTGCAGTATCCATTATTACAGCAGCATTCATGATCCTGGCAGTGAATCCGGCATTGGCCCATTTCGGTGCCATTATCCCGTCGGATAACATAGTTACCCAGGATGACGAAAAGACCCTGAATGTGCAGGTCAAGTTCATTCATCCCATGGAGCTGCACTACATGGAGATGGCCAGGCCCAACCAATTCGGTGTACTGCACGATGGCAAAAAAACCGATCTGCTCGGCACACTTGCGGCGGTAAAGGGAAAAAGCCCGGACCAGGATCGGAAGTTTACCTTCTGGGCC
>JAZBPL010000252.1:0-4424 GCA_036351635.1 Desulfotignum sp.
CCTGAACCTGCTGCTGGTATCCACCACCTTTGCACGGATTTTCAAGGAGGTGGACTATGTGGTTTCCCGGGGCCATGAACAGAAAAGGCGCCTGATAAATACCCATTTTCAGTTTACAAGGGACATCATCAATATCAGTGTGGAAGAAAATCCCCGCAAAGAAAAGCAGCTGTCCATCACCTTCAAGCCCCGGCATCCGGATTTCATCAATTTTTCCCACAAGGACCTGGAAGATCGGGCAAACCGCATCATAGACCAGATGAAGGCGGCAAAGGCCAAAAACATGACCGTGATGTTCTACAGCGGCATCATCGGATCGATTCCCGGCAAGATAGATGTGGCCAAAAAAATCATGACCGAGTTTATCGACCACCTGCAACAGCAGTACCCGGATCTGTTCATCATCAACCCTGCCACCTATTATGAACCCGGCATGGATGCAGATGATCTCATGTATATGTGGGAAATCGTCCAGACCAGCAATTTCATCGATATCTGGCGCTTCCAGACCACCGAGGACATTACTGCAGGTTTTGCCCTGATGAAGCAGAAGGTGCCGCCGGAGTGGATAGGAAAGGATGCCACCTACAGCACCGGCTGTACCAAGGAGATGCGCATTGCCCAGAAAGCCCTTGAGACAAATCCTGAAATGCAGATCATCGGCCCTTCTTTGGACAAATTCATGCGGCGGGATGAATACGGGGTGGGCAGCATGTATGACCAGCGCCTTGCAGACGGCTGATTTTTTTGCTGTTAGCTGTTAGATTTTAGATTTTAACCGGAGTTACGGGATACTCCCCTGAAATTGGATGCTGTCAAAGGGGATACAGGCATAAATATGGATATCCGGCCGCTTTGTGTGTCCGGATCTTACCCCTGCCGCAGCTGTATAACGGTCCAGGAGGGTGAGGGTAAAAAAATGCCAGATACCGGCAGTTTTTGCTTTCTCCGATACAAATCTGATATCAGGCCGGCCCTGGTCAAAGACAAATGAAAATTTGTCCAGCCCCATGGACAGCCCTTTTCCCACAGCTTTTATATACGCTTCTTTCAGGGTCCACAACTGCAGGAACAACGCCTTCCTGCCAGCAGTATCTTTGATTTTTTCCAGCTGCATGATTTCCGGTTCTGAAAAAAACCGGCGGGCCAGGTTCAGGTTCACACACCGTTGTTGCTCCTCCATGTCAATGCCCACATCTGCATCCCGGGCCACGGCACAGCCCACCAGTCCCGTACAATGGGACAGGTTGAACTGAACCGGCAGAGGGGTAACACCCGGCAAAAGTGCGGGTTTGCCGTGACGGTTGACACAAAACCGCACTGCTTCCGGCGCAATCCTGCAGCACCGGGACAGAACATACCGGGCCAGGGCCTTTGTCACAAGGCTTTCATGGCGTTTTTTTTCAGATCTGATTTTGCTTATGGTTTCAGACTCTGCCGGACTGAGGATGCGGTGATACTGTTCTATGAGCGCCCGGTCCCGGATCTTATCCAGACAGGTATAATACAGATGGACATTACCGGGTTGCAGGGGAAATGGATACACTGGCGGCTGAAATTCTTAAAATTCCAACTCCTAAAATTCCATAATTAGGGAAAATGGCGCGCCCGGCAGGATTCGAACCTGCGACCCCCTGATTCGTAGTCAGATACTCTATCCAGCTGAGCTACGGGCGCGTTTGAATGAAAAACTTTATACCAGAGGAAGATGATGATTGCAAGGTGTTTTTGCCGTTACCCCGGAGCAGTTGCATGCAGATAGAGCCCGGAAATTTTGATCAAGCCCCCTGTGGGTGCCTCGTGACAGGACCGTCACATGTCACTCTCGGGCAGGTCACAAGGCACTTGCAGGGGGCGGGGCGCGATGGACCAGATGAAATGGGATCACATGAAAAAGGACATCATCTGAAAGAATGGCAACAGATCAATAAGTATTTGACCTTGGGATAAAAGCTTTATATAAGTAGAACCTGGATTATGGATGATCAATTTTACATGATGCTTGCCATAAAAGAGGCACAGCATGCCCAGGCCATGGGTGAAGTCCCGGTGGGGGCCGTGATTACAGATGCAGGCGGCAGGGTTATCGGCCAGGGATACAATGCCCCTATTTCAACCACTGATCCCACCTGCCATGCAGAAATCACCGCCATCCGGATGGCCGCACGCAGCCGGAAAAATTACAGACTGACCGGCACCACGTTATATGTCACCATTGAGCCCTGTATCATGTGCATGGGGGCCATCATCCATTCCCGGATCAGGCGTGTGGTGTTCGGCGCACCAGATCCCAAATGGGGAGCGGTGTGCTCTTTGTACCACATGGCGGATGACCAGCGGTTGAACCATTGCCCTGAAGTGGTATCCGGGGTATGTGAAGAACAGACCAGAAACCTTATGAAACATTTTTTTTGCAGTAAAAGGAGCAGATAGTGCTAAATACAGTGATAGTGGGTACCCAGTGGGGGGATGAAGGAAAAGGAAAAATTGTGGACCTGTTGAGTGAACATGCGGATTTAGTGGTCCGGTTCCAGGGGGGCAACAATGCCGGCCACACCATGGTGGTCAACGGCAAAACCATCATCAGCCACCTGATTCCGTCAGGCATTCTCCAGCAGAAAAAATGTTTTATCGGCAACGGCGTTGTGGTGGACCCCTTTGTTCTGCTGGAGGAAATCGATTACCTTGCCGCCAACCAGGTGGATGTGTCTTCAGACATGCTCAAGGTCAGCAGCCGGGCCCACCTGATCATGCCCTATCACAGGGAAATCGACAAAGCCAGGGAAGAAAGAAAAGGGGACAAAAAGATCGGCACCACCGGCAGGGGCATCGGTCCCTGTTATGAAGACAAAGCCACCCGCAGGGGTATCCGGTTCTGTGACCTCATGGATCCGGGGGTGCTCAAAGAAAAAATCACTGCCATTCTGGAGGAAAAAAATTTTTATCTGGAACACTATTTTCACACCGCCCCGCTGGACCAGGTCCAGGTCATCAATGACATTATGGCAATCCGGGACCGGCTTCTGCCCTATATTGCGGATGTGTCAGTGGCCCTGCACAAGGGCAGCACCAGCGGCAAGGTTATTTTGTTTGAAGGGGCCCAGGGCACCCACCTGGATGTGGAGCACGGCACCTATCCCTTTGTCACCTCTTCCTCCACAGTGGCCGGCAATGCCGCCGGCGGATCCGGTGTGGGCCCAGGCCTTTTACAGGAAATTCTGGGCATAGTCAAAGCCTATACCACCCGGGTGGGAGAAGGTCCTTTTCCCACGGAGCTGTTTGATGCAACAGGGGAAAAGATCCAGCAGACCGGTGCGGAGTTCGGTGCCACCACAGGCAGAAAAAGACGGTGCGGGTGGCTGGATATGGTGATGCTGAAAAATGCCGCCCGCCTCAACAGCCTCACCGGCCTTGTGATCACCAAGATGGATGTGCTGGATGACTTAGATGAGATCAAGATCTGCACTGCCTACGAATACCAGGGGAAAACCATCCATGATTTTCCGCCGGATATCCACACCCTGGCCAACTGCACCCCGGTGTATGAAACCCTTGCCGGCTGGAAACAATCCATTTCAAATATAACTGATTATGCTGATCTTCCGGACAATGCAAAAAAATATCTGCAGCGGGTGGAAGAGTTGTCCCGGGTTCCCATAAAAATTGTTTCCGTGGGACCGGGCAGAGAAGCCACTATTATAAAAGCCCCTGTTTTATGAACCGGCGTTTGCAGGTGACTTTTCAAAAAAGTCACCTGCAAACTTTTTTTTCATATATCTCTTGACAAAAAATATTTCCTTATCCTATTTTGTGAAAAGCATGGAGAACGTTATGTGAAAAAGCATGTAGAACTCCTTCTTATTCTCTGAACTCTTTTATTCGCTTCCATCGCTTGACCATCATCAATCACCCATGGTCTCCGCAGCATTCTCCCTGAAAAAAATTCATATCAGCCGGGAAACATTCTTCCATGCCAGCCGGCGCACAACAAAGAGAAAAAAAACAGATCATAGTAGTCAAGAGCGTTCCCACCGGAACGATGCATGCACCAAGCCGACCAGTAAATCAGTTGCGTAATTTTCAAGGAATCAACCGCTGCCTGTCCGTCAATCATCTGTTCCGGGAGTCACTACAGAACAAAATCCAAACACACGAGGAGTAAAAGAGATGAACAGTGTAAAAAGATGGATAATGGCCCTGATGTTTGTCATGGGTTCCTCCCTGGCACTGGAGGCAGCCCCGCCTGTCTACCCTTTTTTTGATGACATGGAATCGGGAACCGGCAACTGGGAGGCTCAGCTTCCCTGGACCCTGAGCCAGGAGACCTCCCACAGCCCGGCCCATGCCTGGTCAGACAGCCCTGGCGGTTATTATGAGAACAATGCAGACACCACCCTGACCCTGGCCGCTCCCCTGGACCTTTC
>JAZBPL010000253.1:0-2544 GCA_036351635.1 Desulfotignum sp.
TAACAGCCAACAGCCAAAAAAGAGAATACTACCATGACAGACCTCATAAAA
The DNA here is from genome assembly GCA_036351635.1 of Desulfotignum sp. Lineage (GTDB taxonomy): Bacteria > Desulfobacterota > Desulfobacteria > Desulfobacterales > Desulfobacteraceae > Desulfotignum. The sequence goes on from JAZBPL010000253.1 coordinate 52, forward strand.
CGCGTTGTGATCGAAAATGTAACCCCTTCTGTTGACAACGGCCGTTTTCCCGCCAGGCGGGCCGTAAATGAAACAGTGACCATTTCAGCAGATATCTTTGTGGACGGCCATGACCGCCTGGCGGCCATGCTGCTGTACCGCAGGGCCGGAACCGACCAGTGGCGGCAGATTCCCATGCAGCTGCTGGTGAACGACCTGTGGCAGGCCTCTTTTATTCCCCATGAAATGGGAATTTATGAATACACGGTCACCGCCTGGATAGACCGGTTTGACACCTGGTGCAGTCAGGTGTCAAAAAAGCGTGCCGACGGCCAGAACGTGTCTGTGGAACTGATGGCGGGTGCGCGCATGGCCGAAGAAGCGGCAGCGCGGGCAAAAAAGGAAGATGCCGATCAGCTGCACCGTCTGGCAGAGCAGCTCATGTCTTCGGCGGCGGCAGGGCACCCGGATGTTTTTCTCATGGATACCGTCTTTGCCGGGCTTATGGCACGTTATCCGGATCTCAGCAGCCAGGTGGATTATCCAAAGGTGCTGCCCCTGAGAATCGAGCCGCGCAAGGCCCTGTACAGCACCTGGTATGAAATGTTTCCCCGTTCCTGTGCCGATGACGATCCCGCCCGGCACGGTACGTTCAAAGACTGTATCAAACGCCTGCCCTATATTGCCGGGATGGGATTTGATGTGCTGTATCTGCCGCCGATCCATCCCATTGGACACACCCACAGAAAAGGAAAAAACAATACGATTACCGCTGTTCCGGGTGATCCCGGCAGCCCCTGGGCCATCGGGGACAAAGCAGGGGGACACAAGGCCATCCATCCGAAACTGGGAACACTGGAAGATTTCAGGGAGCTTCTGGCCCGTGCCCGGGAACACGGCATTGATATTGCCCTGGATATGGCGTTTCAATGCAGCCCGGACCATCCCTATGTTACGGACCATCCTGAATGGTTCCTTCACCGCCCGGACGGTTCCATTCAATATGCAGAAAATCCCCCCAAAAAATACCAGGACATTTATCCGTTTGCATTTGATACCCCCCACTATGAGAGCCTGCGCCGGGAACTGCTGGATGTTATTGAATACTGGATAGACCAGGGTGTCAGGATTTTCAGGGTCGACAATCCCCACACCAAACCATTGCGGTTCTGGGAATGGCTCATTGACCGGTGCAAAGAAAAACATCCGGAAACAATCTTTCTGGCCGAGGCATTCACCCGGCCCAAAACCATGTACCGGCTGGCCAAGGGCGGATTTACCCAGTCCTATACCTATTTTACCTGGCGCAATCTGAAATGGGAAATTGAGAAGTACTTTGACACCTTGACACAGACCAATGTAAAAGAGTTTTTCTGGCCCAACCTGTGGCCCAATACCCCGGATATCCTGCCGGAATTTCTGCAGCTGGGGGGGCGGCCGGCGTTTATTCTCCGCCTGATGCTGGCTGCCACCCTTTCATCCAGCTACGGCATCTACGGCCCGGCCTTTGAGCTGTGTGTGAACCAGCCACTTGCTCCCGGCGGTGAGGAGTATATGGATTCGGAAAAATTTGAGATCGCCCACTGGGACCTGGAAGCGCCCCATACCATCCGGCCGTTTATCACCAGAATCAACCGGATCAGGCGGGAAAATCCCGCCCTGCAGCAGACCCGGAACCTGATGTTCCACCCGGTGGATAAAGAAGAGATCCTGTGTTTCAGCAAATATACGGATGATTTTTCCAACATCATTTTTGTGGCAGCTAATCTCGATCCCCATCACACCCACAGCGCCTGGGTGCGGCTGCCTTTTGAACAAATGGGCGTGCCCGTTGAAAAAAGCTTTCAGATGCATGATCTGGTGAGCGATGCCAGGTATTTGTGGCATGAGGGACACAACTTTCTGGAAATCGATCCCGGGGTGGTGCCGGTACAGGTTTTCCGCATGCGCCGCCGGATGCGCACGGAAAACGATTTTGATTATTTTATGTAATATAAAAGCAGCTATTAGCTGTTAGCTTTTAGCTGTTAGCCACATAATATCAACTATTTAGCAGGCAATAAGAAAACCTCAAAAAATGAGACTTCCAATAGAAGTAAAAGCAATGTAACTATTGGTATCTTCAAGCTAAAAGCTAAAAGCTAACAGCTAAAAAAAGGACAGCAATCTTATGGCAAAACGCAGACCGCAACCGCAAAATGATCCGTTGTGGTACAAAGATGCAGTGATTTATCAGCTCCATATCAAGACGTTTTATGACAGCAATGGGGATGGCATCGGTGATTTCAAGGGCCTGACCGAAAAACTGGGGTATCTGCAGGAACTGGGGGTCACCGCCCTGTGGCTGCTGCCTTTTTACCCTTCCCCCCTGAAAGATGATGGATACGACATCGCTGATTTCAAGGCCATCAACCCAGCATACGGCACCCTGGCAGATTTCAAGGCGTTTATGCGGGCGGCACGCAAACGCAACATGAAGGTGATCACAGAACTTGTGATCAACCACACATCAGA
>JAZBPL010000254.1:0-11080 GCA_036351635.1 Desulfotignum sp.
ACCTGGACCAGTTGGAAATCGGCACACACTCTTTATCAAAACTGGTGGCAGACCAGTATCACCTGGTGCCGGAAAACGGCAGCCAGACCTTTACCGTGGCTGTACCGGATCCGGAAACAGCACAATTGCTGGATCTGGTGCCGGACACACCCGTGCTCACGGTTTTCCGAAAACTGAATTTCCCCGATGCGCCCTCAGCGGTGTATGCGGTGCTGTACTGCAGAACCGACCATTTTGCCTTTTCCCAGACCATTGGAAGCCCGGCATGATTTTTTCTCATCACTTTTTTGTTTTAAGGAAACCCACACCATGAAACACCGCGGATATTACGGCGGTTTCGGCGGCGCTTTTCTGCCGGAAATACTGATTCCCACGTTTGACGAACTGGTATCCGCCTTTGAATCAGCCAAAACCGATCCCGGCTTTCGAAAGCAGTATGAATCTCTGATGGCCGAATATTCCGGCCGGCCCACTCCCTTGACCTTTGCCGCCAATCTGACCCGCCATTTCGGCGGGGCAAAAATCTATATAAAGCGTGAAGACCTGAACCACACCGGGGCCCACAAGGCCAACAATGTCATGGGCCAGGGGCTGCTGGTCCAGAAAATGGGGAAAACACGGGTGATCGCTGAAACCGGTGCAGGCCAGCATGGGGTGGCATGCGCCACCATGGCTGCCAGATTCGGGTTTGACTGCACCATCTACATGGGGGAAAAGGATGTGATGCGCCAGCGGCCCAACGTGTTCTGGATGGAGCAGCTGGGGGCTTCGGTGGTGCCGGTGACCGACGGTACGAAAATCCTCAAAGATGCCATCAACCAGGCGTTCCGGGACTGGGTGACCAATATGGACACCACCCATTATGTCCTGGGCACAGCCTGCGGCCCCCATCCATTTCCGGAAATGGTCACCTGGTTCCAGTCCATCATCGGCATCGAGACCCGGCAGCAGATCATGGAGCGGGAAGGACGTCTGCCGGACCGGGTGTATGCCTGTGTGGGCGGCGGCTCCAATGCCATGGGCCTGTTTTCTGGATTCATGGATGATCCGGTGGAACTGGTAGGGGTGGAAGCCGGCGGCAAAGGTATTGATTCAGGATTTCATGCCGCCCGCCTGTCTTCAGCCGATGCCAGTTACGGTATTGCCCAGGGATACAAAACCTTTTTTCTCCAGAATGATGACGGGCAGATGAAAGAAACCCATTCCATTTCCGCGGGCCTGGATTACGTGGGCGTGTCCCCCATCCTGGCCCACATGCATGAAAATAAAACCGCCCGGTTTGAAAGTGCCACCGATGCAGAAGTGGTGGATGCCCTGAAGCTGACCATGAAAACCGAAGGCATCATCCCGGCCCTGGAATCGGCCCATGCATTTGCCGGGGCTTTCCGGGAAGCGCCTGCCCTGCCCCGGGACCAGGTCCTCATCATCAACCAGTCCGGCAGGGGTGACAAGGACATCTTCACAATAGCCGACGCCCTGAATGATGCGGACTGGAAAACCTTTATCCAGACAAAGGCGGCACAATACCATGCTTGAGACTTATATCCGGAACAGACAGAAAAAAAAGAACCTGCTTCTCATGACCCATATTGTCATGGGTTATCCCTCTTTTGATGCATGTCACGACATCATCGATCAGATGGTGGCGGCCGGTGTGGATCTCATGGAGCTTCAGATTCCATTTTCCGAACCCATGGCAGACGGCCCGGTGATTCTCAGGGCCAATCAGACCGCACTGGAGCGCGGCGCCACCGTGGTAAAATGCATGGCATTTGCAAAAGAGATGGCCGCCCGGCATCCTATCCCTTTTCTGTTCATGACCTATGCCAACATCCCTTACAAGTTCGGTATGGCAGCCTTTGCAAAAGCCACTGCGGACATCCATCTGACCGGCGCCATTGTACCTGATATGCCCATGGAGGAAGGGGCGGAATACATCCAGGCCATGCAGGAAAACCTTCTGTCACCCATCCAGATGTTTTCACCCGGCACCAGTGATGCCCGCATGGCACAGATCTCCTCCATTGCCTCAGGCTTTATCTACTGTCTGGCCAGAAAAGGCGTGACCGGTGCAGACACTGATTTTTCCGATGATCTGACCCAATATCTGGCCCGGTGCCGAAAAGCGGCTTCAGTTCCCCTGGCTGTAGGGTTCGGCATCCGCGACAAGGCAGACATGGATTTTTTGAGAGGGAAGGCCGATATCGCGGTCATCGGGTCCCAGACCATCCGGGTGGCGGAAGACCATGGGGTGAATGCTGTCCGGGAGTTCATTCAGGGCCTGCTGTCCACAGCATGAAGCGGCACCTTCCGGATCCGCGTTTATACCCGCAGAAGCAGCTGCTTGCTTTTGCCAGAAAACAGACCATTTCTCCCAAACAACTGAATTTGAATGATACTGTGGTAAGCATGCTCAATATGCTGCGCAGACTTATCGGAGAAAACATCGATCTGTTATGGCAACCGGCATCCGATCTGTGGCCGGTGAAAATGGACCCGTCCCAGATCGATCAAATCCTTGCCAATTTGTGCATCAACGCCAGGGATGCCATTTCAGGGGTGGGTAAACTCACCATTGAAACTGGAAAAAAATCATTTGATGAGGAATACTGTAAGGAGCACCCTGGCTTTATCCCCGGTGATTTTGTGCTGCTGGCAGTCAGTGACAACGGCTGCGGCATGGACAAGAACACCCTGGACAATCTGTTCGAGCCATTTTTCACCACCAAGGATGTGGGCAAAGGAACAGGTTTAGGGCTTGCAACAATATATGGCATTGTCAAACAGAACAATGGTTTTATCTGCGGCCACGCCTGCTGAGGCCATGGAAAAAGCAAAAGAGTATTCTGGTACCATTGAACTGCTTATGACCGACGTGGTCATGCCGGAGATGAATGGCCGGGATCTGTCTGACCTGACACAGTCGTTATTTATGTGAGACCAAACTGGTTGGTCTTGACCGGGAGTCCATTTTAGGGCTGCTGCAGGGGTATATTCCATTTTTTCATGAATTTCCACACCAGGGTCCGGCTTTTGCCCATGCGCCGGGCCGCTTCAGCCTTGTTCCACTGGCATTGCTCCAGCAATGCCACCAGGGACTCTTTTGTCATATTTTCTGCAGCCGGACCTGGTGGTTCTGAAGGGATGGCTTTACCCACGGTATTTCTGGTGCCATTCTGGAGTTCCACCGGCAGATCGGTCCGGGAAATATAATCGGTCATGCAGACCACAAATGCATGCGCAATGGCATTTTCCAGCTCCCGGACATTACCGGGCCACCTGTGGGACATGAAGATTTTCATGGCACCGGGGGAAACGCCTTTGATACGTTTGTTTTCCCGCTTCCCGGTTTTTTGGACAAGATGCTCTGCCAGCAGAGGAATGTCCGGCTTTCTGTCCCGGAGGGGCGGAATCTGGATGGTGAACACCTTGAGCCGATAGAACAGGTCTTCCCTGAACAACCCCTTTCTGGTCAACTCCGTCAGGTTTTTGTTGGTGGCGGCAATGATCCGGATATCGATATTGCGTTTTCTGGTATCCCCCACCCGTTCGATCTCCCGTTCCTGGAGAACCCGCAACAGCTTCACCTGCATATACGGAGTCAATTCCCCGATTTCATCCAGAAAAATGGTGCCGGTATCTGCCTGCTCAAACCGGCCCATACGTTCCTTGTGCGCCCCGGTGAAAGCCCCTTTTACATGGCCGAACAACTCGCTTTCCAGAAGGGTTTCCGACAGGGCTGAGCAGTTGACTGTTACCAGGGGGCGCTGATCTCCTGAGGCATTGAAATGGATGGCTTTTGCCACCAATTCCTTGCCGGTGCCGCTTTCTCCCTGGATCAGCACAGTGGCCCGGCTGTCTGCGGCAGCCCGGATGGCATCAAACACATTCTGCATGGCAGGGCTTTTGCCGATGATATTACCCAGGCGGTAGGCCTGCTGCAGCTGGCGCCGGGCATCATCTGCAGTTTTTTTTGCCGCAGAAAGCGCAGTAAGATCCGTGATGGTTTCAACGATCCCCAGAATCTGTCCCTGGTCATCTTTTGCCAGGCGGGCATTTTTGATCACCGGCACATCATACCCATCCTTGTGCCTGACAAAGCATTCCTTGGCTTCAGTGCGGCCATGTACCATGACCCCGCAGGCATTGATATCAGCAGGGCATTGTTTGCCGTAGCACCGGCTGCATTTGAGAATGCCACATCCTCTGCCCACCGCCTCCAGCGCGGAAAAGCCGGAAATCTTTTCCATGGCCTGGTTCCAGGAGGTGATAATCCCCTGATCATCCAGGGTGAACAATCCTTCTGCCATGGTGTCAATGATCTGGTTTAAAAAATGGACATTCCACAATTGATGGGTTTTCACAAGTATCTACTCCATGGGGCTGACTGTGACGGTCAGAATGCAAACAAACCGCCTGTTTTCAATTTGCAGCCAATTTTTTTTCAATGATACACCACCCGTTTTCCCAGGGGAGCGAAACAGACCATGGCCAGCCTGAAATGGGCAAATCCGAAGGGAATGCCGATAATTGTCAGACAAAGGCTTGCGCCGGCCAGGATATGGGATATGGCCAGCCAGATGCCGGCCAGGATGATCCACAGAAAATTGGCAAGCCCGGTGCCCGCCACCCGCTCTTCACCAACCACACGGGCATCCACCAGGTCCTTGCCAAAGGGGAACGCGGCAAATCCTGCTATCCTGAAGGCGGCCCAGCCAAAGGGAATGCCCACAACCGTAATAAAAAGCAGGCCCCCGGTAAGGATCCACAACAGCCAGGCAACGAAGCCACCCCCAAAAATAAACCATAAAATATTCAGTAGTAATGCCATGAAGGCTCCTTATTCGGGCGGTAATTCATTCCAGGCTTTTTTGCTTTTATTGATTTTTTTATGCACATTCTGCCAGGTACTGGTTTTTAAAAATGATTCCTGGTACTGTTCCAGCATCTGGCAGAAAAGGTCCCAGGGGACTGTAAAGGACAGTTCATCGGTTTTAAAAAATTTTCTGGCGGATGGGTCCCACCCCCCAACCACGGCCCGCTGTTCACCTTTTGCAAGGTAGTGGAACGGCCATGCTGCGAGGCTGCCGCAGGCTGCACTCCAGGGTGAGGCCACCACTTCCGGATCGTTGGTGACAAATGTGGCCAGCTGATGCAGGCCGCACATGGATTCAGGCCTGGCAAAAAAACAGACCTGCAGGGGGATCTCATCGGGTTCAAAAAGGCTTAAGGGCTTGAACACGCAATAGGGAGCCGGTGCCGGCTCCGGATCCACATGGTTGAACATTTTTTCCAGATTCCGGGGTGAATCACAGTAAAATTCCCCCTGCATCCGATCCGGGATACCGGAAGACACATAATGAATGATGGTGTTCACCTGGGGTTTGTTGAATCCCAGCCAGAATGCAGCACCAGGACATCCAAAATGGCGGGCTGAGAACCAGGCCGCAGATCTCTTTTTTCTGGCCAGCCATATTTTGCCCATGACACAGGAAAATCCGCCAAAAATTTCGGCCCAGTCCACCGCATCTGCCTGTTCTTTTTCACGGGTGGGCAGGTCCATGGGATCAGGCGTGTAACCGGCCTCCGGTTTTTCATGGGTAAAGTACAGCCCCATGGGGTCCGCATCCAGACCCAGAATTTCCAGAAATTTCGGCAATACTTGAATAATGGTATGGTCCATACAGCCTCCTGTAATAATCGCAGCCCCTGCAGTTCAGAGAAACCTGTTATTTCCATACCTGAAAAATTAGCACCCGGAAATTTTTTTGTCAAACACGCTTTTCATGCAGGTCATGTGGATATGTCAATATTGGTGACGCTGCAGCCCCATGCGATTACCCTGGGGCCGGGTATAAAATACTTGATTTTGATCTGCTATCACTATAGCCTGTAAAGGTTATGATAGTTAACTTGTAAAAACAGCACAATTTCCAAAGAGGGCTTCATGGTAAAATCACAGACACTGTTTTCCGCATGGGGTATTTTTCTTGTCCTGGTTGTGCTGTCCGCAGGCTGCAGCAAAACCTATTATGCTGCCATGGAAAAACTGGGCAAAGAAAAACGCCATCTGCTGTCTGATAATGTTGAAGATGTCAAAGACAGCCAGACAAAGGCCAAAGAAGAGTTCACTGATGCGCTGACAAGGATACAGGAGCTGTATGCCTTTGACGGGGGTGAGCTGGAAACCGTCTACAACAGGATCAAGTCCAGTTATGATGACTGCAAATCCAGGGCCGACCAGATCGAAAGCCGCATTGCACAGGCCAAGTCTGTGGCAAAAGACCTTTTTGCAGAATGGGCAGCTGAGATCCAGGAAATCCAGGACCCCGGGCTGAAGAAGACCAGCCGAAAATCGCTGTTTGAGACCAGGGCACGGTTTCAGAATCTTGAAACCGCCATGGACCGGTCTGCCCGGGCCATGGCCCCGGTGCTTGCCAAACTCAGGGACACCGTCCTGTTCCTCAAGCATAACCTCAATGCCCGGGCAGTGGGGGCCTTGGGAAAGGAAGCTGTGTCCATTGAAACCGATGTGAATGCCCTGATCCGGGACATGAATGCTGCCATTGCTGAAGCAGATCAGTTCATCAAACATTTTTAAACACAAATGCACCTGTATCCTTTTAAGTCACTCATTTGAGCTGCTGATCAGTTTGGTGCCGGACATTTCCCCGGCCGGTGTGTATTGGAGAAGAACAGACCATGAAAGTTGACGGCAAAAACATGCGGCCCATCTGGTTTAACCGGGACACCCGGACCGTCCAGGTCATTGACCAGCGGTTTCTGCCCCACCAGATGATCATCAAAGATTTACCCACTGTGGATGCGGTGATCCATGCCATCAAAGAGATGGTGGTGCGGGGCGCGCCCCTTATCGGTGCCACCGGTGCGTTCGGGGTGTATGTGGCCCTTACGGAAAATGGCAGCCGCCCGGAAGATGACCTGTGGCTGTCCGGCCAGTGTGACCGCCTCAGAAGCGCCCGGCCTACCGCCACCAATCTGTGCTGGGGGGTGGACCGTATCCAGACAGCAGTCCGCAAAGCTGCTGCCGGTGGTGCACGGATCCGGGCAGCCCTGGACCAGGCCCTGGCAGTGGCGGAAGAAGAAGCAGTCAACTGCCGAAAGATCGGGGAGTACGGCCTGGAGCTGATCCAAAAAATCAGTGACAAAAAAAACGGCCGGCCGGTGAACATCCTTACCCACTGCAATGCCGGATGGCTGGCCTGCATTGAATACGGTACGGCCACCGCACCCATTTATGCGGCACATGACGCCGGCATTGATGTGCACGTCTGGGTGGATGAAACCCGCCCCCTGAACCAGGGATCCCGCCTCACCGCCTGGGAGCTTGGCAAACACGGCATTGCCCACACCGTTATCACGGACAATGCCGGCGGCCACCTGATGCAGCACAGCATGGTGGATCTGGTGATTGTGGGCACGGACCGCACCACCCGGGCCGGAGATGTGGCCAATAAAATCGGCACCTATCTCAAGGCCTTAAGCGCAAAAGACAACAACATCCCCTTTTATGTGGCCCTGCCGTCTTCCACCTTTGACTGGTCCATCACCGACGGTATTGCAGATATCCCCATCGAAGAACGGGATCCCGATGAAATCCGGTATATCCAGGGATTGTGCAACGGTGAAATCACACAGGTATTGGTGCCGCCGGAGAACAGTCCGGCGGCCAACCATGCCTTTGATGTGACCCCGGCCCGCCTGGTCACCGGATTCATCACGGAACGGGGGACATGTGCTGCATCGGAAAAAGACATAAAAGCATTGTTTTTTGATAAATTTACAGCAAAATGAACCATGTTGCCCTGCAGATGGGAACATGGTAAAAAAGGTATGCATCCAGGCTGTGACAGCCCACCAAAAATGACAGGTAAAACACAACCCCTTGGAAACCCATGATAACTGCTATAGAAAAAAAAGTGATCGCCCTTCTCCAGACCGATATCCCGGTGGTGCAGAGGCCGTTTCAGGAAATGGCACAAAAAATCGGTATCACCGAAGAAAAATTTCTCCAAATATTGACCGATCTCAATCAGCGGGGCATTATCCGCAGATTCGGGGCCACCTTGAAACACCAGAAATCCGGGTTCAAGGCCAATGCCATGGTGGCATGGAAGGTTGATGAAAGCCGGGTGGAAGCGGTGGGCAACACCATGGCCGGGTTTGATGAAATCACCCATTGCTACAGAAGAGACCCGGCACCCGGCTGGGAATACAACCTGTACACCATGGTCCATGCCGCAGATGAAGCCCAGTGCCGGGCCCTGGTGGAAAGGATTGCCAAAACCGTGAAAGAGGATGATTACACCCTGCTTTTTTCCAAAAAAGAGCTAAAAAAGACCTCCATGAAGTATTTTGAAGACTGAAGCCCGCCCATGTCCTTCCCGCCCCATGTGCTGTGCGTAAATCCCTGGATTCATGATTTTGCCGCCTTTGACTTCTGGTTGAAACCCCTGGGACTGCTGGGTATCGCCGCCATATTGCGGGATACCGGCATACGGGTCAGTTTTATCGACTGCCTGGACCGATTTCATCCAAAAGAAAACCATCCGGCAAAAATCGCCTGGGACGGCCGGGGGCCTTTCCGCAAAACCCCCATCAGACTGGCGGATGCTTTGCCCCCCCTGGACAGCCCCCTGCCCTGGATGCCAAAAACCTTTTCACGGTATGGCATTCCACCGGAATGGTTCAAAAAAGATCTGGAAAACCTGGACAGGCCGGACCTGGTCCTGGTCACTTCCCTGATGACCTACTGGGCCAGCGGTGTAGCGGAAACCATCTCCGTTATCCGCTCGGTTTTTCCGGATGTCCCCATCGTTCTCGGGGGCAAATACGCCACCTTATACCAGGAGCATGCCATTGCCCATTCCAGGGCCGACCTTGTGATTACCGGCCACGGCGAACCCGCACTGGAAAAAATCATCAAGCAGTTTACCGGACACAGGCTTGATTCTGATATCCTGAATCCGGATGATCCCCCCTTTCCTGCCCTGGATCTATGCACGCACCTGAGCTATGCCCCCATCCTGACCGCCCGGGGGTGCCCGTTTTCCTGCGACTACTGTGCTGCATCTTTTCTGGAACCCCGGATGATCCACCGCTCCCCTGACAGGGTATTTGCGGAAATCTCACACTGGCACCACCATTTCGGGGTGAAAAATTTTGCATTTTACGATGATGCCCTGCTGGTGAACGGCCCGAACCATGCCTACCCATTGATGGAAAAAATTATTTGTGCCGACCTGGATCTGTTTTTCCACACCCCCAATGCCCTGCATATCCGGGAAATCACCCCCCGGGCAGCGGATCTCATGTTCAGATCCGGATTCAAAACCATCCGGTTAGGGCTTGAAACTGCAGATTTTTCCAGAAACCGGCGCCATGACATAAAGGTTTTGGCAGATGAATTTTTCAGAGCAGTCTCTGCCCTGAAAGCTGCCGGATTTAAGTGCGGACAGATCGGGGCATATCTTTTGTGCGGCCTGCCCGGACAGGAGATAGATGATGTGGCTGCCTCCATGGCCTTTGTGAGAAAGGCCGGGATCCAGCCGGTGCTGGCCTACTATTCCCCCATACCCCATACCCCCATGTGGGAAACCGCAGTATCTTGTGCCCGGTTTGATATCACCCTGCACCCTTTGCTCACCAACAACAGCCTGTTTCCCTGTGTCCGGACCCAGGAGGATATACACCGTATTTCCCGATTGAAAAACCACCAGGTTTCAGATATAGTTTAATGGAGCGGGGTGATCATGGTGCTGTACCAGAAAGGAATAAAATTTCTATGATCGTATTTGACCTGGAGTGCATAAACGGCCATGCCTTTGAAGGCTGGTTTCAGGACAAACAGGACCTGGACAGCCAGCAGACCCAAGGACTGCTGCAGTGCCCTGTCTGTGACACAACCTCGGTGGTGCAAAAGCTCCACCCCATTGCCATTAAAACATCGGGTGCAGTCCCTGGCGTCCAGGCCCGGCAGGCACTTCAGGCCAGCCAGGAAGCCATGGCCGAAATCACGGAACGGGTGGCCAGGTTTGTGGAAAATAATTTTGAAGATGTTGGCCACACCTTTGCAAAGGAAGCCTTGAAAATGCATTATGGTGCTTCTGAATACCGCAGTATCCGGGGCACCACCACCCAGGAGGAAGAAAAGCTTCTTGACAGGGAAGGGGTGCCGGTATTCAAGGTTCCGACACCCAATAAAAACAACGAGGATCTCAACTGATGCCTGTAAAAAAAAAGCATACGTTAGTGAACTGCCGCCTTTTTTCCTTAATGATTGCGGCACTGGCCATTACCCTGACTGCCGGGTGCACCCCGGCCCGGTTTTCCATCTCATTTGACCAGGTGGACGGGTTGAAACAGGGGGATCCGGTGATATATGAAAACACCAAAGTCGGACAGGTGAAAAACATCACCTATACCAAAGATGCGGTCTTTCTTGTTGCCGTTGAAATCCCTGAAACCCTTTCAGACTGCGCCACGGAACACTCCCGTTTTTTCATCGGCAGCGCACCGGGCGATACAGGCGCAAAAGCGGTGTTCATTGAACAGTCAGAGCCGGGCGGCAAAAAAATTGCCAATGATGCCATCGTCGCCGGCAGCACAAAAACACCGATTGCTGCGGCAGCCTCTTCTTTGGAAGCGATATGGCAGGCCATGGAAAAAAGCATGGCAGATCTGATGAAAAAAATCGAAACTGTTCCTGAAACAGAAGAGTATCAGGCCTTGAAAGATGCCATGGCAGAAATGGAGCAAAAATTGAAAACCTCGGGCCAGAAAATGGGAGACACCCTGAAAAAAGAGATTCTTCCCCTTCTGGAAGAAAAACTCAACACCTTGTCAGAAAAACTCAAACAACAGGGCCAGGAGGACAAGGCCAGGTCCCTGGAACAGGATTTCGGCCGGCTCCAGGATATTTAAATGGGTTATGTCTGCATCTTTGGCCAGGTATCAGCCACCTTGTAGCCTTCCGGCCAGGGGTCATGGGGATCCAGCATGTGCTGGTGGGTGCCGGTGATCCAGGCCCGGCCCGTGATGGAAGGGATGATGGCTTCAA
>JAZBPL010000255.1:0-4396 GCA_036351635.1 Desulfotignum sp.
CCCGGCCAGACCATCCTGGAAATAGCACAGCAAAACAGTATTGATATTCCCAACCTGTGTCATCTGAAAGGCACACGGGCTACAGGCGCATGCCGCGTGTGTATTGTGGAGATCGAGGAATCATGGGGGAAAAAACTGGTATCCTCCTGCAGTACGCCGGCGAAAAACGGCATGAAGATTCACACCGAATCCCCACAGATTGTGGCATATCGCAAAATTTATATAGGTCTGATGCTGGATTCCGGCAACCACAATTGTGATATCGGGTCTGCAGGAGATGAATCCTGGACCGATTTTCAGATCGCTGCCATGGAAAATGACAAAAAAGAAGAGCTCTGTCCTGTGTGGGGAGATTGTGAACTCCAGACCCTGGCCTACCGGTATCAGGTCAAAGGCCGGGTCAGCGGCCGGCACAGAGAACCCCTGGTCCTGCCGGTGGAGGATGACAACCCGTTTATTATCCGGGACATGTCCCGCTGTATCCTATGCGGCAGGTGTGTTGCCGCCTGTAATGAGGTGCAGGTGAACCAGGCCATTGATTTTGGGTTCCGGGGCAACAACGGCAAAATCATTGCTGGAACAGGCACCACCCTGATGAAATCCAGCTGTGTGTTCTGTGGAGAATGTGTCCAGGTCTGTCCGGTGGGTGCCCTTGTGGAAAAGAAAAACCTGGGAAAAGGGCGGCCCTGGGAGACCGAAAAAATCAGAACCACTTGTCCCTACTGTGGTGTGGGATGTCAGCAGCTGCTCCATGTCCAGGACAATACCATCATGAAAATCACCGGGGTTGAAGATGCAGAACCCAATCTGGGCAGGCTGTGTGTCAAGGGCAGGTATGGATTTGATTTTGTCAGTTCGCAGGACCGGCTGACCACCCCGTTGATCAAAAAAGAGGGCAAACAGGTGCCGGCCTCCTGGGATGAAGCCCTGGATCTTGTTGCCAAAAAATTTGCCGAGATCCGGGACCGGCACGGGGCTGATACCATGGGGGTGCTCACCTCTGCCCGGACCACCAATGAAGACAATTACATTGCCCAGAAATTTACCCGGGCGGTGCTAAAGACGAACAATATCGACCATTGTGCGCGACTGTGACACAGCTCCACCGTAGCCGGTCTGGCTGCAGCATTTGGAAGCGGTGCCATGACAAACACCATCGCTGATCTTGAAACCTCGGACCTGATCCTGGTGACCGGGTCCAATACCACGGAAAACCATCCGGTTTTATCCACCTTTATAAAACGGGCTGCCCTGAAAGGCAAAAAAGTCTATGTGGTTGATCCCAGGCGGGTCAAACTTGTGGATCTTGCGGAAAAATGGCTGCGCCCCCATCCTGGAACCGATATCGCCTGGATAAACGGACTGATGCATGTGATTATCAAAGAAGATCTCCATGACAAGGCATTTATCGAAGCGCGCACGGAAAACTTTGATGCCTTAAAAGAGGTGGTGGCATCCTATACCCCTGAGCATGTGGCTCAAATTACCGGCATTGCTGCAGAAGATATCATTGCACTTGCCAGGGCATTTGCCCAGGCACCTGCAGCTGCCATCTGCTACTGCATGGGCATCACCCAGCACACCTGCGGCACCGACAATGTCAAATCTCTGGCCAATTTGTCCATGCTCTGCGGTCACCTGGGCAAACCCGGCGGCGGGGTCAATCCTTTGCGGGGCCAGAATAATGTCCAGGGGGCCTGTGATATGGGCGGGCTTCCCAATGTGTTTACCGCCTACCAGGCAGTCTCCAGTGACGCGGCCAGGCAAAGCTATGAAAAAGCCTGGAACGTGACCGGCATGCCTGCCAAACCAGGCCTGCCCGTGACTGAAATGATTGAAAAAGCCTATGCAGGTGAATTCAAATCCATGTATGTCATAGGGGAAAATCCCATGGTATCGGATCCGGATCTGAACCATGCGGAAAAAGCCCTGGCCAACCTGGAATTTCTGGTGGTTCAGGATATTTTTCAAACAGAAACCACTGCCATGGCAGATGTGGTGCTGCCCTCCTTGTGCTGGGCGGAAAAAGACGGCACTTTTTCCAATACGGAACGCCGGGTGCAGCGGGTGAGAAAAGCAGTAAACGGGCCGGAAGGCGCCCGTCCGGACTGGGACATCATCTGTGACATTGCCCGGCGCATGGGATATGACATGCCGTATGAAAACAGCCATGAAATTTTCAAGGAGATCAGTGCGGTTACCCCGTCCTACCGGGGCATCACCTGGGAGCGCATTGACAAGAAGGGCATTCACTGGCCCTGCCCGGATGAAAGCCATCCCGGCACCCCGATTCTGCATACCACCCAGTTCACCAGGGGAAAAGGGCTGTTTCATGCCATTGAACACCAGCCCCCGGCAGAACAGGTAAGTGATGATTATCCTTTTGTTCTGACCACAGGAAGGGTGCTCTACCATTACCATACCCGTACCATGACCATGCGAACAGAGGGGCTGAACCAGATGTCTCCGGAATGTTTTGTGGAGATATCAAAAACAGATGCCAAAAACCTTGGTCTGGACACAGGCGCTCTGGTGAATGTGTCTTCCAGGCGCGGCAAGGTCAGCGCCAAACTCAAGGTTTCTTCCATGGCTGTAGAAGGCACTGTTTTTATGCCCTTCCACTTTGCCCAGGCAGCAGCCAACAAGTTGACCAACGCCAAACTGGACCCCACTGCCAAAATTCCGGAACTCAAGGTGTGCGCCATCAATATTGAGCCGGCGGCATGATACATTAATCCTGAAAGTGCCGGAAAACCGGCAATGATATAAAATATTACCAGTGCCCCTGACATAGTGATGACAGGGGCACTGGCAGCCTGGGTTCCCGGTGTGCTCTTTTTTTTATCCACAGTCTGGGCTGGATTGTTTGGTATGCTGTCATTTGAGACGAAATCACAGGCATCCCCTCCATCTTAGGAAATTTTCTTAGCCATACTAGGTGTTTTCCCCAATTGACATGAACCCTTCTGCCTGATAGGGGGTCTGGGACGATTAATATTACCTGGACATTGCGGAGGGCCATGAACAGATACAGTGAAATCAGTGATTATATCTCTGAATTGATATCAAAAGGGTACTCTTCCCTTTCAAGAGATGCAGGGCAGGGCAATCTGGAGACATTCAAAGAGATCCACCATGGGGTCGCTTTTTTAAAAAATCACACACAGATCCGCTCCCAGGATGTTATTAAATGTGTGGTGATCATGCGCCTGCTTGTTAATCTCAGGGAGAACATTATTCAGTCAGAAGAAGTTCCGGATTCCCAAATTCCCAATATCTATGCATCTGTGGATCATCTCAATGAATTGTTGATCAAGAGTGCCAACCAGTTTCTCAAATGCGAAAATCAGCAATCGATTACCCGGCAATGCGAAGAATTTTTCAAACTTGCAGATGAAATACGCAAAGATAAAAAACTTAAGGGACTGGGCATTCTTGATGGAAAAATGAAAAATGCCATTGGCAGGTTGAGAAAAAAAGCAAGCATGGGATCAATTTTCCAGGATGAAGCAAATGAAAGATATAATGAAATTGTTTCCAGGGCGGATGATATTTTCATGGGAGATAACTTACAGCAGATGGGTGAAAAACTCAAGGAGCTGTCCCGGATATTAGAAACATTGGAAAATGGTGCTGCCTATAGAAACAGACTGATGGCCTGCCACAGAAGATACGAAACCTTTTTTGTGAAAAAAATTCGAAGCCGGGTAAACGCCTTGTATAAACAAAGTCTCCATGCAACAGTATATGACTGTTATGAAATTATTGATCAATTGTCTGGTATGGAAAAACTGGTGGATTTTCATGAAAACAAAGGGGTGAAAAGTTCTATAAGATACAGAAAAAAAAAGATACAGCAAGGGTGCATCGCTCCTGTTACAGCTGCCTTGTCAAAGGCAGGCGGCTATGTTATGGACAATTGTCAGAGACCGTTCTGGCAGGACTATGAAGCACTTTATAGGCAGGCACACCAAGAAACAGAAATTTTTTCAGACACTTTTTATGCGTATACCCTCAAGGGCTTTTCTCCGAATGAGATGGTCTCATTGCTGCGGGAAAAAATACAAAAATTGAAACAGGTGGGGTTAAAAGACCACAAATATATTTCCCTTGAACAGGAATTTGAGGCAACCCTGCTGCAACTGATTCACGCCATCAGAAATCAATCAGAAGATCCAATAACAAAAACGGGAAAACATTCCGTTGTCAGATAGTATCATTGCATATTGGGCGGAACCACTTCCGAATTTTTGCCGGCAGGATTCTGCCCCGCATCAAATGTTTTTGCAATGCCCTGCCAGAAATTTTCATCCAGCAAGCATGTCAAGCATTGTTTGCCCATTTTTTTAAAACTGCCATATAAAAAAACAGAACCAGAACCGGATGAAAAGCCATC
>JAZBPL010000256.1:0-3919 GCA_036351635.1 Desulfotignum sp.
AAGGGCAGCTGAAAAGCTGGGAGTATATTCATTTAATGCACATTTTTTTTGGAGGTGAAGTCATGATCAAACGAACCATGCTGTTTGGCACAATCTTTATTTTCGTTATCGTCACCTGCCTTTCCCTGTTTGCAACCGTTGCTGTGGCAGGCAAAATCACCCTGAACTATGCCAATTTCCCACCGGCCCCCACCTTTCCCTGCGTGCAGATGGAGCGGTGGAAAACAGAAGTTCAAGAACGCACCAGCGGCCAGGTGGAGGTGAAAACCTTTCCCGGCGGCACCCTTTTAGGGGCCAAGGAGATGATGGACGGGGTGATTGCCGGCCAGGCCGACATCGGCAATATCTGTATGGCGTATCAGCCCGGCCGGTTCATTGTCACCAATGCCACCAGCCTGCCTTTAGGGATTCCCGATGCCAGGTCCGGGTCCATTGCCCTGCTCAAACTGTATGAAAAATACAAACCCGAAGCGTTCAAGGATGTGGTGGTGCTCACCATGTTCACCAATGCGCCGGGCAATATCATGTCCCGGGAGCCGGTGCGGAATATGGCGGATCTCAAAGGCATGGACCTGCGGGCCTCGGGAGATTCCGCCACCATCCTCAAGGCCTGGGGCGCCAACCCGGTGGGCATGCCCATGCCCGCCACCGTGGAAGCGCTGCAGAAAGGTACGGTGAAGGGATTGTTTTCCTCTCTGGAGGTGATGAAGGATTTCAAATTTGCCGAAAACTGTAAGTACATCACCATGGTGGATGCCGGGATCTATCCTTTTGCCGTGATCATGAACAAGAACTCCTGGGACAAACTGCCGGCAGATGTCCAGCAGGTGATGATGGATCTCAAAGAGGAGCAGGCCATCTGGACAGGGGAGTACATGGATCAGCAGATCAAAGATGCTGTGGCCTGGTCTAAAGAGGAGCAGGGCGTGGAGGTGATCACCCTGCCGGCAGATGAAAAAGCCGAATGGGATGAAAAAATCACCTTCATGGTGGATGACTGGATTGAAAAAGCCAAAGCCAAGGGGTTTCCGGCCGAGGAGATTGTCAACGACATCAAGGCGTTCATTCAATAGGAATCATAGTTTGACGGTTATAGCAGGATATAAAAAAACCGGACAGGTTGCACGGTGATGTCGTGTGAAATGTTTCATCCGGGGCAATACCCGTGCCGGGCAGGCCTTGCAGGGCTCACCCGTCTGCCCCGGTTGACAGGGTGCAGGGCATGCTGTGCTGAATGGCAAAAACTGCGGCCAGGTTTGTCCTCAAACAGTTTGCCGTTCTTAACGCTTCGCATGCCCAACACCCTGTAACAACCGTGGCAGAATGGGATTCACCCCGCAAGACCTGCCCGGCACTGGACGCTGACGTCCCGTTTGAACCGCCGGGGGCGGCCTCCCTGCCGAACAGTTGGATATGCGGCTGAAATTGGGCCGGGAGTTTGGTTCTGTGTAAACAGGATGGAAATAACATTATTGAAATTGAGAAAACTTTTAAACGCCTTTCCAGCTCGGGGCTGGATGGGCCCGGAGGCTGCAAATGGAGCTGCTGTCCCGCATCAATAAATATCTGAATATGGCCCTGACCCTCACCGGCGGGGTGTTTCTGGTGGGCATGATCCTGCTGACCTGTGCCAATATTTTCAGCCGCCAGATTTTTGTGCCCATCCCCGGCACCTTTGAATTGATGGGATATGCCGGGGCTGTGGTCACGGCCTTTGCCCTGGGTTATACCCAGTTCACCAACGGCCACATCAGTGTGGATGTGCTGGTAAATATGTACCCCAGGCCTGTAAAACGCCTGGTGACCCTGATAAATACCGGGGTGTGCTGCATATTTTTCGCTCTTGCTGCCTGGCATGTGATGCAGAAGGCCCTGACCCTGAAGCGGGTGGGGGAGTTATCCGAGACCCTGCGCATCATTTATTACCCCTTTACCCTGGCTGTGGCATTCGGGTGCCTGATACTGTGCCTGGCGTTGTTCACGGATTTTTTAAAAGCCCTGTTTCCCCCAAAGGAGAAACCATGAGTATTACCCTGGTGGGCATTATCGGTATTGCGGCGCTGCTGTTCATCCTGTTCGTGTTCGGTATCCCGGTGGGGTTTGCCATGGGGCTGGTGGGGTTTCTCGGGTTTTCCTATGTGATCAATCTGAATGCCGGGTTCAACATGCTGGGGGCGGTGATCTGGGATACCTTTTCCAGTTACGGCCTCACCGTGATTCCGCTGTTTATTTTCATGGGCCAGATCGCGTTTTATTCCGGGGTCAATGAAAAATTGTACAAGGCCGCCTACACCTGGGTGGGGCATGTGAAGGGCGGCATCGCCATGGCCACGGTCATGGCCTGTGCCGCGTTTGCCGCCATCTGCGGTTCCAATGCAGCCACTGCCGCCACCATGACCACCGTGGCCCTGCCCGAAATGACCAAATACAAATATGAGCCCATGCTCTCCACTGGTTCCATTGCCTGCGGTTCCACTCTGGGCGTGGTGATTCCGCCGTCCGTGGTGTTGATTATTATCGGGCTGTCCACGGAACAGTCCATTGCCGAGCTGTTTTACGGCGGCCTGGGGGCCGGCATCCTGCTGGCCCTGCTGTTGACGGCCACAGTATGGGTGGTGTGTCACATCTATCCTTCCTGGGGTCCCACGGGCGAAGCCACCAGTTTCAGGGAAAAAATCCGCTCTTTGGCCGGGGCAGTGGAGATGCTGGTGCTGTTCATGGTGGTGATGCTGGGGCTGTATTTCGGGCTGTTCACCCCCACCGAAGCCGGGGCCATCGGTGCGTTCTTTGCCGTGGTCATCGGCGTGGTGCAGAAAAGCCTGTCATGGGAGGACTTTTACAATGCTGTGTTCGACACGTTGAAGATTTCGTGCATGGTGATCGTGATCATCACCGGGGCCATGATATTCGGCCGGTTTCTGGCCATTACCCGGATTCCCTTCAACATCGCCGACTGGGTGGTGGCCCTGCCGTTTTCCAAGATCACGATCATGGCCATTATTTTTTTGATTTATGCCATCGGCGGTGCAGTGATGGATGCACTGGCCCTGCTGCTTATCACCATCCCCATCTTTTTCCCGGTGGCCATGGAGCTGGGATATGACCCCATCTGGTTCGGGGTGACCATCACCATTGTCACCACCCTGGGGGCGGTGACCCCGCCTGTGGGGGCCACCACCTATGTGGTGGGGGGGATGGCAAAGGATGTGCCCCTGGAACGGGTGTTTCAGGGGGTGGCCTATTTTCTGCCGGCTTACGTGATCTGTGTGATTTTGATGATGCTGTTCCCCCAGATTGTATTGTATCTGCCAGGTCTGTTAAAATGACCCAATGTCCCGGCACAGGCGGCTGCCAGGGCAGACAAAGAATAAGATCATGGGAAGTTTCATATGAAAGCCGTCAGTACCCAGTTATCAGTTTCCAGCAAACAATTACAAATTTGTCCCTGCCGGTTACTAACAGCTAACAGCTAACAGCTAAAAGCTAAAAGCTGACAGCTAACAAAGGAGAAAGACACGTGCGGCTACCACAGTTTACATACCACAGCCCCGACACCCTGGAAGCGGTGCTGGCGCTTTTAGATGAACACCGGGACCAGGCCGGGGTTCTGGCCGGAGGGACCGATCTGCTGGTGCGCATGAAACACCGGCTGGCTGTCCCGAAAGTCCTGGTGAGCCTCAAACACCTGGACACCTTGTCGTATACCAAAGAAACGTCCGGTATGGTGTCCATCGGAGCCAAAACACCCATCATCCATGTGATCCGGTCGAACCGGGTGCAGCAGCTGGCCCCGGCTCTGGGTCAGGCCTGTGAACGTATCGGTGCGGTGTCCATCCAGCATTTTCGGGGCACCATCGGCGGCAACATCCTCCAAGACAACCGGTGCATCCACTACAACCAGTCACAGTTTCACCGGTCC
>JAZBPL010000257.1:0-8614 GCA_036351635.1 Desulfotignum sp.
AGCACCACCACCCCTTTTTTCGGGGTCAGCCGGTCAGGGATAATGTCAAAGAAATCCTGCTGGCATGCCTGCACGGAGGCAAGAAATTTTCGGCCTGCCAGGTTGGTTTTCAGGGCTGCCACCGCCTCTGGATCCACATCCGAGGCAAAGACCGGGCCGGCAGAAGTAAAATGCCGCGCTGCCAGGGATTTTGCATGCTGGAATCCTGCCGCACTGAAGGCGGGCCAGGCTTCAAAGGCAAAGGGCCGGAAAAATCCCGGCGGTATACGGGCCTGGATCATGGCCCCTTCAATGGAAAAGGTGCCGGACCCGCACATGGGGTCCACCAGGACATCATCTGCAGTGAATCCGGCTGCATCCAGGAGGGCAAAGGCCAGGTTTTCCCGCAAAGGCGCCCCTGCCACCCGGTGCTTGATGCCCCGTTTGTACAAAGGGGTGCCGGACAGGTCCAGGGAGATGTCAAACCAGTCGTTTTGAGAGCGGACCATCAGGGTCTGGGAGGCCGGGTTCTGTGAGGGTTCTGACTTCAGGGCAGCTTGTATTATGGGTCTGCACCGGTCAGCCACAGCTTCGGAATGATAGAGCCGGGAGGTGTGGGTGGTGACCTGGACGGCAGGGTCGGTGCCGGCAGGCAGAAACAGTTCCCAGTCGATGCCCTGGATTTTTTTTTCCAGGACGGGAAACCGGTCTGCCTTGAACCGGGCAATGCGCATGTAAATGCGGGATGGGGATCTCAGCCACAGGGCTGCCGTAAAGGCATCCGCTGGTTTGCAGAAAAACTGTACCCCGCCGGGCACAAGCTGGATATCCTGAAGACCGGCATCCAGGCTGGTCAGTTCCCGTCGGCACAATGCGCTGAGCCCCGGCGGGCATACAGCAAAGAATTCATGCACCCGGCCGGTTACCCGCCGTTTTACCCGTTTGGCAAATGGTGTGGATCTGCCTGCAGCGTTTTTGCCTTCAGGTACATTTTTTCCGGCTGGTCCGGTAGTATCAGGATTATTTTTTTTGATGACAGGATGCCAGGATTTGTGCGACACGGTCCTGGATAAAGGTGCTCACCGTTGCAATAAGATCACCGGATATCCGGGGGACAGTTCCTGCAAGGTCTGTGACAAGGGCGTCATCCATTTCAGCAATTTTTGTTACCGCAAAGGTATCCACATCATTGCCTTCTGTCAGCAGTCCGCATCCCCCGGCCACACCCAAAAATTCATTTTCATAAAAAATGGGGACCACCAGCTTGGTCAGGCCGGCATCACACTCTTCCACCACGGGCTTGCCCTGGTTTTTGGCCATGGCAGTCATGTTCATGTGGGCGGCGGAGCAGATATATGTCTGCCCTTTTTCATGCGCCTTGATTGCCGGGCACAGCTGGTTGTTGAAGTTTTTTACATCCGTGATGCGCACACCGTCAGGGGTAAATACAGATCCCTGGAAATTGAATTTTTCAAACAGTTCATTTTCCAGATTTTCCCAGGTTTTTAGAGGACACAGATCAGTCAGTTCCATGGTGTTTTCCTAATTTGACAAATTACAATGGGGGCAGGATTTTCAAATATAAACGCCTGTCCCCATTTTGTTTTAAAGTATATCAAAGTTTATCACAAGCCAAAGTCATAAGTCAATGGCTGGGGCCGCAGCAGGCAGGATAACCGCATGGAGATGCAGCCTTGCCTGTATTGACAGAGCCCTCCGGGGGGGCTGCTTGTGAACACAGGAGCCCCGGGCTGGTGACACCTTGGGTGTTAAGGGGTAAGGTAGGAGGGTAAGATGCCACCAGCCCGGGGCTCCGATGATGTTACAGACTACCAGTGGCCATCGGCGTTGGGCGCGGATGAATAGTCATATGCGCCCGTCTTGAAACGGTCCACAGCATCCTGCACCGAACCGCTGACGTCATTGACCACTTTGACCCCGGCGGCTTCCAAAGTTTTAAAGGCATTGGGTCCGCAAAATCCGGTTAAAAGCACCTGTGCGCCTTTGTCACTGACAGCGGCAGCCGCCTGTATGCCGGCACCTTTGAAAGCGTCTTTGTTTGCAGCATTATCGATGACATCAAAATCCAGGGTATCGGTATCCACCACCAGTATATATGCTGCCCGGCCAAAGCGTGGATCCATCTCTGCAGACAGATCCTGTCCTGTTGAAGTAATGGCAATTTTCATATGAAGTTCCTTGTTTGCACCGGGGCAGCTAATGGGCACCCCCGCCGCAGACCTGGTCGTTTGTGATTTCAGGCAGTTTCCCGGCAATGAGGTCCATTACCACAGGTTCTATGTCCGGGCGCTGGTCATCATGGTACACATCAATACCCACCTGGCGGAAACCCATAAGGGGGCGCATGCCGATGCCGCCCACGATAAGGGCGTTTACATGGTGTTCTGCCAGCAGGTTCACCGGCACCATGCACCCGCCCTGGACATGTTCCTGGTTGGCAAGGGTGGTGACACCCGATATCTGTCCGTCTTTCACATCCACGAATGTGAATACATCACAATGTCCAAAATGGCCGGAACGGGTTCCGTTGAGGCCTCCCTGGCCGTTCGAGGGGATGGCGATTCTTCCGTTTTTCATATTATCTCCTTACATACATTTACATCAATCGTTCTATTTTCATGGCAGGGCTGGCCATCACGGCGTGCCAGATATCTCTGACCGCCTGGCTGGCCCTGGATATTTCATCGTTTTCCACAAGGGTTTTGCACTGGATCATGGCCTGGGTAAAAGCCGGGTCAAACGGGATCTGTCCCACCAGTGCAATGTTTTTTTCTTTGGCGATTTTTTCAATGGACCTGGTCTGGTCCAGGTTGAGATCATATTTGTTGATGCATACCATGGCTGGAATCTTGAAATGGGCGGCCAGTTCTCCCACCCGTTTCATGTCATGGATGCCGGATACAGTGGGTTCGGTCACGATGAGAACGGCACTGGCCTGGCCCATGCTGGCGATTACCGGACATCCGATACCCGGAGGGCCGTCGGTGAGGATCAGTTCGATATGCTTTTCTCTGGCCCGTTTTCTGGCCTGTTCCCGCACCAGGGTTACCAGACGGCCGGAATTTTCCTCTGCTATGCCCAGACGGGCATGGACCATGGGACCGAACCGGGTGGCGGAAACAAACCACTGGCCGCATGTTTTCTGGGGAAAGTCAATGGCGCTTTCCGGGCACAGGTCCACACACACACCACAGCCCTCACAATTTAAGGCATCCACAACAAATTTTTCGTCAGATTCCGACACGGCATCAAACCGGCACAACTCTTTGCAGGTGCCGCAGCCGGTACACATATCCTGGTTGATGACTGCTTCATTGCCCCCCACAAAATCATGGGTCTCATGGATGTCAGGGGACATGATCAGGTGCAGGTCCGCTGCATCCACATCTGCATCGCACAGCATAAGGGAAGGTGCCAGTCCTGCAAATGCGGCTGTCAGGCTTGTTTTGCCGGTGCCGCCCTTTCCGCTCAATATTACCAGTTCTTTCATGGGGCACACCTTTGCGCATCCACCAGCCGGCAGATATCATGGTAAAGGGTTTGAAATTTTTCTTTGAGATCATTGGACCGGGAAATTATCAAATCTCCCCGGGAATAAGCTTCTGCAATTTTTCTGTCAAAAGGGATTTCCAGGAGCACGGGCAGATGCTGTTCTTTTGCATAGGCATACACAGCATCATCACCCATGCCTGCCCGGTTGATGATCAGTCCATGGGGAATCTCCATCATCCGGACGGTTTCCACGGCCAGTTTCAGGTCGTTGAGGCCGAAAGGAGTGGGTTCTGTAACCAGAACGACAAAATCGGTATCCTTCATGGCGGCAATCACCGGGCATGAGGTTCCCGGCGGGGCATCGATCAGGGTGATGCCCTGTGTGTCAATGTGGGATTTGACTTTGCGGATCACCGGCGGGACCATGACCTGGCCCACATCCAGAAGGCCCTGGGCAAACCCCATGTCCGGCACGGGCCCGGTGCCGGTTTCCACAACTCCCAAGACCCTTTCCATTTCAGTGACTGCGTCTTCCGGGCAGATGGCGCTGCAGCCCCCGCAGGAGTGGCACAGCTCAGGAAAGGTCACCACTGTTTTTCCTGCCACTGCAATGGCATTGAACCGGCAGATCTCCATGCAGCGTTTGCAAAGGGTGCATTTTTCCATATCGACCCGGGGAATCGGTGCCACCACGTTTTCCCGGGTATGAATTTTGGGATGTAAAAACAGATGCAGGTTGGGCTCTTCCACATCACAGTCCAGTACTGTGACCGCCTGGTCAAGGGATGCAGCCAGATTGGCTGCCACTGTGGTTTTTCCTGTCCCGCCTTTTCCACTGGCAATGCTGATGATCATTATGGATAACTCCTTATAGCAGTGAAATCTTTTTCATGCATGCCACCAGGGCATCACCATCTGCGGTATCAGGTTTCACCGGCAGCTGCATGAGCACCCCGAGCCCTTCAAATGTTTCATGAAATTCTTTTTCTGAAAGGGCGCTGACCGCCACGCAGCTGGTCATGGGGCTTATCATGATGACCTGCTCCACAAGGGCCCTTCCGGTCATGTCATCCAGGGTTTCATCTGTGATCAGAAGATCGGCTGCCCGGCCTTTGTCTCTGGTATCTGTTATATGTTCCAGGGCGGTTTTCCCTTTTTTTATCCAGGAAACCACCACCGGGTGCTGTTGCAGAACCCGTGCAACAGGATCAAAAGTCTGTTGGTTTTTGCCCACCAGTACAGCCTGTATCATGCAAATAACCTCCTTAAAGTTCATGGGCGGGGTATTCGCCTTGGGCCCGGTTTCCTGGTGCAAACCCCATACACGGACCCGGGTCGTTACCCGTTTGCCAGGGTAGATAGCAAGCCATGTGCCAGCAGATGATTTTTTTTGGGCTTAGATATTTTTGTGTTGAAAATACAGATGGTTATTTTCTGGCACCAAAGAAAGTTAACAAGAAACATGCCGGAAGGGATGCAAACATGCGACAAAAAGTATCGCTTTTGGTCTGCATCCGGCATACGCAGTCATCTGCATGGATTTGCAATCCGGCATGGCTGCGGGGATCTTGGTGTTTTTTACGGATGCTGGCATGGTGTTTGCTGTTGTTTATACCAATATTAGGGGAGGTGATGCATGTCAAAGCCCTGCAAGCCGCTGTCCTGTGCCGGCCTTGAAGATGCCGCGAAAAAGGATGCCGGCATCCATTGGAAAATTCTGATCATCGATGATGAACAGGACGTCCGGGAAGTTATGGCCCTGAGCCTTGAAGATGCCGGATACCAGACCATTTGCGTCCCTGATGGGGCTGCCGGCCTCAAAGCCCTTACCCGGCATTCCCCCCAGATTCTGATAACGGATATCAAAATGCCCGGCATGAGCGGGCTTGATGTGCTGGAAAAGGCCAAACAGATCCGGCCCGAAACCCAGGTGATCATCACCACCGGATTTGCCGACATAAAAAAAGCGGTTACCGCCCTGCAGCATGATGCATCGGATTTTATTACCAAGCCGGTGGATGATGCCACCCTTCATATGGCACTGAAACGGGCCATGCAGCGGTACAGAGACAGGCAGGAACTGGCGGATTACACCCGGCTGCTGGAACAGACCGTTTTGAACCAGGAAAAAATCCTGCACCAGGAAAAAATGATGTCCCTGGGCCGTCTGGCAGCCAGCATGGTGCATGAGATCAACAATCCCCTTTCCGGGATTTTAAACTATATCCGCCTGATGATCCGCCTGGCAGACCAGCCGGACTGGGATCCGTCCAAAAAAAAGCGGTTCTCCTCCTATCTTGCCATCATTGAAAAGGAAACCCAGCGCTGCTCTGATCTTGTCTCCGGGCTGCTGCAGTTTTCCAGAAAATCACAGCTGGCATCCGTTCCTGTGGATATCTGTGAACTGATCGATTACAGCCTTTTGCTGTGCAGCCATAAACTGCAACTTTCCAACATCCATCTGGAAAAATCCTGCGCGTCCATGACCCCCAGAGTTCTCGGGGATTTTAACCAGCTCCAGCAATGCCTGATCAACCTGATTTTCAATGCCATAGATGCACTGGATACGGGTGGCGGTGTTGCTGATATGCCCGGGCCTGCTGCTGGAAATACAGCTGCTGATGCAGACGCTGTTCCCGGCAGCAGGCCCGGGTCGGAAACATCTGTCCGAATCTCCGGCCGTATTCAGGTGGAAGGATATTTTGATCCTGCAGAAGAACTGGTGCATATCCGGGTAGCAGATAACGGCAAAGGCATTTCATCCACTGATCTGCCCTATATTTTTGAACCGTTTTTCACCACCAAAAAAGACGGCCATGGCGTGGGTCTGGGGTTGTCCACGGTGTACGGAATTATTGAACACCATAAAGGGACAATCACTGTGGAAAGTGAACCAGGGCAAAGGACCTGTTTTACCATCAAACTGCCTCCGGCAGACGGGGATTCCGGTGTAAATGAAACCAACAACACCAATATTATACAAAGGAAAGATCATGGGTGAAGACACAGGGCTGCGCCTGGGGGTGTATATCTGTCACTGCGGGGTCAATATCGCAGGCAGGGTTGATGTGGCGGATGTAAGCAACTGGGCCGGATCTCTGAAACATGTTGTGGTGTCAAAAGATTATAAATTCATGTGTTCTGAACCCGGTCAGAACATGATTGAAAAAGATATTCAAAAACACAGCCTCAACCGGGTGGTGGTGGCATCGTGTTCCCCGAGACTGCATGGGAAAACCTTTATGGAAACCTGCCGCAGGGCAGGGCTCAATCCCTATTATTTCCATATGGCTTCGGTGCGCGAACAGGTATCCTGGGTGACAAAAGACAGGGAACGTGCCACCCGTAAGGCCCGGCATCTGGTGGCGGCTGCCGTCAGCCGGGTGTGCTTTCACCAGCCGCTTATCCCGGGACTTTCTCCGGTTCATCCGGATGTGGCAATCATCGGCGGCGGGATCGCCGGGATGCAGGCAGCCATAGACATAGGCAATTCCGGCCGGCAGGTGCACCTTATTGAAAAGGACAGCACCATTGGCGGACACATGCTCCAGTTTGACAAAACCTTTCCCACCCTTGACTGCGCTGCCTGTATCGGAACCCCGAAGATGGTGGAGGTGGCACAGAATCCCAACATCGATCTGCTCACCTTCAGCCGGGTGACCCATGTTTCCGGGTTTGTGGGAAATTATACGCTGGAGATCACAAAAAAACCCAGATATATCAACGCGGATCTGTGCACCGGGTGCGGTGAATGCGCCACGGTCTGCCCGGTATCTATTCCCAATGCCTGGGACATGGGCATGGCAGACCGCAAAGCCATCGGCAGAAGTTTTCCCCAGGCCATTCCCATTACCTTTCAGATTGAAAAACAGGGGCCGGCCCCCTGTACCCGCACCTGTCCGGCCGGCATCAATGTCCAGGGGTATGTCCAGATGGTGGGACAGGAAAAATATGACCGGGCCCTGGCATTGGTCATGGAAAAAGCCCCGTTTCCAGGGGTGCTGGGCCGGGTCTGCCCCCATCCCTGTGAAAAGGCCTGTACAAGAGGGGAAAAAGATGATCCTGTTGCCATCCGCCAGCTCAAGCGGTTTGCCGCGGACATGGCAGGAAAAAACCGGTGGACAGTGCCCAGTATCCAGGAAAGAAAAGAAAAAATTGCCGTGATCGGGGCTGGTCCGGCCGGCTTGACAGCGGCCTGGTTTCTCCGGTGCAGCGGGTATCAGGTAACGGTGTTTGAGGCATCAGGCCAGGCAGGGGGCATGCTCAGGACCGGTATCCCTGCTTACCGCCTGCCCAGGGATGTGCTGGACAAAGAGATTACGTATATCCTGGATCATGGGATTACCCTGCAAACCAATGCCTGTCTGGGAAAAGATATGGATATCCCCGGCCTTAAAAAACAGGGTTTTGACGCCATATACCTGGCCATGGGTGCCCACCGCTCCCTGAAGCTGGGGATTGGAGGAGAAGACAGCCTGGAAGGGGTTATGGATGCGGTAACATTTTTAAAACAGACCAACCTGGGGCAGGATACCGGGTGTCACGGCCATACCGTTGTGGTGGGGGGCGGCAATGTGGCGGTGGATGCGGCCCGATGTGCAGCAAGGATCCCCGGATGCAGGGTAACCCTTTTGTACCGGCGGACCAGAAAACAGATGCCCGCCTATGCAGAGGAGATAGACGGGGCTTTGGAAGAAGGGATCACCATTCTGGATCTGGCACATCCTGTGGGGCTGAAAAGCCATGACGGGCGGGTGACCCAGGTGGTGTGTGTGAAAAATGAACTGGGGCCCCCGGATGCATCGGGCCGGCAGCGGCCGGTGCAGATACCGGAGTCTGAATTTTTTCTTTCCTGTGATACCTTTATCCCGGCCATTGGCCAGTACCCGGATGTTACGGGCCTGGCAGCGGTGCCCGGACTTGACATCACAGAGCGCAACCGGGTCAGGGTGGATGCAGACAGCTTTGAGACAGGTGCGGCCGGCGTGTTTGCCGGGGGAGACCTGGTACTGGGTCCTGCAACCGTGGTGGAAGCCATCGGCCAGGGCCGGAAAGCAGCAGAGAGCATCCATTGGTATGTGCAGCAGACAGCCGCCTCAAAAGCAGCACAGGCAGATGCTGC
>JAZBPL010000258.1:0-34743 GCA_036351635.1 Desulfotignum sp.
ACTGGGTGGAAAAGGGCGGGTGCTTGTGCGGTATTCCGGTACCCAGCCCCTTTTGCGGGTGATGGTGGAAGGACCGGATAAGGAGGTGACAGCTGCGTGCTGTGAAAAAATCTGCCGGTCCATCCGTGAAAATATCTGAGGATTTTCCAGACAATCCATCCTAAAAAGCAGAACCAATTACTGTACCCAAAAACTGCCGCCATCCATATTGTGTAAAAAACCAGGGCCTGACATTATTAAATGTCAGGCCCTGGTTTTTTTACATGTGCGGAAAATAATAGGTTTATGGGTTAATCTCTTGCAACCCCCAGCAGATGCAGCAGGTGGATGAACAGCCCCATAAAATCCAGATACAGGCTTAAGGCGCCCATGATGGCGCCCTTACGCACCATGCCGCCGGTGGCGTTGTCCGGCAGGGTGACAGCCATGTTTTTAAGTTTCTGGGTGTCATAGGCGGTCAGGCCGGTGAATATAATTACAGCGATGCAGGAGATAATGGTCTGCATCATGGTGGAACCGATAAAGATGTTCACCACCATGGCGATGATCAGGCCGATGAGCCCCATCATCAGAAACTGGGCCATGCCGGTGAGGTCTTTTTTGGTTACCATGCCGTATACACTGGCTGCTCCGAATGTGGCCGCGCATATGAAAAAGGTGGACACGATGGATGCGGCTGTGTAGATCAGAAAGATGGGGGTGAGAATCACCCCGTAGGCCACTGTCAGGGCCACATAAAGTCCGGTTGCAGTGGTGGCCTGCATTTTCTGGATTCTGGCTGAAAGATACCCGCACACAACAATCAGCCCGATGAACAGGACAATGGGCATGATCGGGTTGCCGTGGAATACCTGGAGCAGTGCCGGACTGCGGGAAACAAAAAAGGATGTAAAACCGGTTAGCACCAGACCGATGGTCATCCAGTTGTAGACACTTCTGATAAAAGTATTCACCTTTACCATGGCGCCTGATTGTGCAAATGTTGTGTTCATTTTTTCCTCCAAAAAAATTTGGGTTTACGTATTCATTTGCTGCCAATATAACACCAAACCCTGAGATTTCAAGATTATTATTTGGTTATGTGTCGATTTTGCAGGGCATACAGACACCTGTTGAAAAACGGGAAAAATAAAAAGTTTACATAATATATATTATCAGACCCTATATCCAGGCAGCATTCCAGGACCGGGTTTTGCCGGTGTTGACTTTTTGACCGGATCCATTCTATAAATGTGGCCTTTGATTTTGCAGG
Organism: Desulfotignum sp.; assembly: GCA_036351635.1. Classification (GTDB taxonomy): domain Bacteria; phylum Desulfobacterota; class Desulfobacteria; order Desulfobacterales; family Desulfobacteraceae; genus Desulfotignum. The sequence goes on from JAZBPL010000258.1 coordinate 1,253, forward strand.
GATGGATTAATAAAAGGAATGGCAGAACACAAAACCAGCCGCATATATTCGGTTTCACACCTGACCCGGGAGATAAAAACCCTTCTCGAAGAACGGTTTCCCTTTGTCTGGGTCACCGGTGAGATATCCAACTATGCAGCCCCGGCATCAGGCCATTCCTATTTTTCCCTGAAAGATGCCGGTGCGGTCATCAATTGCGTGATGTTCAAAAACCAGAAACGCACCCTGCAGTTTTCCCTTGAAAACGGGTTGAACATCGTGGGGATGGCACGCCTGACTTTGTATGAACCCCGGGGAAACTACCAGCTGATTTTTGAGCACATTGCACCTGAAGGTGCTGGTGCGCTGCAAAAAGCATTTGAACAACTCAAAAAAAAACTGGCTGATGAAGGCCTTTTTGACCCGGTCCACAAACAATCCCTTCCGTATCTGCCGGGAAAAATCAGTGTTGTCACCTCCGGCACAGGCGCTGCTGTGCGGGATATCATTCACATTGCCCTGCGCCGGTTTCCCGGGTGCTGCCTGCAGGTTTTTCCTGTGGCGGTACAGGGTGGTGAAGCGCGTGATGATATTGTATATGCAATCAACACGGTAAACCATCTCCGGCAGGCAGATGTGATCATCCTGGCCCGGGGGGGTGGATCTCTGGAGGACCTTGCCGCCTTTAATTCCGAACCTGTGGCACGGGCTGTCTTTGCATCCCAGATACCGGTAATCACCGGGATCGGCCATGAAACCGATGTCACCATTGCCGATTTTGTGGCTGATGTCCGGGCCCCTACCCCTTCGGCTGCCGCAGAACTTGTGCTGCCGGAAAAAACCCGGCTGCTCCGGCACATCACAGATATGCAAATGTCTGTGACCCTGTCCATGACACAGAAACTGGATTTTTTACACCAGAAGGTGGATGACCTGCACAGCCGCTTGAAAAGCCCGGCCCAGGTGATCGCCAATTTTAAACAGACCCTGGAAACCTGTTTTTTCAGAATGCAGCATGCCCTGAACCGCCGCATTTTTCACAGCAGGGAGAAATTGTCCTGGATATCCCAGGGCCTTTTCAGGGCTGCGCCCGGGATCCGTATTCAGCAGCGGCAGGTGAGGGATCTGCAAAAAAATCTGGCCTTTGCCATGAAAGCCCGGCTTGACGGGCACACAAATAACATCTGCCGGGCTGCAGCCAGCCTGGAAGCCCTGAATCCTGCATCGGTTCTGGACAGGGGGTACAGCATTGCCCGGACAATACCGGGGAAAAAAGTTATCCTGGATGCCGAACAACTAGCGGTACAGGATCCGGTTGAATTAATTTTATCCAAAGGACGTATCCTGACACGTGTGGAGAAGAAGATAGATGGCAAAGATCACATTTGAAACAGCATTGAAACAGCTGGAGGCAATTGTAAAGGAAATGGAATCCGGGGACCTGACCCTGGAACAGGCAGTGAAAAAATATGAAACCGGCATTGAAAAAGTCCGTTACTGCATGCAGATCCTTGACAGCACGGAAAAAAAGATCTCCCAGCTCACCCGGGATCTGGATGGGTCGGTAACAGAAATTCCCTTTGACCATGAATGACCCTGTTTTCAACCTGCACACCTTTCTTGCAGAACATAAGTCCCTGGTAAATGATCACCTGGAAAAAATTTTACACGAACTTGGTTCTGACCGGAAACTGGTCCAGGCAATGACCCATTCGCTTATGGCCGGGGGAAAGCGGCTGCGCCCTGTTCTTGCCCTGGCATCCGCCCGGGCCTGCGGCAGGGATTTCACCCTTGCCCTGCCCGCGGCCTGTGCCCTTGAAATGGTTCACACCTATTCTCTGATCCATGATGACCTGCCTGGCATGGATAATGATGATATGAGGCGCGGCAAACCCACCTGTCACAGACAATTTGGCGAGGCCACAGCCATTCTGGCAGGTGATGCGCTGCTCACCCATGCTTTTGCCATACTGGCCCGTCCCCATGGTCTGTTTGACCCGGTTCCTGAAACACGAAACCTGCTGGAACTGGTTGCTGTCATTTCCCGGGCTGCCGGGGTAAACGGCATGGTTGAGGGACAGATGCTGGACATGCACCCGGAGAGGGAAAACAAAACCAAAGGGAATAAACCCTGTTCACTGGATCATCTGAAAAATATCCATGCCCTGAAAACCGGGCAGATGATTCTGGCCAGTGTTGTTTGCGGGGCGGTGAGCGTCAATGCCCCTGCCCGCCTTAGAAAACAATTGGAAGTTTATGCCGCCCATGTGGGGCTTGCATTCCAGGTCATGGATGATATTTTAAATGTGCAGGGAGATCCTGAAAAGATGGGAAAAGCGGCAGGAACTGATGTATTAAAAGACAAACTCACATTTCCGGCGGTCATGGGACTTGGCCAATCCAAAGCCTATGCAAAAAAATTGACGGATCAGGCCATAGATGCCCTTGACCGGTTTGACGGCAAGGCCGATCCCCTGAGAGCCATTGCCGGATATGTGATCAACCGGGACAGATGATATGCTTGAAAAAACGATTGATGACATCCATGAGATAGATGATGATATTGTAGATAATAATCACAACAACAAGGTAACCCCGACCATGCCGCTGCTGGAAAATATTACAACCCCTGCTGATTTTAAAGGCCTGTCCCGGGAACAGCTGCCACGACTGGCAGAACAGATCCGTGAACGCATCATCCAGGTGGTGTCAAAAAACGGGGGCCACCTGGCCTCCAGCTTAGGGGCTGTGGAACTGACCCTTGCCATCCACTACGTGTTTGACCTGCCCGCAGACACCCTGATCTGGGATGTGGGGCACCAGGCGTATGCCCACAAACTGATCACCGGCAGAAACCGGCAGTTTGACACCCTGCGCCAGTATAAAGGCTTGTCAGGATTTTCCAAAATCAAGGAAAACCCCTGTGACGGTTTTACCGTGGGGCATTCATCCACCTCCATCTCCGCAGGTCTGGGGATCTGCTGCGCCAAATACCTGAACCAGGACGATTCCCATGTAATTTCTGTTATCGGGGACGGTTCCATGACTGCCGGTCTGGCCTATGAAGGGCTGAACCAGGCAGGCGATTTAAAGCGCAAGCTGATTGTGATCCTCAATGACAATGACATGTCCATTTCCCGCAATGTGGGGGCGTTGTCCTCCTACCTGAGCCGGACTTTTTCCGCCAAATACCTGCAGACCATGCGCAACCAGTTCGGGGCGTTTTTAAAATCTTTGCCCAGGATCGGGGAAGACATGTACAAGATTGCCAAACGCTCAGAAGAGTCCTTTAAGACATTTGTTACCCCGGGCATGCTGTTCGAGGCCTTTAATTTTGATTATTTCGGTCCCATCAACGGCCATAACCTGGACCATTTGATCGACATTCTGGACAATATAAAAAATGCGGCTGATTCTCCGGTGCTGCTGCATGTCACAACCGTCAAAGGCAAGGGATATGCACCGGCGGAAAAAAATCCAATATACTTTCACGGGGTGGGATCATTTGTTGTGGATACCGGCAAAACCAGCAGATCCCCCCGAAAGATACCATCCTATACCCAGGTGTTTGGAGAACAGATGGTCCAGCTGGGAAAATATTTTCCCAGCCTGGTGGCTGTGACGGCTGCCATGCCTGAAGGCACCGGCCTCAAAGACTTCAGCAGCCAGTACCCGGACCGGTTTTTTGATGTGGGCATTGCAGAACAGCATGCGGTGACCTTTTCCGCAGGCCTGGCTGTCCAGGGGATCCGTCCGGTGGTGACCATCTATTCCACTTTTCTTCAGCGGGCCTATGACCAGATTCTCCATGATGTCTGCATTGATGCCCACCCGGTGATTTTTGCTTTGGACAGGGGCGGCATTGTGGGAGAAGACGGCCCCACCCACCATGGGCTTTTTGATTTTGCATACCTGCGGCCCATGCCCAACATGACGGTGATGGCACCGGCAGATGAAAATGAACTGGCCCGTATGCTCAAAACCGCTATTCTCCATGACGGCCCCATTGCCCTGCGCTATCCCCGGGGCAGTGCAGAAGGTGTGCCTGTAGCAGATCCTGTTCTGCCTTTGGAAATCGGAAAAGGCATTGTGGTATGTGACGGTGATGACCTGTTGATCATCGCCATCGGCAGAGGGGTGGCAGAAGCCCTTAAAGCCAGGGCCCAACTGGCATCAGAAGGCATTTTTGCCACCATTGTCAATGCACGGTTTGTCAAACCCTTGGATGAAGATCTGCTGCTGACAAAAGCCGGGGAATGCAAAAAAATTATTACTGTGGAAGAGCATGTTCTGGCAGGCGGTTTTGGGTCTGCCGTGCTTGAACTGTTCATGGAAAAAGGCCTGACAGATATTTGGGTCAAACGCATCGGCATTGATGACTGCTTTGTGGAACATGGTCCCCAGGATGTGTTGAGAAAAGCGTATAAAATTGACGCAGATGCAGTAACAAAAGCTGGTCGTGAACTGTATGGCAAAAGATAAATATCCGGGCGGATCCCGCTGCCGGCTGGACCAGCTGCTGGTGGAAAAAGGCCTGATCTGTTCAAGAAGCCGGGCCAGGGCTATGATCATGGCCAAAAAGGTACTGGTGGATGACCATCCCTGTGACAAGCCCGGAACCCGGGTGGACCCCCGGGCAGATATCATTGTTAAAGAGGCGGACCACCCCTATGTCAGCCGGGGCGGTATCAAACTGGAAAAGGCCCTGACCACCTTCCCTGTGGATGTGACAGACAAGATCTGCATGGACATCGGGGCATCCACCGGCGGGTTCACCGACTGCCTGCTCCGGTTCGGGGCCAAAAAAGTGTATGCCGTGGATGTGGGATACGGCCAGCTGGCATGGACTTTGCGCAATGACCCGAAGGTTGTGGTCATTGAGCGCACCAATATACGGTACATGCCTTTTGAAGCCGTCGGCCGGACAATGGACCTGGTTGTGGCTGACACAGCGTTCATTTCTCTGAAAACAGTCATACCTGCGGCGGAAAAATTCATGGGTCCCGGATGCCGGGTGATTGCCCTGATCAAGCCCCAGTTTGAAGCAGGAAAGCAGTTTGTCGGCAAAGGAGGTGTTGTAAAAGACCCTGAAATCAGGCAGAAGGTGGTGGCAGGTATCTCGCAGTTCTTCTCAGACAAAGGGTATATTGTGGCAGATGTGATCCCCTCCCCTGTTCCGGGTCCAAAGGGAAATACCGAATATCTGATTTTTCTGGTTTTCAACGGGCAGTAAAAAAAACACTATGAATTTCATGCAATTTTTATTATTACACTTTTATTATTTAAACAGGACCTATTTATTAATTGTTTAAAGGAGCAGTAATGAGCGAAGACATCAAAACCATGAGAAATGTGGCATTTGCAGGCCATGGAGGTGCAGGCAAGACTACTCTTGCTGAGGCTATGCTTTTTAAGGCCGGGGCGACCAAGCGCTTGGGAAAAGTTGAAGAAGGCAATACAGTGATGGATTTTCAGCCTGAAGAAATCAAAAAACAGCAGAGTATCAACACCTCTTTTATAAAATATACCCATAATAAGCATACCATCACATTGATGGATACTCCTGGTGATCAGAACTTCTTCTCAGCTGCCAAAACCTGTTTTCCGGTTGCCGACGGCATGGTCTTTGTCATCGACGGTGTGGGCGGGCCCTCTGCCATGACCGAAGAGGCTGCAGCATCAGCTTTCGAATACAACCTGCCCGGCATGGTTATTGTCAACAAACTGGACCGGGAAAGATCGGATTTTGCAACCTGTGTGGATGGCTGCAGCATTTCCCTTAAAAAGAAAATCATTCCCGTGTGTTACCCCATCGGTGCTGAAACCGGTTTCAAGGGAATCGTAAATATTGTCACCGGGAAGGCTTTTGAATATGATGCTGACGGCAAGGCCGCCCAGGTGGATATACCAGCAGACATGGCCGATGACATGGCTGTGATAAAAGAGGAATTCATAGAAAATATTGCGGAACTGGATGACGATCTGCTTGAAAAATACCTGGAAGGCGAAGAACTGTCTGAAGAGGAAATACGGGGTGCTTTCCGCAAAGGTATTTCAGAAGCCCAGTTTTATCCGGCCGTCTGCACCTCAGCTGTTAAAATGATCGGTATTGATATGGTGCTGGAGTTCATCAACACCTATATGCCGTCACCTCTGGACAGAGGCGACTGGGTCGCAAAAGACAATGAAGGCAATGATGTGGTGGTGTCTCCGGACCCGGATGCAGAGTTCTGCGGTTTTGTTTTCAACACCATTGTGGACCCCTATGCCGGCCGCCTGTCGCTGATCCGGGTTATTTCAGGATCACTTGGAAAAGAGGGCAATTTTCTCAATGTTACCAAAGATACCAAGGAAAGATATTCCCAACTGCTTGAGATTGCCGGAAAAGAACAGAAAACCATTACCTCGGCGAAACCCGGGTCCATTGTGGCCATGGCCAAACTCAAGTCCACCCTGACCGGGGATACCCTCACAGGGGGCACAGAGATACAGATTCCGGCACCGGCGCCCATGCCGCCGGTCATCTCTTTTGCCATTTCCCCCAAGTCCAAAAATGACGAAGATAAAATTCATGAGGCCCTGCGCAAAATTCTCCAGGAAGATACCGGGCTTGTGCTCAAAAGAGAAGACGAGACCAGACAGACCATTCTTTCCGGCCGGGGACTGGTGCATATTGAAGTTACAGCTGAAAAAATACAGCGCAAATTCAATGTGGCCATGGAGATCAATACCCCCAAGGTGCCGTACAGGGAAACCTTCAAGAAAAAGATCCGGGTCCAGGGAAAACACAAAAAACAATCCGGGGGCCATGGCCAGTTCGGAGACTGCTGGATCGTTCTGGAACCGCTGCCCAGAGGAGCCGGGTTTGAGTTTGTGGACAAGATAGTGGGCGGGGTGATTCCCAAAAACTATATTCCTGCGGTTGAAGCCGGTATCCGGGAAAGTTCCCAGTACGGAATCCTGGCGGGTTTTCCCTGTGTGGATTTTCGCACCACCCTGGATTTCGGGTCATACCATTCTGTGGATTCTTCGGAAATGGCCTTTAAAACAGCAGGCTCCATCGCTTTTAAGGCGGCTGCAAAAGATGCAAAACCCGTGCTGCTGGAACCTGTCATGAAGGTCTCTGTAAAAGTACCGGATGCAAACACCGGTGATATCATGGGCGATCTCAATTCCCGGCGGGGCCGGGTTCTGGGCATGGATTCAGAAGATGACAAGCAGATCATCAATGCGTTGGTGCCCATGTCTGAAATGCTGCGGTATGCACCGGATTTAAGTTCCATGACCGGCGGCCGGGGCACCTTTACCATGGAATTTGCCCAGTATGATGAAGTGCCTTCCGATCTGGCACAGAAAGTCATTGACCAGGTGAATGCACAAAAGGAAACCAACTGAAAAACCAGATCAAAAAATCTGTTTTGTGAACAGCCGGGGGCCTGATGCTTTTATAGACAATCAGGCCCCCTTGACTATTTGCTGAAAGTATCCCTATAGCGCGCAGGCAACTATAAAAATATCCAGAGGTCCCTGTTCTGCTTGAGATACGTTAGAAAACCGGATATTACAGGGTGTCACCGGTCAGTCGCGTAAAGATTTCTTTATAGGTTTGGACCGTATTGTCAATGATCTCCTCAGGCAGTCTTGGTCCTGGCGGGGTTTTGTCCCATCCGGAATTGACCAGCCAGTCCCGGACGGTCTGTTTGTCAAAACTTTTCTGTCCGCGGCCAGGGGCATAGTCATCCAGGGGCCAGAAACGGGAGGAATCCGGGGTGAGCACCTCATCGATGAGAATGATCTCGCCGTCCAGGATACCGAATTCAAACTTGGTGTCTGCAATGATGATTCCTTTTTCCAGTGCCAGTGCAGCACCTTTATCATAAATCTCCAGGCTCAGGTCCCGGATTTTCTCAGCGGTTTTTCTACCCAGGATATCGATGGTCTGTTCAAAGGAGATATTGATATCATGGTCTCCCACCTCTGCTTTGGTGGACGGGGTATACAATGGTGACGCAAGTTTGTCCGATTCTCGGAGTCCTTTGGGCAGCGCAATGCCGCATACCTGACCATTCTTTTTGTATGCACTCCATCCGGATCCGGAAATGTACCCCCTGACAATGCATTCCACAGGCAGCGGATCAGCCTTTTTCACCAGCATGCTGCGTTTTTCAAGTGCATCCCTGTAGGGCCGGCAGATGGCAGGATAGGCGTCCACATCGGTTGTGACCAGATGGTTGCCCACAATATCCGCCATTTTTTCAAACCAGAAGACACTGATCTGGTTCAGCACCCTGCCCTTGTCCGGAATGGGATCCGGCAGCACCACATCAAAGGCGGACAGCCGGTCTGTGGTGACCAGCAGCAGCGTGTCTTCAAAATCAAAAATATCCCTGACCTTGCCCTGGCGTTTCAATGGCAGGTCGGCAAAAAGTGTTTCAGGGATGACCGTCATGGTGTAATCTCCTTGTTTTTTTTAAATCAGATTTTATACGCATGGGTTGCATGCAAAGAATGTATTTTATATCATGAATCTGTTTTTTTTTCCAGATCACACAACCGCATTTTTACATGAAAGAAAAATCTGCCGGACTGCTCTTTCATGTTTTGCACATGTTTTGCAGCATCCGTCAGAGCATGGTGGTTATTTATAACCACCTGCCGGGTCAGCAAAAATACACTTTCCGGCCAGGTGATCATGGCACACTGAACTTACCCTGGTGGTCGTGGACTGACCGCTTGACGAATGCCGGGGATCATATTATTGTGGGCAAAAATGTTTTGTGACTGCACAGGTGTATTTTTGGAAAAAGGATTCTCATGAGAACATGTTGTTTGGTATTTATTTTCTGCCTGGCTGCTGCCGGTTATCCAAACCTGTATGCCGCTGACAGTGCCCGCTATACCCTGAACGATTTATGCCGGGCAGCCAATGATAATGCCCGGACTATCCGGATTGCCACAGATGAGGTTTTTATTGCCGAACAGGAAAAAAAACGGGCATTATCGGTTCTGGTCCCCCGGGCCACCGCCTTTGGCAGCCATACCAACCATAAAGACACAAGTTTTATATCACCGGACACCACGACTGTCGGTGTGAAACTCACCCAGTCTTTTACCCTTAACGGCAAGGAGCTCATTGCCTATGATGTGACCAAAAAAGGCATAGACAAAACCCTTTTTACCTTGGAAGGCATTCGGTCTGATTACCTGCTCCAGGTGGCGTTGTCCTATTTTGATACCCTGGAGGCCAAGCGGCTTCTGGAAATTGCAGAAGCCGATGTCCAGCGCCTTGCGGCCCATAAAAATGCGGTAAAAGAAAAACTGCGGGTGGGCAGTGTCACCAGGACAGATCTTTACCGTGCGGAAGCTGCATTGTCCAGGGCCATGAGCGACCGGGTGATGGCCGGCAGTGCCGTAATCCAGAACAAGGCCCGCCTCGTTGAGCTTACAGGCATTGGTGAGCCTTTTGTGATATCTGATGAGGATATCACGCCCATGGAAGAATTTGATCCAACCCTTGCCGCAATCCAGGAAACTGCTATGCAAAACCGCTATGAAATCCAGGAGGCAGAAAAAAATCTGGAAATATCCGACCAGACCGTTTCCTATGAAAAAGGCGATTACTGGCCGAAACTGAACCTGGAAACAGGATACAGGGAATCAGACACATCCTATGGCAGCAGTGGTGCGGCCGGCGGTCTGGCGGGAAATATAGCATCAGATGCAGAAGATACCTATATCCAGGCAGAACTGGTCTTTACATTGTATGACGGCGGGTTGCGCAAAGCACAGATCAATCAGGCCATGGCCAGAAAACGGCAGGCAGCACAGGCCTTGTCACAGACCCGAAAAGAGATTATCCTGGAATCCACGGTGGCTTTTTCTGATTATGAAACCGCCAGAAAAGTGTTGGTAAACCTTGATGATGAACTCAAGGCTGCACAGGAAAACCATAAGGCAGTCCAGATGCAGTACCAGTATGGCATGGCCGATATCATAGACATGATGGATGCCAATACACTCCTGGTGCAGGCCGAACGCAGCATGTCCAATGCCCGGTATGCCATGCTGCAGACAATGTATAGAATACTGCATACCCAGGGAGAATTACTGGCCTATCTGCTGGAATAGGCCTGGTATTTTGACTTTTTGTAAAAATTGTGTGAATAATTACAGCCAAACCTGTTGTAAGGAGGAAAACCATGTATGAAATAATAGCAAACCCGGAAGACTATCAGATTGATCAGTTGATCAACGGAACAGACAATGCCAATATCGAATTAACCAAAGATGAACGCAACAAATGGGCTGGTGAGGTGGTAAATTTCAGTGAAAAATTGGTGGAATTTGCAAAAAAATCAAAGGAACTGGCCAGGCTGCTGGACTCGGATGAAAAAATATCTGCAACCCCTGCATCTTTAAAAACGCTTAAAATTCAGCTATTTGCCATCAACGATGCCTTGAATTCCGCACTGGAAATAGCTGATAGACTGGAATCTGATATCATCCGAAAATAAAACCGCCCGGTTATGCAAGCATTTTTTGCCGCAGCAGATGGTCTGTGAGTACCAATGCCAGCATGGATTCACAGACCTTGTTGATCCTGGGGATGGCACAGATATCATGCCGTCCTTTTGTGGAAATGGTTGTCTCACACCCATCCTGGTCCAGGGTTTTCTGGGGACGGCCGATGGATGGAATGGGTTTTACATGCACCCGCACAACAATGGGTTCACCGGTTGAAATGCCGGCCAGAATTCCCCCGGCATGGTTGGATAAAAACCCGGTGCTGTCCATCTGGTCATTGTTTTCAAATCCGGTCAGGGCAGCTGCTGCCATGCCGGCACCGATCTCCACAGCCTTGACAGCACCAATCCCCATCATGGCCTTGGCAATGTCTGCGTCCAGCTTGTCAAACACTGGATCACCAATGCCGGCAGGAACCCCGGTTGCCGTGATTTCCACCATTCCTCCCAGAGAATCTCCCTGGGCTTTAACGGTTTTGATACGGTTTTCCATGGCGTGGGCCGCTGCCTTGTCCGGGCAATGCAGGTCATTTTCTGCAGCTGCGCCGGCATCAAACTGCCGGACCCTGATACCCCCCAGGGCCATGGTAAAACTGCAGATCTGTATACCGTAAGGGTCCAGCACCAGCTGGGCCACGGCCCCGGCCGCCACCCGGGCTGCGGTTTCCCGGGCCGATGCCCTGCCCCCGCCCCTGAAATCTCTTATCCTGTATTTTTTTTCATAGGTGAAATCCCCGTGTCCCGGCCGGAACAGACCGGCAATATCTGAATAAGCGGTGGATTTTGCATCTGTATTGTGGATAAGGATGGTTATGGGGGTGCCGGTGGTTCTGCCCTTAAAAGTGCCGGACAGTATCACCGGCGTGTCCGGTTCCTTTCGCCGGGTGGAGGCAATCCCGTTTCCTGGTTTTCTTTTGTCCAGAGCATTCTGGAGTATTTTTTCGTCAATGGGCAGGCCGGGGGGACAACCCTGGATCACCACGCCCACAGCCGGGCCATGGGATTCTCCAAAAGTGGTGATCGCAAATGCCCTGCCAAAGCTAGAACCGGACATGGTCCAATCTCCTTTTTATCATCCAGGCAATCTTTCGGGGGGGATGGCAGGTGGTATCCACTGTCATATCTGCCAGTTTTTCATACAAAGGAATCCGGCTGGCCAGGTTGGTGCTGGTTTCTTCCAACAAAGACCCGGTGGTGAACCTGGGCCTGGATGCCGGTGTGTGTATGTCAGCGGCCATGCGCTGGATAATGGTGTTCACATCAGCAAAAAGCCACACCACAAAACCGGCATCCTTTATGAGCGCCCGGTTTTCCGGCGCCAGCACCATGCCGCCCCCTGTGGCAATCACCTGATTTCTATTTTGCAGGATCTGTTGTAAAATCTGTGTTTCCTTTTGTCTGAAATACGCCCATCCTTTTTCTGCCACCAGTACTTCAATGCTGGTGCAGCAGACGGATGCAACCAGTTTATCAGTGTCAACAAACCTGCAGGGCAAAATATCTGCCAGAAATTTACCCACACTGGTTTTGCCGCAGCACCGGTATCCAATGAGCACCGTGTTCATGTTTTTTTTACAGCTTTTACATTACAGGGCATCAAACAGATCCCAGAATCCGGGAAAAGATTTTCCCACACAGGCGGGATTCTCTATCTGCATGCCCGGCACAACAAGGCCGGCAACGGCAAACGCCATGGCAATGCGGTGGTCGTTAAAGGTGTTGATAAAAGCACCTGCGGGCCTGCCCCCGGTGATCGCAAGCCAGTCTTCTCCCTGGGATACCTGGATACCCATCTTTTCCAGCTGCGAGGCAACCGCATGGATCCGGTCACACTCTTTTTCCCGCAGATGCCCGATATTGGTGATTCTTGTGGTGCCTCTGGCAAAGGCTGCCACCACGGCAATGGCCGGCACAGCATCCGGGGTATCAGACATGTCCACATCCACCGCAAAAAGAGACCTGCCCTTGACAGCCACACGGTCATCATCGAAAAACAGGGAGCATCCCATTTTTTCAAGGATATGGATCTGTTTGAAATCCCCCTGCAGAGACCGGGAAAAGATATTGGCCACCCCGATTTTTTGACCGGTGACAGCCCCGGCTGCCCAGAAATACCCGGCATTGGAAAGGTCCGGTTCCACTGCATAGCTGCCGGCCGCATAGGCCTGGCCGCCTGAGACTTCATAGGTTGTGGCATCTGTTTTACGGGCATCCACCTGAAACTGTTTCATCACATCCAGGGTCAGGTCAATATACGGGGAGGAAACCGGTGGTGCAGCAAGTTTTATGGTCAGGCCTTCGGCCATGAAGGGCCCGATCATGAGCAGGGCGGACAGGTACTGGCTGCTTTTTGAACAGTCCAGACGGGTCACCCCTCCCCGCCGGCTTTTTCCCTGGATGGTCACCGGTGGAAATCCCTGGGGGGTGTCTGATCCGGCATCAATGCCGATCTGGTTCAGGGCATCCAGCAGTTCCTTCATGGGTCGGGTGCACATGCGGGCATTGCCGGTGAAAGTGTACGGGGTGGTTCCCAGACCGGCGATACCGGCCATAAGCCGCATGGAGGTGCCGGAGTTTTCCAAAAAAACAGGGGGGTCATATGGCCGGGGGTATCCGGAAAACCCCGTGACTGAAACGCTGTCAGGACCGGTTTTTGTAATGTCCGCCCCCATGCAGGACAACGCATGCATGGTTAAATCAATATCCCTGGAGGAAAGCAGGTTCTTGATGTTAGATGTTCCAGCCGACAATGCCGCACATATGAGCATGCGGTGGGAAATACTTTTGGATCCCGGTATTGTCGCAGTCTGATCAGAGATCTGCCTGGGAAAAATCTGTTTCATATGAAAAAATTAACCTTGGTTACCAGGATTGAAATTTCAGGTGGTCCAGCACCGACTGCCGCATTTTTTCCTTATCCGGAAAAATTCCGGTCCACAAGGCAAACTGGGCTGCTGCCTGGGCCACGAACATGGCCAGTCCGTCAATGGCCGTGCACCCTTTTTTTCGGGCAAGGCTTATCAGACGGGTTTCCAGAGGAGAATACACCACATCCATGACCACTGTGTCCGGGGTAAGGCATTCACCAGGACAGGACAGAACATCCGCGTCCGGATCCATGCCCATGGCGGTGGTGTTGATGATGATATCAAAATCCGGACCTGCGAGTTTCTCCAGGGGAACAAATCGGGCATCATAAACCGTGGCCAATGCCCTGCCGCGGTTTTCAGACCGGTTGGCGATTGTAAGGCACCCTTTTTGACTATGAATGCCAAAGGCCACGGCCCTGGCCGCCCCCCCTGCCCCGATGACCAGAACCTGTTTTTGTGCAATACTGAAAGGCGCCAGGGGCAGAATTGCCGCCTGGCTGTCGGTATTGTATCCCAGCAGCCGGTTCTTCTGGTTGACAATGGTATTGACCGCACCAATGGCACGTGCCTGATCATCTATCCAGTCCAGGTGATCCATGACGGTCTGTTTGAAGGGAATGGTTATGGATGCCCCCTGGATATGCAGCTGCCGTATGGCATTGACCGCCTGTTTGATATTGTCGGGGGCAAAGGCCAGATACACGGCATCTATGCTGTTATCGGCAAAGGCCTGATTGTGTACCAAAGGGCTTTTGGAATGGGCCACCGGATTGCCGAACACACAGAAAAGCCGTGTATCTGCTGTGATTGTCTGCATGGTTATCTCGCTTCTTTGACAAAAGCCGGGCAGTCTTTCATGGGGTCGTCTTTTTTTGCCTGTGCCTTCACTCTTTTTTAACAATAAAGGACTGGATGCGGTTGCCGTCCATATCCTTAACCGTTGCCGTCCATTTGTCAATAATAATGGATTCTCCAGGCTGGGGGATCCGGTCAATCTGCTCGAGAAAAAAACCGGAAAATGTGTCATAACTTGCAGATTCCGGGATATTGATATCAATCTCCTTGTTTAGATCATCCACGTCAATCCTCCCTGACACCAGCCATTTATTGCCCTTGAGACGGACGATATCCGGCACCAGCCGGTCGGTTTCATCAATGATCTCCCCAAAGATTTCCTCCACCACATCCTCCAGGGTCACCAGCCCGGAAACCCCGCCGTGTTCATCCACCACAATGGCCATATGGCTTTTTTTGGCCTTGAATTCCTGGAGTAAAGAGTCCAGTTTTTTGGATTCAGGAATAAAATAGGGTTTTTTCATGATGGTTTTGATATCCAGGGTTCTGATTTTTTCTTCCGATGTGGTCAGTTTCTGAAAACTGGCAAACAGATCTTTCAGGTGCAGGATGCCGATGACATTGTCAATGCTGTTTTCAATGACCGGGATACGGGAGTATCCGGTTTTCAGGATTGCCTGAATATCCAGATTCTGCTCCACATCCACCACATACATGTCAGCCCTGGGGGTCATGATTTCACAACAGGAGGTGTCATCAAATTCAAATATATTGGTGATATACTCTTTTTCCGCTTCCTTGATTTCTCCTTCCTCCTCCACCACTTCCACCATGGTCATGAGTTCATCTTCTGTAACAGCGTGGTACGCCGGATTGACTGCGCCATGGAGTTTGGGAATGAAGTTGAGGACCAGAATCAGGGGCAAAAAGATCTTGGAAAGCCAGAAAAGGGGAAAAATAACCCCCCGGGCCACCAGCACGTTGTTCTGGGCGGCAAAGGATTTTGGGAAGATTTCTCCGAATACCAGAATGGCCAGGGTCATAATCCCGGTGGCTATACCAACGGCATTGGATTCAAAATAGGCAATGGCAATGGATGTGGCCAGTGCTGACCCCCCGATGTTCACCAGGTTGTTGCCGATAAGAATGGTGGTTAAAAGGGTGTGGGGATCCTGTTTCATTTTAAGGATCAGGTGCCCGGTTCTGGACCCGTCTTTTGCTATATGGAGTGCCTTGATCTTTGAAATGGAAAAAAGCGCGGTTTCAGAAGATGAAAAAAAACCGGACAACACCAGACAAATGATCAGCAATGTCACATTAAATGTCATCAAGATGATTTTTGTCCTTCAAAATGTATTGATATAAACATCACTTTAGTAAGGTTTTGTGCTGTTTGTCAAATACCGATTTGCCAGACTGCCGGACTCTGCAGCGTCTAACAGATCCAGGGCAATTTTAGCCGCCCGTCCGGCAGCACCGGCAGATCCCAGCAGCAGCCTGACCGGGGTAAGTTTTTTTCTGTACTCCGCCAGGTGATCGAGCATATCCAGGGCTGTAACGCATATGTTTGCGGGACTGGCATCTGCCTGCAGCAGTTCAGGCATCACCTGTCTGCCGGCAATGATATTTGCCAGGCCGGCATATTTTACCTTCACCAGAACCCGTGCAATCCGGAAGGTGACCGGAGACATCTTATATATGATCACCGTTGGGATTTGGCACAGGGCGGCTTCAAGGGTGACGGTCCCGGAAGCAGCTATGAGCATGTCAGCCTGTGCAAAAATCTGCCCGGGACTGCCGCTGATAATCTCAAACTGACCGGATGCTTCATGGAATGCCATCTTTTTTTTTATGCTCTCCAAAGGGATTGACCCGGCGGCAGATACCAGAAACCGGGTGTGGGGCTGATATTTTCGAATCATTTGCGCGGCTGTCAGCATCAGGTCCAGAAGATGGTGAATTTCAGCTTTTCTGGATCCTGGCAAAAGCCCGATGATCCAGGGATCTGAAGGTCCTGCCGTCTTTTCTGCCCTGGGTGTCACAGCATGGGGATATTGGTCCATCAAAGGATTTCCCACATAGGTTGCCGGTATGTTGGCTTTTTTATATATTTTTTCTTCAAATGGAAAAATCAGACCGGCATGGTCCACAAACCGTTTGATCTGCCGGATGCGGGAACGGTTCCATGCCCATATTTTCGGGGTGATATAATAAAACACCCTGGTTCTGGTGCGGTTTTTGGCAAACCGGGCAGCCCTGAGGTTGAATCCCGGGTAATCAATGAGAATGAGCAGGCCGGGACGGGTTGCCATCAGGTGCGCGGTAAAACTGTCAAAGGCTTTTTTGATGGATCTGATTTGAAACAACACCTCTGTCAGCCCCATGGCGGACAGGTTTTCAATGGAAAAGAACAGATCCACGCCTGCCTCCGCCATACAGGGACCGCCGATGCCGGAAAATGTCAGTGCGGCATCTTGCTGCTGCATGGCCCGCACCAGGGACGCCCCGTGCACATCACCGGAAGGTTCTCCGGTCAACACCATAATATGACCATTGGGCCTGTTCATGGGATATCATCAGCGGTCAGGGCCGCAATGGCAATGTTATGGCGATCTGCCAGATCCACCATCTGCCGGCGGTCAAATGCCAGAGATTTTTCAGCTTCCAGAACCAGCACCGTGGCACCGGCTGACACCATGGTCGTGATGGTATCAGCGCCTGCAGAGGGCAGGTCAAACCGCAGGTCCTGCTGGGGTTTGGACAGTTTTACCACCACTGCCCCGTTTTTTTTGGCAAGCTGCCCGCCCCGCATGATGGCGGCATCTGTTCCTTCGATGGCCTCCACAGCCAGAACCGTGCCGTTGCTGATTACGATGCACTGGCCGATATCCAGTTTACCGATGGCTTTTGCCAGCTTCCACCCCTGAAATGCATCTTTTTTTTCCGCCTTGTCCAATGACCTTCTTGTCCAGCAGCCGGCCGGACTGAGCAGTTCCGGCAGCAAAAACGTGGATGGTCTGATGGTGATGCCTTCTTGCTGCATCAGGTCGGCAAACGCGCTTAAAATGGTGTTGTCATGGCTGTAGCCCGTTTTTGCGATAAATGACAGGGCCTTGAAATCAGGCCGTATATCCTTGAAAATACTTGTTTTCTGGATGGTGCCCAGCATCACTGCCTGGTGGATTCCATGGCGTTTGAAGTATTTCACGAGCCTGGACACCTGGCCCAGGTACAGCCATTGAAACGCATCCACTGCATCTGCCAGGTCCGGGTCTGTTTCGGAAAAAAAACCGGCGCCAACAACCTGTATCCCTTTTTGGGCGGCTTTTTTTGCAAACAGCAGCGGAAACTGTCCGCCGCCTGCGATGAGTCCGATTTTCATCTGTTTTATCTGGTAATGCCCCGGCTTGAATTAACAATAAAATCTGTAAAGTTCTGTACCTCGGGAATCTGCTCCACTTCCGCCTTCACCCTTTCCGATGCCTGTTTCACAGTCAGTCCGATCCTGAAAAAAATGCGGTAGGCTTTTTTGAGTTCCCCCAGGGCAAAAGCGGAGAACTGGTGCCGTTTGAGTCCCACATTGTTTAGGCCGTGCAGGGCGGCCCTGTCTCCGGCTGCAATGACATAGGGTGGAATATCCTTGACCACGGCGGACTTGCCGCCGATATATGCAAAGTCTCCTATTTTGACAAACTGGTGAATGGCCACAAGCCCGCCGATGGTGGCATGGTCCCCTATTTCAATGTGCCCTGCCAAAGTGGAATTGTTGGCAAGAATAACCTGCCTGCCGGTTTTGCAGTCATGGGCGATATGGGTATAGGCCATCAGGTAATTTTCTTCCCCCACCGCAGTGATGCCACCCCCGGCTGCTGTTCCCCGGTTGATGGTGACAAATTCCCGGATAATGGATCCCCGGCCGATCTTTAAATAACTTTTTTCACCATGAAATTTCAGGTCCTGGGGGGCCCCGCCAATGGCGGCATACTGAAATATCTGGCAGTCTTCACCTATGGAAACATAGTTTTCAATGGTGGTGTAGGGACCGATGGTGGTGCCGGATCCGATATGCACATCAGATTTGATAATGGTATAGGGACCGATGGTAACGTTGGTGCCGATTTCAGCCGACCCGTCGATAATGGCTGTGGGGTGAATCATTGGGACTCCGATTTGTTTATGGTGCTTTCAAGAGAATCAAGCCGCTTTTCAAGGGACAAAAGAGATTTTCTCATGCCCGGCAGCCGGGTGATAATATTGACAACTTTAAGCCAGGTTTTATGGGGCATATGGGGAATGCCGGATACAATTTCATTTTCGGAAACAGAAGCGGAAACACCGGCATACGGCCCCACTATGGCATTGTCACCAATGGTCAGATGGCCGGATATTCCGGCTTTTCCCGCTATAATAACATTTTTCCCCACCCGGGTGGAACCGGCTATGCCTGCCTGGGCCACCACCAGGGTGTTGTCCCCGATGGTCACATTATGGGCAATATGCACCTGGTTGTCGGTTTTTACACCGGAACCGATGCAGGTGATGCCGAGGGTGCCCCTGTCAATGGTATTGCAGGCGCCTATCTCCACATGGTCTCCGATTTTGACATACCCGGTGTGGGACAGTTTGACGTGGGTACCGGCATCCTGGACAAATCCATACCCGTCAGATCCGATCACCGACCCGGAATGGATGGTGACATGGTTTCCCAGGCAGGAACGGTCCATGACGGAGACATTGGGCTTGATAACACAATGCGCTCCCACAACACACCCCTCTCCGATATACACATGGGGCATGATATGGGTCCCGTCTTTGATGACCACATTGTGTTTGATCACCACATGGGCATCCACGGTTACATCCGCCCCCAGGGTGCAGTTATCACCGATAACGGCCAAAGGGCTGATGCCGGGAGCAGGCGCCGGTACCGGGTGAAACCGGTTGACCAGTTCAAAAAATGCCAGTCTGGGATTTTTAGCCATAAGCAGGCACGGGTGTATGTCTGCATCAATATCACAGCCGTCAGGCACAATCACCGCCCCGGCACGGGTATGTGCCAGCCGGGACAGATAGGCTGCATCCCCGGCAAAGGTGATATCCGATGATGTGGCATTGTCAAAGGAAGATACCCCTGTGATTGCTGCCAATCCATTGCCGGACAACCGGGCATCTATTATTTTTGCAATATCTTTGGCAAAAAGCTTCATGGTGTTGTCAGTTATTCGGTCTTGGAAACCATGGCGTTATATTTTTTTATGACTGTATCAGTAATATCCACATGGTCGGCAATATAAATCACACCGGCATTTTTTCTTTCAATGATCATTAAAAAGTTTTCTTTTTGGCCGATTTCATTGGCAATTTCAAATACCGCTTTTTGCATTTCATTGATCAGTTTGATTTCAAGGTTTTTTAATTCATTGGCAAAATCTTCCTGCATTTTTTTGAAATCATTGATCTGAATTCTGAAATCCCGCTCCTTTTCTCTCTTTTTTTCCGCACTCAGCACCAGAGATTCTCTTTCAAGGGCCTTGTTGACTTCATCCAGGGTTTGTTTTTCTCCTTCCAGTTTTTCCTTGAGTTCCTGGCCTCTCTGGTTGAGGACCTTCTGGTTCATTTTGCCGGCACTGGATTCTTTCATGATCTGTTCAAAATTGATCACGCCGATTTTTGTTTCACCGGCACCAAATGCTGCCGGTATACATCCCAGAAAAAATATACATATGATACTTGCAATACCTACACGCTTCATGGTTTCCTCCACAAAAAATAAAAAATTTAGAAAAATGCACCGATGGAAAAATCAAATTGTCCATCCCCGGTATCCTGGACATCCTTGCCCTCCACAACAATGCCATAGGCAAGCCGGATGGGTCCCATGGGAGAGTTCCACCGCAGTTCAAATCCGACAGTGGAAAACTGGTCGACCAGGTCAATATCTTCACTGACCCGGTATACATCGCCCCTGTCATAAAACAGAACACCTGCCACACCCATATCCTCCTGGATGGGGAAAATCAGTTCAAAATTAAACTGGATATATTTTTCACCGCCCCGCAGAATCGGATCATCTTTATCCTGGGTACTGATGTCATATTTGTCAAATCCCCGGACCGAATTGATTCCCCCCAGATAAAACCGTTCCCAGTCCAGATCGATCTCACCGTTGGTCCGGTCATCCAGGTACCCGCCTTCCACATGGAACGCACCGGTAAATTTCCAGAACAGCGGCTTCCAGAATCCGGCTTCTGCAATGTACCTTGTGTAATCAATGTCTCCCCCCAGAAATTCACCGGCATACTGCACGGAAAATTTACTGAAAATTCCTTTGGTCGGCAGAAAATAATGGTTTCTGGAATCATAACTGATATAGGGTTTGATACTGGATGTAAGAAAATCGCCTTCTGTGACATTGGTAAAGGCTTTTTCCACCTTTTCCACTTCAAAATCTTCAATGTTGTATTCAATGCCTATGGCGGTATAATCCCACAGCTGCCTGTAGGAGGATCTGAGGGTCAAACCGATGGCATTGCGGTCATAATGTTCAAACTCTTTTTCAAGCTTGTAAATGTTAATCCCGGCAGAAATTGGCTTATCTAAAATCCAGGGCTCGGTAAAACCCAGGTCGTACAAAGCGGTTTCACCCGACATCCTGGCCAGAAGCTTCAGGTTCTGACCCCGGCCGAACAGGTTTCTTTCTTCCAGAGACACCTGCCCAAAAGCCCCGTCATCAGTTGAGAAACCGCCGCCAAAGGAGAAGTTGCCCGTGGCTTTTTCCGTGACAGTGACCGCAAGATCCCGCTGGTTGGGGATCTCGGTCTTGACCGGTGTGATTTCAATGTTTTGAAAATAATCCTTAACCCCCAGGTTGCGGTAGGACCGCTGGATCCCTGACATGGAATATCGGCCCTGTTCTTTCACCGCAAGTTCACGCCGGATCACCTTGTCCCTTGTCTTTGTATTGCCCGTGATAATAATCCGGTTGAAAAAGACCAGTTCTCCCTGATCGATATTAAAGGTGATATTTACCTGTCCAGCAGCATCATCTTTATCCACCAGGGGGGAGACATTGACATTGGCATAGCCCTGGTTGGCATAAAAGTCATTGATGGCAAGCAGGTCCTTTCGGATCAGCTCCCGGTTGTAAAGTGCGGTTTTTTTGGACTGCAGTTTTTCAAGCAGCGCCTCTTTGGAGGTCAGGATATCACCCGTGATATCCACATTTCCGGTCTTATACTGGTTCCCCTCCTCTATTTTGAAAGAGATGGAGATACTTTCTTTTCCCATTTCCACCAGGGGGTCAGATACCTTGACGTCAATAAATCCGTTGTTTTTGTAAAGGGATTCAATCCGGAGGACATCATTGTCCAGTTCGGTCTGTTCCAGGTCACCTGAAGTGGTGATAAAAGACCAGAATCCCTTTTCTTTTGTCTGAATGGTTTTTTTGATCTTCTTATCATCAAAATAGGTGTTGCCTTCAAAGCCTATTGATTCGATCTTTATTTTATCGCCCTCATCCACAACAAAAACAATATCTGCCTGGTTGTTTTCAAGGGATTTGATTTCATAATGAACGGTGCAGTTATGGTAATTTTTTTCCGTATACAGGCGTTTTATTTTTTCAACATCAGCGTTTATTTTGTATACATTGAGAATGGAGCCGGTGCTGGTATCCACAGCACCGAACAGTTCATCATCCTTATATACCCTGTTTTGTGAAAATTTGATATTTCTGACACTGGGTTTTTCCGTTATGGCAAAAATGACTTCAACCCCCTGGTCCAGTTCCTTTTTTTTGATCACCACATCATCAAAAAACCCCATCTTGTATACTGATACCAGGTCTTTGGATAATTTTTGTGCATCCATGATTTCACCGGGAGCAGAGGCAATGGTCCGCAAAATGGCATCAGATTCCACCCGGCGGTTGCCGGTAACAGAAATGGCTGCAATGATGCGTTTTTCAAAAAGCTCCCCGATGATGCCCCTGGTCAGGTCGGTGACCGCGGAAAAAAGGCCTTCAGTCAGCTTTGCCTGGGAAAAAAAGGTCAGGGGTGGTTTGGTTTCATAACTGTCATACATTTCCGTGTCAATGCTGACGGCCTGCCCGGCCATAAAAATATTGCCGGTGATGATGTGGTCCACACCCAGGCGGATGCCTTCCTGTCTGAACCTGGCAGCATCCCAGGTTTCCTTGTCTGTGTAATCCTTGACAAAGATCACCTTTGCACCCTCTTTTTCCAGGGTATCCTTGAGCATCAGGGGCAGATCATCCGCAAGTTTTGCATTGGGCTGGTCTGCCTGGATGGAAAAAGGAAAAATAGCGACACTGACCTGCTGGTCAGCAGACAGCCGGGGAATCAGGCAGAAAAATACCATCAGAACCACACCAAATGTTTTCAGCAATTTTCTCATTTCATTCCTTTGTAAATGCCGGTACGATACTGCCCCTGTGGATGGTGACCATTTTTTCCATCATATGGGCCAGCTTCATGTTATGGGTGACAACAATGACCGTCATGCCCAGTTCCTTGTTCAATTGGTCCAGCAGTGCATGGATGCTGTCGGATGTTTTTTCATCCAGGTTACCGGTGGGTTCATCCGCCAGCAGCAGGTCCGGTTTCATCAGCAGGGCCCTGGCAATGGCAACCCGCTGCTGTTCTCCGCCGGAAAGGTCTTCCACCCGGTGAAAAGGCCTGTCTGCAAGTCCTACCCTTTCAAGCATATTTACGGCCTGTTTTTCAACAGTTTTTTTGTTTTTCCTGGCAATGAGTCCGGGAATCATAACATTTTCCTTCGCAGTAAATCCCTGGAGCAGGTAATGAAACTGAAAGACAAAACCGATCCGTTCGTTGCGGAAGGCTGCCAGTTTTTCATCTGCAAAAGAAAAAACATCCTGGTCTTCAAACATCACCCGTCCCCGGTCCGGCCTGTCCAGGGTGCCGATGATGTTTAAAAGGGTGGATTTTCCGATGCCTGATGCCCCGACAACGGCCAGGGTCTGGCCCCTGAGAATACTGAAATCTGCATCGTTGAGAATTGGAATAGCGGAGGTGGGACTTTCAAAGGTCTTGCCGACATGGTCCAGATGCATGAGAACAGAACCGGGGTTATCCATACCGAATAGCCTCCAGGGGGTTCATTTTGGATGCTTTGTACGAGGGATACAAGGTGGATACAAAACAGATAAATACAGCGCTTACCGCAATCAGAAGCACATCCAGAGGATCCAGCTGTACCGGCAGGGTTGAAAAGGGATATGCTTCCGGCAGCTGGATAAAATCATAATGCCGCAGCAGCCAGCAGGCCGCCACCCCGAAAACCGTTCCCAGACAAGTTCCCAGAACACCGATGACCAGACCCCTGAGAATGAATATTTTTCCAATAACCCCATGGGTGGCACCCATGGCCTTGAGAACGGCAATATCCTTGGTCTTTTCCATGACCATCATTATCAAGGCAGATGCAATATTGAATGCCGCCACAAGGATGATCAGGGTAAGAATTATAAACATGGCGGTCTTTTCCAACTTTAAAGCGGAGAAAAGGCTGTGGTTGATTTCCATCCAGTCTCTGGCATAAAAGGGATACGCCAGGTCCGGCAGCACATTTTCGCGTATCTGTTTTACCGCAAAAATATCATCCACCCAGATGCCGATGGCGGAAATTTTTTTCTTGTCACCGGTGAGCATCTGGGCCTGGTCCAGGTGAACATAGGCCAGCATCCCGTCATACTCGGACATCCCGGAACTGAAGGTGCCCTTTACCACAAAACGTTTCATGGAGGGGATCTGACCGATGGGGGAAACAAAGGAGTTCGTGGACATGAGAACAATGGCATCACCCGGCGCTACCCCCACGGAACCGGCAAGTGTTTTTCCCAAAATGATGCCGGGCAGATTTTCTGCATCTTTATGAACCGACAAAGCGGTTTTCAGTCCATCCGTATCAAAGCCCTTGATCAACGCAGCGCTGCTCTCGGGAAAGATTCCTCTGACCATGACCCCTGAAAAGGCATGCCGGGTACGGATCATGGCCTGTCCGAACAAAATGGGAGAGGCATCTTTGATTCGGGCATGGGTCTGCAGGTTTTGTAAAATTGTTTCATAGCTGCCAAAGGTGCCATTGTAGTTCATGAGCAGGATATGGGGTTCCAGGCCCAGGATCCGCCGCCGGAATTCGGATTCAGCACCGTTCATGACTGCGATCACCACCACCAGGGCCATAACCCCCACCATGACACCTGCCACGGATAGAAAGGTGATCAAAGAGACAAACCCTTCTTTGCGCTTTGCCTTGAGATAGCGCCTGGCTATGAAAAGTTCAACCGCCATCACAAATCAATTGCTGTGTTTCATATGGGGAAAAAGAATGACTTCTCTGATGGAAGCGGCATCTGTGAGCAGCATCACCAGGCGGTCGATGCCGATGCCTTCACCGGCAGTGGGTGGCATGCCGTATTCCAGGGCTTCCACATACGCCGCATCCATGATATGGGCTTCATCATTTCCCGCATCCCGCTGGCGGACCTGCATGAGGAAACGGTTGTACTGGTCTTCCGGGTCGTTGATTTCAGAAAATCCATTGGCAATCTCCCGGCCGGCTATGAACAGTTCAAACCGGTCGGTGAGCTTTGGATCTTTATCACTTTTCCGGGACAGGGGAGAAACCTCCACAGGATATCCGGTAATAAAGGTGGGCTGAATCAGTTTAGGTTCCACCAGGATGTCAAAGAGCTTGGTCAACACCTTGCCGTGGCTTTCCTTTTTGGTGATCTGGACACCGTTTTTCTGTGCAAATTCCAGCAGTGCCCGGGTATCATCCAAATGGGCAGGATCAACACCGCCCATGGTGCACAAAGATTCCATCATGGGGATCCGCTGCCAGCCCTGTGTAAAGTCAATGGTGTGGCCCTGGTATGCGAGAGTTGTACCGCCGGTAATTTCCCGGACAATGGCGGCAAACATATCTTCAGTAAAATCCATTAAATCCGTGTAATCAGCATAGGCCTGGTAGAATTCCACCATGGTGAATTCCGGGTTGTGCCGGGTGGACACCCCTTCATTTCTGAAGTTGCGGTTTATTTCAAACACCTTTTCAAACCCGCCCACCACCAGGCGTTTCAGGTACAGCTCAGGAGCGATGCGCAAAAACAGTTCCATGCCCAGGGCATTGTGCCAGGTTTTAAATGGGGTGGCTTCCGCACCGCCGGGCAGCGGCTGCATCATGGGGGTTTCCACCTCCATGAAGCCATGGTCTTCGAAGAACCTGCGCATGGCTGCCACAATCCTGCTTCTTGTTACAAAAATATTTCTTGCGCCATCATTCATTATCAGGTCCAGATACCGCTGGCGGTAGCGTTTTTCCGGATCCTTGATACCGTGGAATTTTTCCGGCAGGGGCCGGACAGCCTTGGACAAAAGCCGGAAAACCGCTGCCAGGATGGTCCATTCCCCGGTGCGGGTCTGAAACAATGGACCGGCCACACCAATAAAATCACCGATATCCAGTTTTTTAAACAGGTCGTAGGTGTCATCCCCCACCTTGTTTTTCTGGATATACACCTGCATGGCATCAGAACCGTCTTTGAACCGGACAAAAGAAGATTTTCCCATGCGGTTGATGGCCATAATCCTGCCGGCCGCCTGGAAAGTCTGACCGTGCTCTCCGAGAGCCGCAGGGTCTTCGGTTATGGCCTGTTTAAGCTGCGCCAGTGTGCAGGAAGGTTTAAAATCATTGGGATACAGGGGTATCCCGCTTTCTTTGATGGCCTGTATTTTTTCTTTACGAAGCTGAATGATCTGGCTGTCTTTGTCCATGTGGAATATTGCTTTCATTTACGGTGAGCGCCATATCTTATATCCTAAGCACACCCGTATTGTCTGGTTAACAGTATGGATTTCATGTAATAAAACATAAATAAATAGCCTGATTGACTGGTGGTTGTCAAGATTTTGTTGGCATTTGTCCGGGAACCGCGTTTTTAAAAATAATGGTGAAAAGCGTTCCTTTGCCCGGGATGGAATCAAAATCTATCATCCCGTCATAGGTATCGATGAGGCGGTGGATGATGGAAAGGCCAAGCCCGCTGCCTTCCGGTTTGGTGGTGAAAAACGGATCAAATATATGCCTGGCCTTTCGGGGATCGATGCCCTGGCCGTTGTCCTGGACAGTCAGATAGATCCGGTTGTTTCTGGGAGATGTAAGGGTTATGACTATCTTTCCCCTGCCGGAAATGGACTGGGCCGCATTCTTGATCAGATTCCACAGAATCTGCTGAAGGTGTACAGGGTCGATGATGACACACAAGGTATCATCGATATGGGTGAAAATCTGTATCCGGTCCTTGAACTCGGCTGTGTTCAGAAACAGGGAAACCACATCTGTGACAGCCTCATGGATCTTGACCGGTTGTGCGTTTGCCCTGCTGGGTTTTGCAAACAGCCGGATTTCATTGACAATGCGTTTGAGCCGCTCGGTTTCCCGCAGAATGATTTTCATGAGCCGGTCTTCATGGCTGCCGGGCAAAGCCTCCTCCTGGAGCAGCTGAATGGATCCTGCCAGAGATGCCAGAGGGTTCTTGATCTCATGGGCAATTCCTGAAATCATTTCATCCACAGCCTCCATTTTTTCCACCCGCCTGAAGTGGGCCTGGGTGATTTTCAGATCCTGGCGGGCCCGCTTCAGCTGCATGGCCAGCAGACCGCTCAAAAAAGCCACAGCAAAACATGCCGCCATGATGATAATAATGCGGTAAAGAATATGGGAGGAATTCAGGTTCATGGGCACGGAATGGTGTCCGAGAAACGGCGGAACAACCCTGTGGTATTCCAGAAGAATCAACAGTCCGTACTGGGCCGCGGATATCCCTGCAATGAGCAGGCTGCCCCTCTGCAGCACCAGCATGGCACCATAGATAATGATCAGCAGATACAAAAAGGTGAACATGGAATCAAAACTGCCGGTGACATAAATGATTATGGTCACACACAAGGTATCCACCAGGCTCTGGAAATAGGAAAGCTGCACAAGTTTGCTGCCCTGTTTGAGCCAGATGCCATACCCCACGGATAAAAACAATATGGCAGCAGACAGATAATACAGGGTGACAAAGGGCTGGGAAAAAAAAGACAGATTTTCCCCGGTGGAGAACACCAGGCTGGAAAAGATCAGTACAATACAGAACACCACCCGGGCAAGGATGATCCATTTGAGCTGCTGCACCATATCATACTGACCCTGCAACGGGTCGGACGATATCCTGGTATTCAAAATTACAGGTTGCCTGCCATGGTGAATATGGGCAGATACATGGCAATGACAAGACCCCCCACCACCACACCCAGAAAAACCAGCATGAACGGTTCGATCATGTCTGTAAGATTTTTAACAGCCTGGTCCACCTCATCATCATAAAAGTCCGCAATTTTTTCCATCATGGTATCCAGGGCCCCGGTGGATTCCCCCACCGAGATCATGGAGCAGACCATGGAGGGGAACACCCCGCTTTCCAGCAGGGGATCAGCCATGGAACGGCCTTCGGCAATGCCGGATTTCACATCTTTGATGGCAAACTCCACAATCTTGTTGCCGGATGTTTTGCCCACAATATCCAGGGCATCCAGGATGGATACCCCGGATGAGATCATGGTGCTGGTGGTTCTTGTAAACTTGGCCACCGCCACCTTGCGGATCAGCATGCCCACCACCGGCAGCCGCAGAAACATGTCATCCATGAAAATCCTGCCTTTTTCGGTCTTGTAGATGCGGCGGATGATGAAACCTGCGGCGGCTGTTCCCAGGATTATCCACAGCACATTGGCCACCACAAAGTCACTTAAGGCCACCACCATCAGTGTGGGGGCAGGCAGGGCGGATTCCATACTGGCAAACATCTCCTCAAATACCGGGATGACAAATACCAGGATGATACCCACCACGATAATGGCCACTATAATGGTGATAATGGGATAGGTCATGGCACCTTTGACCTGTTTTTTGAGTTTTGCCATTTTTTCCATGTAACTGGACAAGCGGCCCAGAATCACATCCAGAATTCCGCCGGCTTCCCCTGCCGCCACCATGTTCACGAACAGTTCATTAAAATCTTTGGGAAATTTCTGCAATGCATCGGCAAAAGTTTCCCCGGATTCCACAGATTCCTTGATTTTTTTCAGGTGTTTTTTAAAGGTGGGGTTTTCCTGCTGGGCTTGGAGAATTTCCAGGCATTGCAGCAGCGGCAGGCCGGCATCTATCATGGTGGAAAACTGCCTGGCAAAAATTATCACGTCGCTTTCTTTCACACTGGGCTGCAGAAATGACACATTTTCAAAAAGGTCCTTGGGTTTCTGCTTGATTCTGCCAGGGATTATTTTTCTTCTGACAAGACTCTGGCGGACCTGTTCAACGGTTTCCGCTTCCATTTCACCTTTTACGGTTCTGCCTCTGGGGTTCTTGCCTTTCCATTGATAGATAACCGGCATATGACTTCCTTCATGTTTTGGGTAAATGGTCCTTGGTCTCCAATCGCAACTGATTATACCAGAACAGCAGGATTTGTAAAATTGATTCAGATAGTCTATATATCATCAATCGTGCAATCTCAACAGGAGTTGATCCGTGCAGGGCAAAAAAAAAGGTATCCGTGCCAAAACCATCATCACCAGCCATGTGAATGCAGATTATGATGCCATTGCCGCCATGCTGGCAGCCCAGAAGCTTTATCCGGAGGCATTGATCATCTTTCCCGGGTCCCAGGAAAAAAATCTGCGGGATTTTTTCATCTCCTCCATGAGCTATCTGTTCAATATGGCAGATCCGGCATCCATTGATTTTACAGATACCCGCACCCTGGTGCTGGTGGATACCCGGCAGAAAAGCCGGCTTTTGGGAGTAACTGAGCTGCTGGAGAACAAACAGGTGGCCATTCATGTATATGACCACCACCCCCCGGGACCGGATGATGTGACTGCCGATATGGAAGTCTTTAAACCCTACGGGGCCACCGCCACCATACTGGGGGAGATCCTCCAGGAAAAAAATATCGTCCCCACACCGGAAGAAGCCACTGTTATGGCCCTGGGGATATATGAAGACACCGGCATGTTCACCCATGCCTCCACCACCCGGGCGGATTTTATCCAGGCAGGGTATCTTCTGTCCTGCGGTGCCAGCCTCAACACAATTGTGAGCCTGGTTGTCAGGGAGATCAGGGCGGAGCAGGTCGCCTGGCTCAATGAACTGCTCAATGAGATGACCGTGCACAAAATCAACGGCATTGAAGTGCATATTTCCACCATTTCCGCATCATATTATATTACAGATCTGGCATCCATTGTCCAGAAAATCGTGCGCATGGAAAGCCTGGACCTGTATTTTGCCATCGTGCTCATGGGCAACAAGATCAATATCATTGCCAGAAACCGTATACCGGAAGTGGATGTGGGCAGAATTCTGACATCCTTTGGCGGCGGCGGCCATGCCTATGCCGCATCTGCCAAGGTGGAAAACCACACCCTCACCCAGGTGGAACTGATGGTCATTGACCAGGTAAAGCAGGCCACCAGGAAAATTCAGGTGGCCAGAACCCTGATGTCCTCTCCTGCCATCACCATTGCCGCCTCTGCCTCCTGTGAACAGGCAGGCAGCATCATGACACGTTACAATATCAATACCCTTGTGGTGGTGGATGAGAACAAGCATTCCTATGAAGGATACATTTCCCGCCAGGTGGTGGAAAAAATTTTTTTCCACAAACTCAAGGACAGACCGGTGGAAGAATACATGAATTCAGAAGCCTCATCTGTTTCATCTGATGCAGATATCGATGAGATCGAATACAAGATCATCGAAGAAAAGCAGCGGATCATCCCGGTCATTGACAACGGCACCATCACCGGTGTCATCACCCGCACCGATCTGCTCAATTATCTGGTCCAGCACAACAAGGCGGTTAAACACACGGATCAGCTCATTTTCAAAAGACAGAACACCAAAAAGCGGCAAATTCATAATATCATGGAACAGCGGCTGGATGCACGCACCCTGGATCTGCTCAGGGCCATCGGAAGAACAGGAGATGAACTCAACCTCAACCTCTATGTGGTGGGTGGGTTTGTCCGGGACCTTCTGCTGCAGCGCCGGGTGGATGATATTGACATTGTGGTGGAAGGAGACGGGATCTTTTTTGCCAGACATTTTGCAAAAAAAAGGGGGTGCCGGGTAAATACCCATAAAAAATTCGGCACTGCTGTGATCATTTTTCCTGACAATATCAAAGTGGATGTGGCCTCGGCCCGGCTGGAATACTATAATTTTCCGGCAGCCCTGCCCATTGTGGAAAAAAGCTCCATCAAAAGGGATCTGGCACGCAGGGATTTTACCATCAATACCCTTGCCCTGAGCCTGAATCCGGACAGTTTCGGCACCATGATCGATTATTTCGGTGCCAACCGGGACCTGAAGGACAAAACCATTCGCACCATTCATAACTTAAGCTTTGTGGAAGATCCCACCCGGATATTCCGGGCCATTAAATTTTCCAACCGGTTCGGGTTCAAGATCGGCAAAGTAACATCCAATCTCATTAAAAATGCCATTAAGGTGGACTGCTTTAAGAACCTGAGCGGGCTGCGTGTCCTGTCGGAACTCAAACAGATATTCAGCGAGGAAAACCCCATTCCCGCCATCCACACCATGGAATCGTACGGCCTTGAAAAAGTGATCCACCCCCAGCTGGAGATCACCCCTGCTACATATGTGATATTTGAATCTGTCAACAAGACACTGGCATGGCATGACCTGTTGTATGTGGATGAAAAATACCCCAGGTGGGCCGTGTATTTCATGGTGCTGCTGCACCGGTGCCCCTTTACCGTGTGTGAGCAGATATGCAAACGGCTGATGGTGCCGGTCAGCGAAGCCCGGCTGCTGATGGAAACCCGGTATAAAGCGGAGAACCGGCTGAATTTCATTGCATCCAATTTTCCTGTTTCCCGCCAGGAACTCTACTGGGCGTTGATAAACTTTAAAACCGAATGCATCCTGTACATGATGGCCCTGACAAAAAATGAGGCTGTGCGCAAGGCCATCTCCAATTTTTATACCGATTACCGCCATGTGAAACCGCTGATCCGGGGCCGGGACCTGATCAATATCGGGGTGAAACCCGGTCCTGAATTTACGAAAATATTTTCCCGGGTACTGAATGCAAAGCTGGACGGGGACCTTGACACCCGGAAAAAAGAGATCGCTTTTGCCGCAGCATATGCCCGGACCAAAGGGTTGATTTAATGTTGCTAAAATCGTTTCTTTCTGATACTTCCCCGGCCAGGCAACCGGAACAGGCAAGGTTCAATGTGATGATCACGTTTGCCAGAAACCATGGTTTGATCATCAAAGGTAACCCCTAATTATATTTATCTTTTTGGAAACCTGAAAACATATGAAAAATGCAGACTTTTTAACCGGTATCACCACCTCCGGCACCCCCCATCTGGGCAACTTTGTGGGGGCCATCCGGCCGGCTGTGGCATCCAGCAAGGACCCACACCTGACCTCCTATTATTTTCTGGCTGACTACCATTCATTGATCAAAAACCATGATCCGGTAAAACGGCAGGCATCCACCCTTCAGATTGCCGCTGCCTGGATCGCCCTGGGCCTGGACCATGAAAACTGCGTATTTTACCGCCAGTCGGACATTCCTGAAATCCCGGAACTGACCTGGATACTCACCTGCCTTACGGCAAAAGGGTTGATGAACCGGGCCCATGCCTACAAGGCAAAGGTCCAGGAAAATGAAGCCGCCGGCAACAAGGACCCTGACCAGGCCATCACCATGGGGCTTTTTTCCTACCCCATTCTCATGGCGGCTGATATTCTCATGTTCAATGCACAAAAAGTGCCGGTGGGAAAAGATCAGGTCCAGCACCTGGAGATGACCAGGGATATTGCCGCCCGGTTCAACCATGTGTATGGCGGACTGTTTGTGCTGCCCGAAGTGGTGGTGGATGACAACACTGCCGTACTGTCCGGCCTGGACGGGCGGAAAATGAGCAAGAGTTACAACAATTTCATCCCGCTGTTTGACACGGAAAAAAAGCTGCGCAAACTGATCATGAAGATCCAGACCAACTCCCTGGGACCGGATGAACCCAAAGATCCGGACACCTGCACGCTGTTTTCCATTTACAGGGCCTTTGCCACAGAGGCGGAAACCCGGGCCATGGCGGATCGGTACCAGGAAGGCATCGCCTGGGGGGTGATGAAGCAGGAACTGTATGCATATATCAACGCCATTCTGGCCGAACCCCGGCAGCGGTATGATGAACTGATGAAAAACCCGAAGGATATTGAAGATATCCTGGCCAAAGGCGCGGACAAGGCAAGGGCATATTCTGTACCCTTTCTGGAAAAGATCCGGTCTGCAGTGGGCATACGGTCACTGGGGTAGACAGGTCAGGCCGGCAATTTCCTCCGGGGTCAGGTGCCGCCAGGCCCCGGGCTGAAGATCCCCCAAAGATATATTGGCCATACGGACCCGCAAAAGGGTTTCCACCTGGTTTCCGGTCTTTCCCACCATCTTGCGGATCTGCCGGTTCAGTCCCTGTTTGAGAACAATGATGAACCTGTTTTTTCCTGTCCGCCGCACCCTTGCTTTCCGGGTTTTCTTGCCCTGGATTTTCATGCCTCCAGCCATGGCCGCAAGATCCGCATCTTTTACAGGATGGGTTGTGGTGACATGGTATTCTTTTTCATGGTTGTGGGAGGGATGGGACAGCCTGTTGTGCAGGTCCCCGTCATTGGTGAGCAGCACCAGGCCCTGGGAATCCTTGTCCAGCCGGCCCACAGGAAAGATCCGCTCCTGTATCGGCACAAGGTCCAGGATGATCCGGTCATTGTGTTTCCTGGCACAGGAGGTGACCACGCCTTCTGGTTTGTTCACGGCAATATAGACACATTTTTTTTGGGGGGAAAGACGGACTGGTCTGCCGTCATACACCACCTTATCGGTGTCCGGGTCCACACGGGTGCCCAGCGTGGTAACCGTATCCCCGTTGACCTGGATGCGGCCGTCAACCATCAGTTTTTCGGCAGCCCGCCGGGAACATACCCCTGCTTTGGCCAGAAATTTCTGCAGCCGCATGGGCCCTTTTTCAGGTTCAGGACCGGTAGTCGGCATTGATCTTGACATAGTTTTCACTGAAATCACAGAACAGGAAACTGTCTGCATGTTCTCCTAAGTGCAGATCCAGGGTGATGGCAATCTCTTTGGCTTTCATGACAGCCGCCGCTTTTTGCTCCGCTTCTCTGCCCAGCCACC